>JAENWR010000061.1 GCA_016649895.1 Acidimicrobiia bacterium | reverse complement strand
GCGGTCGGCTGGTCCCTTCAGGGCCTTCCCGCCGACGATGGGGGAGATCGCGACCACGTGGTCGCGGCGAGCGGCCACCGCGTCGCGCACCCCCGGCACCGCGATGACCGGACCGATCGAGACGATCGGGTTCGATGGGGCGATGACGACAACGTCGGCCGATCCGAGAGCGTCGAGGACCCCGGGCGCCGGCGCCGCAGCCGTGATGCCGGCGAAGCGCACGGCGGTGACCGCCACGTCGTGGTGGCGCCGCACGAAGTACTCCTGGAAGCCGATCTCGCCCTCGTCGACCACCGTGACCATCGTGCGCACCGGGTCCTCGGTGACCGGCAGGAGGCGGAGTGCGAGGCCCCAGGCCCGGGCGATCTCGCCGGTCACCTCGGTGAGCGTGGCGCCGTCGGCCAGCCGTTGGGTGCGGTACAGGTGGGTGCCGAGATCGCGATCGCCCAGGTTGAACCAGTCGACCCCCCCGTAGCGCCGCAGCCCCTCCATGGCCTGCCAGGTCTCGCCGGCGAGGCCCCAGCCCCTCTCGGCGTCGGTGGCGCCGGCGAGGGTGTAGGTGACCGTGTCGAGGTCGGGGCTGATGCGCAGCCCGTGCAGCTCGATGTCGTCGGCGACGTTGGCGACGACGGTGATGTCGGGGGGCTCCACGACGTCGACGAGGCCGCCGAGGAAGCGGGCGGCCCCGACGCCCCCGGCCAGGACGGCGACGTTCACGAGAGGTGGCGCAGCTTCCCGGAGAGGAGGTCGATGTCGGCGTCGACCATCATCGTGATGAGCTCGGCGAAGGTGGTCTTGGGCTCCCAGCCCAGCTTCTCCTTGGCCTTCCCCGGGTCACCGATGAGGAGGTCGACCTCGGCGGGGCGCACGAACCGCTGGTCCATGGTGACGTACTGCTCGTAGTCCAAGCCGACGTGGCTGAACGCCACCTCGCAGAACTCACGGACCGAGTGGGTCGACCCGGTGGCGATGACGAAGTCGTCGGGCTCCTCCTGCTGGAGCATCAGCCACATGGCCTCGACGTAGTCGCCGGCGAAGCCCCAGTCGCGCTGGGCGTCGAGGTTCCCGAGGGCGAGGGTGTCGAGCTGGCCGAGCTTGATCTGGGCCACGGCGTGGGTGATCTTGCGGGTGACGAACTCGTGGCCCCGGCGAGGGCTCTCGTGGTTGAAGAGGATGCCCGAGCTGGCGTGCATCTGGTAGCTCTCGCGGTAGTTGATCGTGATCCAGTGGCCGTAGAGCTTGGCGACGCCATAGGGGCTGCGGGGGTAGAAGTCGGTCTCCTCGGTCTGGGGGACCGCCTGGACCTTGCCGAACATCTCGCTGGTGCTCGCCTGGTAGAAGCGGATGTCGGGATCGACGATGCGGATCGCGTCGAGCAGGCGGGTCACGCCGAGTGCGGTGATCTCGCCGGTGAGCACGGGCTGGCCGAACGAGGTCTGTACGAACGACTGGGCGGCCAGGTTGTAGACCTCCTCGGGGCGGTGCTCACGCAGGATGTTGATGAGCGACACCTCGTCGAGGAGATCGCCGGGCACGAGGGTGACGCGGTCCTGGATGTGGGCGATCCGCTCGAAGTTCACGGTGCTCGACCGTCGCACCATGCCGACGACCTCGTAGCCCTCGTCGAGCAGGAGCTCGGCCAGGTAGGAGCCGTCCTGGCCGGTGATTCCGGTGATGAGCGCACGCTTGGTCATGGGACATGTCTACGCTCTCGTGGTCCTGTCGTCTGCCAAGTGGGTTCGCACGTGTCGAACTTCCAGAGCGAGAGCATGGGACGTCGCATCGCCCGGCTCCGGGTCGACTTCGGCTTCACCCAGCAGCAGCTCGCGTCGCGCCTCGCCATCTCCCGCAACGCCGTGAGCCACATGGAGACCGAGCTCTCGCAGCCGAGCGAGCGCACCGTCGTGCTCCTCGCCGGCGTGTTCCGGATGGAGCCCCACGACCTGGTGGCCGGCACCGACTACCCGCGGGCCAAGGCCGATCGCCTGCCGCTCATGGCGGCCCGGTACACCCTGGTCGAGGCCCGCCTGCTCGCCCTCGACGTGGAGCGACGCTGGATCGCACGTCTCGACCCCGACGCGGCGGTCGATGCCATCGCTGTCGTCCGAGCTGAGCTGAGCGAGCTCGAGGCCGGCGCATCCGACCCCGACGAGCGGCGGGCGGTGCGAGCCGCGCAGCGTGAGGTGGCCGCCATCGCCTCGCGGCACGGCCGGGCCAGCGCCTGACGCCTCAGGCCCCTGTGCGAGAGGTGCGGTGGCGGGTGCCCGGTTGAGCGTGGGCAAGCACCGTGGCGGGCGTGGCTCATGGTGCCGCACCCCCGCGCCCGCGGGCGCGTCCGACGTGATGATCTCCAGCGTCCCCTCGGGCAGGCCGCACCCCCGCGCCCGCGGGCGCGTCTCGTCACGTTCCCTGGGTCAGGTTGTCTCCGGCTTCACGCTCCGTGACTGTCACACCCCCTCGGTAGGGTCGAACGTAGTTCGACCACGACGGGAGCGAGCAGTCACGACGGGAGCGAGCAGTCACGACGGGAGCGAGCAGTACAGACAAGAGAACAACCGAGGAAAACTACCGGAACTGGCCCGTTCGAGGACATGCCGGCCGAGCGGGCTCAAGCGTGTCACTGGCAGCACCACCAACGGGTGGAGCAAGCCGAACAGGCCCAAGGGCTTCAAGCCGATGTGCCGCCTTGGCGGCGAAGATCGCTGGATCTGCCGCTGCGACCTCGACACCGACGCCAAACCCGCGTACCGATCGAGCAGTTCGATGCGGGGTTCGCACACAGGACGTCAGGCGCCGCTCTCCGTGCGGGTCCGTGCTTCGGCGAGCAGTTCGGCCAAGGTGTCCTCGATGCTGATCTGGGGCTCCCAGCTGGTGTCGCTGCGGAGCTTGGAAGGGTCGCCGCGCAGCACGGGGATGTCGACCGGGCGCTGCAGGGCGGGGTCGATGCTGAGCGTCATCGGGCGCTCGGCCATGCCGAGGAGGATGTCGGCAAGCTCGCGGATGGCGAGGTCGCGGCCCGAGCACACGTGGTACACCTCGCCCGCCCGTCCGTCGACCATCAGTGCGCGGTAGGCGCGGGCGACGTCGCGCACGTCGGTGAAGTCGCGGCGGGGTGTCACGTTGCCCACCTCGACCTCGTCGCGGAGGTCGTGCTCGGCACGGGCGACGCGCTCGGCGATGGCTGCGGCTACGAACCGGTTCGACTGCCCGGGACCGATGTGGTTGAACGACCGCGTCCGCACGGTCTCGAGGCCGTGCCCGTTCCACGCCTGGATCGCGAGGTACTCGGCGGTCACCTTGCTGGCGGCGTATGGGCTGACCGGGGCGAGGGGTTGGGCCTCGGTGAGCGGCAGGTCGGTCTCGCCCACCTTGCCGTACACGTCGGCCGAACCGACCACGAGGACCCGGCGCACGCCGCTGGTGCGGGCCGCGGTGAGCAGGTGGAGGGTGCCGAGGGCGTTGGCCTCGAACGTGGCCAGGGGGTCGTCCCACGATCCGCCGACATCGGCCCAACCCGCGAGGTGGTAGACGACCTCGGGGCGCACGCTCTCGAGGTGGCGGCCGAGGGCGGACGCATCGGTGATGTCGATGCCGTCGGCCCGGTCGAGGCCGCTGACGTCGTCGCCGCACGACTCGAGGTGGGCCACGAGGTGTCGGCCGGCGAAGCCGCTCGACCCGGTGACGAGCGCCCTCATCGAGAGGCAGTGGTGGTGGGCACGCCGGTCACTCTAGGAGAGCCTCACGCGGCAGCTCGGCGGTAGAGGGCCACCATGCCCGCGGCGCAGCGGTCCCACCGGTGGTGGGTGGCCCGCGCGATGCCCAGCCGCACCAGGCGGGCGCGCTCGGCCACGTCGTCGATGACGAGGGCCAGCGCCTCGGCGAGCGCCGAGGCATCTGACGGCGGCACCAGGATCGCGGCATCGCCGAGGACCTCGGGGAGCGACCCCACTGCCGTGGCAACGACGGGCGTGCCCACGCTCATCGCCTCGAGGGGAGGGAGCCCGAAGCCCTCGTAGCGCGAGGGGTAGGCGAGCACGGCCGCCCCGTGGAGAAGGGCGGAGCGGGTGGCGTCGTCGACCCAGCCGAGCCGAACGATCCGGTCGCGGTGGGGCGAGCGGTCGATGCGCTCGGTGAACGCGTCGGCACCCCAACCGTCGGGGCCGGCGTGGACGAGTCGCAGTTCGGGGTCGGTCGCCGCCAGCTCGTCGAACGCCTCGACCAGCAGCGGCAGGTCCTTGCGGGGTTCGACGGTGCCGACGGCGACGACGTAGCGGTCGCCGCCGGCGATGCGGTGACCTTCCGCGGCATCCGCGTGCACGGGAGGATGCACACCGAGTGGCACTGCAACCACCCGCTCCGGTGCCGCGCCGTACACCTCGACCACCTCGTCGGCGACGAACTGGGAGTCGGTGTGCACCCACGCCCCGCGAGCGATCGCCCGCCGGATCAGCGACGGGTACTGGAGCGTCGGCGCCGTGCACATCTCCGGGTGGTGGTGGAAGGTGAGGTCGTGCACGCTCACGACGGAGCCAGCTCGGGTGGGGGGAACGACGAAGTTCGTGCCGTGGACCACGTCGACCGGTCCGGTCCACAGCTCTATCGGCGGCCAGTTCGCCCGCCGCCAGATCTCGCGCAGGGGCCGGGCCGCCTGTGGGCGTGTGCTGGCGGTGACGTGGGTCGGGAGCTGGGCGCTCAGGCGCCCGCGGCCACGCCAGGAGGTGGCGTAGGCCACCACGTCGATGTCGGACGGAAGGTGGTGCAGCAGAGCCGATGTGAAGACGCCCACGCCGGTGAGCGGTCCGAGCAGAGACGTGGCGTCGAGCGCGACCCGTAGACGCGGCGAGCTCATGTCGGCGGCCGCTGGATGCGGTCCGCGACCTGGCGGCGCAGCACCTGTAGCCGGTTGACGCCGAGGATGCCCAGGCCGACCGCCACGGTGGCGGCATCGGTGACCACATGGCCCACGGCCTTGGCGACCCGCTGTGCTGCGTCCTCGAGATCCGGTTCCACGCTGACTCCTCTTGGTCGGTCGGTCGGTCGGCCTCCGGCCCCGTTGTGCCCAATGTTACGGTCGGGTGACGGGACGGCGCGCCACCAGGGGGTACCCTTCGGCGATCGTGGACGCCGACGAGACCACGGGCGAGAGCCCCTCCACCGCGCCCGAGCCCGCCGCCGCACCCGCTGTGACCCTCCTGATGGTCACCCACGACCCGGGCGCGTGGTTCGACGACGTGCTCGCGGCCATCGCTGCGCTGGAGTACCCCGCGCTCGAGGTCGTGGTGGTCGATGCCGACAGCACGGTGCCCGTGAGCTCGCGCATCGCAGTGGCGCTGCCCGAGGCAACGGTGGTGCGGCTCGATGAGAACCTCGGGTTCGGTCGGAGCATCGATGCGGCGTTGGCGCGGATCACCCTCGCCCCTCTGGTGATCCTCGCCCACGACGACGTGGCCCCCGATCGAACGGCCGTGCGCGCGCTGGTCGAGGAGGCGTTCCGGTCGAACGCCGCGCTCGTGGGCCCGAAGGTCGTGCGATGGAACGACACGACGCGCCTCCTCGCCGCGGGGGAGGGGGCCGACAAGTTCGGGTTCCCGGTGTCCTACGTCGAGCGCGGCGAGCTCGACCAGGAGCAGCACGACGCCGTGCGCGACGTGTTCAACGTGCCCGACGCCTTCACCCTGGTGCGTTCCGACATCCTGCGGGCGCTCGGGGGGTTCGACGACGAGGCCGGTTGGTTCGGCGACGACCTCGACCTCTGCTGGCGCGTGCACGTGGCCGGTGGCCGCGTTCTCGTCGCCCCTGGCGCTCGGGTCCGCCACATCGAGGCCTTGGCCGAACGCCGGCCCGTCGACGACCGGCGCCGTCAGCAGTTCCGCCACCGGCTGCGCACCGTCCTCACCGTCTACCGACCCGTCAGCTTGGTGCGGGTCCTTCCCCAACTGGCCGTCCTGCACCTGGTCGAGGCCCTCTTCTCGCTGCTCACCGGACGGCCAGGCCAGGCCCGCGACGTCCTGTCATCATGGAGTTGGAACCTCGGTCGCCTGGGCTCGCTGCGTCAGCGCCGTGCCGCGCTCCAGGCGGTCCGCAAGGTGCCCGATGCCGACATCCGCCCGTTGCAGGTGGGCGGCAGCGCCCGGGTGGCCGCGTTCTTGCGGGGGCAGCTCGCTGTCGGCGACGATCCCTTCGGCTCGGCGGCCACGGTCAGCCGTCGGATGATCGATGCCGTGGCCGGACCGGGTCGGCGTGCGGCACTGGTCGCCTGGATCGTCGTCGGCTTGGTGGTCCTCATCGGTTCGCGCCACCTCATCACCCGACCGATCCCCGCCATCGGTGACCTCGTTGCCTTCCCCGAGCACGTGGGGCCGATCTTGTCGGAGTGGGCGTCGAGCTGGCGGCGCGCCGGGATCGGCGGCGAGGGGTTCGCCGCCACGGGAAACCTGCTCGCCGGCGCCGGAGTGGCCCTGTTCCTCGGCGCGGGGGGGCTGCTGCGCACCCTGCTCATCCTGGGGATGTTGCCGCTGGGCCTGTTCGGCGTCTGGCGGCTCGTTGCGCCGTCGCACTCGGTGCGGGCATCGGTCGTCGCGCTCTTCGCATATGCGGCCATCCCCGTCGGCTACGACTCGCTCGCCACCGGATCGTGGCGCGGCCTGGTCGGCTACGGCGTCATGCCGTGGGTGTTCGCTCGGGTCCTCCGCGCATCGGGCGACGTCCCCTTCGGCGCCGCCGATCCACCGGCTGGCCCCCGCGTCGAGATCCCGCCGCTGTGGCGCCAGTCGCTGGCACTCGGCGTCGTCATCGCGCTCGCCGCCACCATCGACCCGCTGTGGGTGGCGTGGCCCGCGGCCCTCGTCGTGGCGATGATCCCCGGCTCGCTGGTGGCCGGACGCCTCAGCGGCCTGGCTCGGATGCTGCTCACATCGATCGGCGCCGGCGTGATCGCCCTGATCCTCCACGCTCCGTGGGCGATCGAGATGCTCTCGCCGGGGGGGGGCTGGTCGGCGTTCACCGGCGGCCGGGTCGCCGACTCCCGGGCGCTCGGGATCCTCGAGATCACGCGGTTCGACACCGGCCCCATCGGCTCGTCGGGCCTCCACGCCGCGGTGGCGCTGGCGGCCGCATACGTGCTCGTCGTTGGCCGGGGCTGGCGTCTGGCCTGGGCGGCGCGCGCCTGGTCGATCGCCCTCGTCTCGTGGGGCTTGCTGTGGGCGTCGGGGCGGGGCTGGCTGCCGGTGGCGCTTCCGCCAACCGAGATGGGGCTCGCTCCGGCCGGGGTGGCCATGGCCATGTCGGTCGGCCTCGGTGCCGCCGCGTTCGACGCCGACGTTCGGCGCCGGAAGTTCTCGTGGCGGCAGTTCGCCAGCTTCGTCGCGGTCGCATCCCTCGCGGTCTCGTTCCTCCCCACGCTGGCCGCGGCCGTCGGCGGACGGTGGCTGATGCCGCGCGGTGAGCACCGTCAGGTCCTGGCGTTCCTCGACGCCGAGGCGGCCACCGACGACTTCCGCGTCGTCTGGCTGGGCTCGCCCGAGGTGTTGCCGCTCACCGGCTGGCCGCTGCTCGACGGCCTCGCCTACGCCACGACCCAGGACGGCACCCCCGTGCTGCAGGATCTGTGGCCCGGTCCCGCCGACCCATCCGATGCGCCGCTGCCCAGCGCGCTCGATCTGGCGATCTCACTCGACACCACCCGCCTCGGACGGATCCTGGCACCCATGGGCGTGCGCTACCTGGTGGTGGTCGACCGCTCCGCGCCGGCCCCGTACGGCGGCACATCGGCGCCGGTCCCCGACGAGATCACCGCGGCGCTCGAGCAGCAGCTCGACCTCGTGCGGATCGACGTGAACCCGGTGCTGTCGGTGTATCGCAACGCGGCCTGGTCGCCGATGTTTTCGGTGGTGCCCGACGACACGATCCCCGAGGCGCCCGAGGTGGCGATGCCCGACGGGATGCGGCAGGCGGCGCGGCTGCGGCTGTCCGACGAGGCTGGGCCACTGGGAATGGACGGGCCGAGCTCGGCGTCGGGCGAGGTGCCCAGCGGCAGCGAGATCCTGATCGGATCCGCACCGTCCACCGGCTGGCGGGCCGACGTCGACGGCGATCGGGTGCCGACGCGCCCGGTGCTGGGATGGACCTCCGCCGCCGTGGTCGACGAGGGCGGCCGGGCCTCGATCGCCTGGGTCACGCCCGTCGTGCACCGAGCCGCACTGGCGGGCCAGATCGCGGCGGCGCTGGTCGTCGTGGCTGTCATGTACCTCACACGGGCCGAGCAGCGCGAGCTGCGACGCCGTCGCCGCACCCCTCGCCGAGGACGACGCCGATGACCAAGGCACGGATCCCTGTCCTGTTGCTGGTGGTGGCCGCGCTGGTTCTCGCGCTCGTCGTCGAGCGAACCGATTCGACCGAGGACCGAAGCGATTCGGCCGCCGTCGACCTACGTCGGTTGGCGCCGTCAGCGGCCGGGGCCGATGCCCTCGGCTCCACCTGGTACTGCGCGGCAGGCTCGGCCGGAGGTGTCGAGATCGAGCCCGCCAACCGGCCCGACGACGTGCTGGACGGCGATGGCGAGACCACCGAGGACGCGGACGGCGAGGCCACCGAGCCCGACGGCGCGGACGCCGAGGACGAGGCCACCGACTCCACCGACGGCGAGGCCACCGACACGGACGAGACCGAGGCCGGCGACGGCGCGGTCGATCCCGACGGTGCGGCGGCCCCGCCGGTGCCGGTGGTGGCCGAGCACACGGTGGTGCTCACCAACGCCGGCGATGCCGACCGCGTCGCCACCCTCACCATCCACCCCGGCCAGGACGCCCCGGTGGTGTCCGAGGTCGAGGTGCCAGCGCGCTCGGTCGAGCGGATCGATCTGGCCGATCTGGCCGAGGGCCCCGCTGTGGCCGCCCTGGTCGAGCTCGACGGGGGGGCGGTGGTCGTGACCCATCACGTGGTGGGGCCGCTCGGACGCGACTCCGGGCCCTGCTCGTCGGTGTCGTCCGACGTGTGGCACTTCGCGTGGGGCGACACCTCCCGCGGCTCCGCATCGCTCGTCGCGCTCTTCAACCCGTTTCCGGGCGATGCCGTGGTCGACTTCTCGTTCGTCACCTCCGACGGGGTGCGCGAACCGCAAGCGCTCACCGGCATGGTCGTCCCCGCGGGCAGCGTCATCGTCGCCGACGTGGGGGCCGAGGTGCGTCGCCGCGAGCACGTCTCGACCACGGTCTCCACCCGCACCGGTCGGGTGGTGGCCGAGCGCATACAGGCGTTCGACGGCACCGACGAGGCCGGTCGGAGCGGCCTCGCCATCGACCTGGGCGTGCCCGAACCGGCGTCCACCTGGATGCACGTGGTGGGCCGGCGTCACGACGACCTTCCCCAGACCCTCGTCGTGTACAACCCGTCCGACACCCCGGCGGAGGTCGACGTCGAGATCGCCCTGCCGGACGACGTCGTCGGGGCGGTCGCCCCCTTCGAGCTGACGGTGGGGCCAGGCGACCACGCCACCCTCGACCTCACCGACCAGGCTCGTCTGCTCGACGTGTTCGGCGAGGACTTCGGCGAGTTCGCGGTCACCGTTCGGTCGCTCAACGGCGTTGCGGTGGTCACCGAGCTCGCCACCTTCGACACCTCGGCCGGCGGAGTCTCCATCAGTTCGGGTTCGCCGCTCATGTCGCGCCAGGTCGTCGTGGCCGACCCCGCCATCGGCGAACCCGGCACCATCCGGCTGCGGATCGTGAACCTCGACGACGTCGAGGCCACCGACATCACCATCCAGCACTTCGCCGACGGCGAGGTCAGCATCGTCGACGGCGGCTCGATCGTGATCGATCCCGCCGGTCGGGCCGTGGTCGACCTCGACGACCTCGACGTCGGTCCCGGCTCGCTCCTCGTGACGTCGAGCGCTCCGATCGTCGCCGAGGTGGTCGCCGTCGGCGACGACCCAGCCGATCTGTCGGTCATCGCCGCGGTGCCGTTCGGATCCACCCCCGAGCTGCTCCCCACCGTCGACATCCGCTGATCGGTCAGGCGCGTGCCGCCCAACCGGCCCCCGGCACTCGTGAGGGGTCGCCTGCATGCCCTCGACCCACGTGCGGCATGATCAACCCCATGGAGCGCCTGCTGATCGCCGTGGCCCTGGTGGCCGTCGCCGCCATCGCGGCGGCGCTCATCCAACGCCGACGTCCTGAACCGCCCACCGCGCCCATTACCTACCGGGTGCCGAGCCAGCTCGACCGCGACGACTTCCTGCGGCCCGAGGCGCCGTGGTTGCTGGCCGTGTTCACCTCCGCCACCTGTGATTCGTGCCGCGGCACCTGGGAGAAGGCGTCGCTGCTCGACAGCGCCGAGGTGGCGGTCCACGAGGTCGAGGTGGGCGCCGAGCCCGGGTTGCACCGCCGCTACCAGATCGACGGCGTTCCGTTGGTGGTCATCGCCGACGAGCAGGGCGTGGTGCGGGCATCGTTCGTTGGTCCGCCAACCGCCACCGACCTGTGGGCGACGGTGGCCGAGCTGCGTGAACCGGGGTCGGTGCCCGACGGTTGCGATCACGGGCAGGGCCACCACGCCTGAGCGTGCGGCCCGACCCGACGCCTGATGTCAGTCGGTTGCCGCAGCCGCGGTGGCCTCGGCGCGGGTGCGCTCGACGATGTCGCGCGCTTCGGCCGAGTGGCCGCTGCCGTCGTCGGTGATGCGCCCGGCGCCGACGGCGATGAGCCGCACCACCTCGTCACCGTCGATCGTCTCGTGCTCGAGGAGCGCCTGGGCCACGAGGTCGAGCCCTGCTCGGTTCTCACTGAGCACCTCGCGGCAACGGGTCTCCTGCTCACGCAGGATGCGCTCGACCTCTTCGTCGATGACGCGGGCCGTGTCGTCGCTGTAGTCGCGTGTGTGCATGAGGTCCTCGCCGAGGAAGACCTGGCCTTGGGAACCCCACGCCATCGGCCCGACCCGCTGACTCATGCCCCATTCGCGCACCATCTTGCGGGCCAGTTCGGTGGCACCGACGAGGTCGTTGTTGGCTCCGGTGGAGGCGACCCCGTAGATGATCTCCTCGGCCACCCGACCGCCCATGCGGACGACGAGGGAGTCCTCGATGTAGTCCTGACGGTAGAGGTGGCGCTCGGCCAACGGCAGCTGGTGGGTGACACCGAGGGCCATCCCCGACGGGATGATCGTGACCTTGTGGACCGGATCGGCGTGGGGGAGCACCGCCGCACAGACGGCGTGGCCTCCCTCGTGGTAGGCGATGGCCTCCTTCTCCTCGTCGGAGAGGGCGAGGGTGTCGCGCTTCTGGCCCATCAGGATGCGGTCGCGGGCCGCCTCGAAGTGCTGCTTGTGGATGGCGTCGTCGCCGGCGCGCACGGCGAAGAGTGCCGCCTCGTTGACGAGGTTGGCGAGGTCGGCGCCGCTCATGCCGGGGGTGCCCCGGGCCACGACGTCGAGGTCGACGTCGGGCGACATGCGCTTGTGGCGCACGTGCACGTCGAGGATCTGGCGGCGGTCCTCGAGACCGGGCAGGGGTACGACGACCTGCCGGTCGAATCGCCCCGGCCGGAGCAGGGCCGAGTCGAGGATGTCGGGCCGGTTGGTGGCTGCGATCATCACGATGCCCTCGGTGGGCTCGAAGCCGTCCATCTCGTTGAGCATCTGGTTGAGGGTCTGCTCGCGCTCGTCGTGCCCACCACCGAGGCCGGCGCCGCGCTTGCGGCCGATCGAGTCGATCTCGTCGATGAAGATGATGGCGCGACCCATCTTGCGGGCCGAGTCGAACAGGTCGCGGACGCGGCTGGCGCCGACGCCAACGAACATCTCCATGAAGTCGGAGCCGCTGACCGACAGGAACGGTACGCCGGCCTCGCCAGCGACCGCCCGTGCGATGAGCGTCTTACCGGTGCCGGGGGGGCCGACGAGCAGGATGCCCTTGGGGATGCGGGCGCCGATCTCACTGAACTTCTGGGGGGTCTTGAGGAAGTCGATGACCTCGGTGACCTCCTGCTTCACCCCGGGGTAGCCGGCGACGTCGGCGAAGGTGGTGCCCGGCCGCTCGGTGCTGTAGGTCTTGGCCTTGGAGCGGCCGATGGACATGATGCCGCCCATCTGGCCCTGCGCCCGTCGGCTCATCCAGATGAAGAAGGCGACGAAGATGCCGATGAGCAGGAACGTCGGCAGGAGCGACATCAGAAGGCTCGGCTCCGGTGTGTCGAAGCGCGCCTCGGTGTTGGCGTCGATGAGCTCACGGTCGGCATCGGAGAGCGGGACCGGGCCGGTGGTGGTGAACTCACCCCGGTCGCCGGTGAGCTCGCCGGAGATGTCGCCGTTGTTGTTGTTGTATTCGAGCGACTCGACGTTGCCGGCCTCGACCTCGGCGCGGAACTCCGAGAACGTGAGCTCTTGGCCCGACTCCTGGGGGAAGAGCAGCGGGTAGGCGAGCACCGCGATGATGACGGCAGCCAGCGCGGCCAGACCCCAGCGCGGCATCTTCATGTCGGTGCGGCCGGACGGACGGTCGGGCGACGAACCGCCACGTCCACCGGATCCGGCACGTCGTGGGGGTGGTGGTGGCGGCGGCGGAGGAGGAGGGGGAGGGGGCGCCTTGGGGCTCGGGCTCATGCATCCATGCTAGGAGGTGGCAGGGCAGTTGACGGCGGCAGCATCCGTGAACCGGTTCGTCGGGGCGGGTACCGTGACCGCCCATGCGACGCTCTTGTGCCCGACCGGCATGCGGGAACCCACCGGCCGCCACCCTCGCCTACGACTACGCCGGACGCTCGGTGTGGGTCGACCCGCTGGCCGACGAGTCGCACCCGATGACCCACGACCTCTGTGCCCGTCACGCCGACACGCTGTCGGTCCCCAATGGCTGGGCCCTGCACGACCGGCGCGTCGACGCCGCACTGCTGCACATCGCCCGGGCCAGCTGAGCCCGGGTCGCCGTGCCTCGCTGGCCCGCGCCGGCCGATGACGAGCGCCTGACCGCACCGCCGCCTGTGCAGTGGGGCGTCGGAGACGCTCTGGTGGCTCTCCTCGTCGCCCAGGTTGCCGCGGTGCTGGGTGGAGCGGCCATCCTCATCTCGTTCGGCTATCGCACCGCCGAGCAGATCGACGCCGCTCCTCTGGCCGTGCTGTTCCTCGTGCAGATCCCGCTGTGGCTCGGGTACGGCGGTGTCACCCTGTGGTCGAGCCGCACCCGCGGCAACGGGCCTGTGGTCGACTTCGGCTGGCGGTTCCGCTGGCCTGATCTGCCCTATGGGGCCATCCTCGGCGCGTTGTGCCAGATCGTCCTCGTGCCGCTGGTCTACATCCCGATCTTCCTCATCTTCGGCGAGCAGGACGTGTCTGAGGCCGCACGAGAGCTCACCGAGCGCGCCACCCGCCCGATCGATGTGGTCGTCCTCGTCTTCGTGGTGGCCGTGGGCGCCCCGGTCGTCGAGGAGCTGTTCTTCCGTGGTCTGCTGCTACGGAGCCTCGAGCGCCGGTTCGGCACTCTGGTGGGGGTCCTCGGTTCGTCGGCGGTGTTCGGCGCCGTCCACTTCCAGCTCTTGCAGCTCCCGGCTCTCATCGCGTTCGGGCTGGTCGCTGGCTGGCTGACGGTGCGGTCGGGGCGCCTCGGTCCGGCCATCTGGGCCCACGTGGGCTTCAACCTCGTCACCGTGGTGGCACTCCTCGTCGCCGGTTGACGCTCACGTCGCGCGGGTATCGACCGATGGGGGACGAGGACGTGGGCAGATCGGCCGTGAGCGGCACACACCGTGGAGAGGGCAGCAGATGGGACAGACGAGGTGCCGTGAGTGCGGCGGGCCGGTGATCGAGATCGAGCTGTCGAGCGGCAACGAGCCGCTGATGATGCGATCGTGCTCGGCATGCGATGCCCGCGAGTGGTCGAAGGAGGGTGAGGGCCTCGACCTGCGTGGCGCACTCGACCGCCTCTCGCAGACCGGGAGCACCCGCCGCCAGTCGCGCTGAGACCGCGCACAGGCCCCCGTCTCGGGGTGCCAGGATGAGACCCCGATGCCACCCCGAACGCTCGAGGACGACGCCGCCGTCCACGCCGACACGCCGCCCTCCTGGGGCGACGGTGATGTCGATCGTGCCGATGGCGACGCGCCCCGGACCGAGCCCGTCCACGACTCCGGCCTCGACGCATGGATCACCGCCGGCATCGTCGTCTCGTGTGTGGTGTTCGCGTTCCTCCAGCTCCAGCCGGAGCTGATCTTCCGAAGCTCCACGCCGGCGGGGGGCGACATGGCGGCCCACGTGTGGGCGCCCGCCTATCTCCGCGACCACCTGCTGCCCAACTGGCAGCTCACCGGGTGGTCGCCCGACTGGTACGCAGGCTTCCCGGCGCTGCGTTTCTACATGGTCCCCCAGATGCTCGCCATCGTCGCCCTCGACGTGGTGATGCCATACGGCATCGCGTTCAAGGTCGTGTCGGTGTCGGGCATCCTCACCCTGCCCGTCGCCGCATGGGCGCTCGGCCGTTGGTCGAAGCTGCGCTTTCCCGGCCCGGCGCTCCTCGCGGTGGCGACGGTGACGTTCCTCTTCTACGAGGGCTACGACATCTGGGGCGGCAACGTGCTGTCCACCATGGCGGGCGAGTTCGCCAACTCGATCAGCCTCACGTTCGCCATCGTCTACCTGGGTTTGGTGGCCCAGGGGCTGCGCACCGGTCGCCACCGCGGATGGGCGGCGCTCGCCGTCGCCATGTGCGGGCTGACCCACGTGATCCCCCTCATCTTCGCGGTGATCGCCACGGCGGTGATGCTGGCCGTGTGGCCGTCGAAGCGCGGCCTGATGTGGCTGATGACGTCGGCGCCGATCGGCGCCCTGCTCGCCGCGTGGTGGATGTTGCCGTTCTGGTGGCAGCGCGCCTACCTCAACGACATGGGGTGGGGGAAGTTGGTGCCGCCGGGCGACGCTGGTGCGGCCGAGCAGCTGGGCTTCTGGCTCACCTACCTCTTCCCCCGCGACCTCCGCTGGGTGGCGTTGCTCGCCATCGCCGGGTTCATGGCGTCGGTGATCCGTCGCATCCGGCTCGGGTGGTTCTTCGCCGGCACCATCGTGCTGCTGGGCCTCGCGTTCTGGCTGGTGCCGCAGGGACGCCTCTGGAACGCCCGGCTCTTGCCCTACGTCTACCTGATGACCTGCCTGCTGGCAGCGCTCGGCGTCGCGCAGATCATCCAGCTGCTCGTCGACGCGTCGTCGCCGCATCGTCGTGAGGCCCTGCGCATCACGGGGGCGGTGCTCGCCGCTGTCGTTGCCATATCGGTCGTCGCCCTGCCACTACGGGCCATGCCCCTCTTCGGGCGCGTCGACGCCGACGGCACCTACCACTGGCTGTTCCTCGAGTCAAGCGAGCACCGCCAGGCGGCCACCTGGGCCCGCTGGAACTTCTCGGGCTACGAGGGCAAGGAGCACTGGGAGGAGTACGAGGACGTGCTCCTCACCATGGGGAACCTGGGCGAGCGCAACGGCTGCGGCCGCAGCCTGTGGGAGTACGAGAAGGAGCAGCTCGACCGCTACGGCAGCCCGATGGCGCTCATGCTCCTCCCGTACTGGACCGACGGGTGCATCGGGTCGATGGAGGGCCTGTACTTCGAGTCGGCGACGACCACCCCGTTCCACTTCCTCAACCGTTCGGCGCTGTCGCTCGTCGGGGGCCCGCAGCGCGACCTGCCGTACGGCGCGTTCGACATCGAGCTCGGCGTGGCCCAGCTCCAGCTGCTCGGGGTGCGTTACTACATGGCGCAGTCCGACACGGCTACCACCGCGGCCTCGGGGCACCCCGAGCTCACCGAGGTGGCGCGCTCGGGGCCGTGGGTCATCTACGAGGTGGCCGACGCGCCGTTGGTCGAGCCGCTCGAGAACCAGCCCGTGGTGCTGGCCGACGTGGCCGACGCCGCCCACGAGTGGCTGCCCGTGGTCGCGCCCTGGTTCCAGGACCGGAGCCGTTGGGATGTGCTGCTCGCATCGAGCGGCCCCGACGAGTGGCACCGGGTCGACGCCGTCGACGGCGAGACCGGCCAACCGCGCAACCCCCTCACGGTCGATCACGTGCCACTCGTGCCGGTCGAGGTGAGCAACATCGAGGCCGGCAACGACGACATCTCGTTCGACGTCTCCGAGGTCGGGGTGCCCGTGCTGGTGAAGGTCTCGGCCTTCCCGAACTGGGAGGCGAAGGGCGCCGACGGACCGTGGCGGGTCTCGCCGAGCTTCATGGTGGTCACCCCCACCGACACCCACGTCGAGCTGCACTACGGCCGCGAACCCGTCGAGCTGCTCGGATGGGGCCTCACCGCCATCGGGGTGGTGCTGTTGGTGGCGGTGTTCCGGGCTGGATCCCTGCGGGGCTTCCGGACCGAGAAGCAGCTGCACGAGACGGCCGACGACGGGCTCGACCAGGATCGAGAGCCGGCCGGGCCCGATCCCCTGGCATGACCACGTCGCGGGGGATCACTGCCGCGCCCTCGTGCCGCGCCCCGGCGCCTGGCACCCAGCGGCTCTCGATGGTCGTGCCCGCGTTTGACGAGGCGGGGGTCATCGGCGGCACTGTGCGGCGGTTGCGCACGGAGCTGGCGAAGTTCGAGTCCGACCTCGAGATCGTCGTCGTTGACGATGGTTCGACCGATCGCACGGCGGCCGAGGCACGTGAGGCCGGAGCCGACCTGGTCCTCGAGCTCGGCTCCAACCGAGGTAAGGGGGCAGCGGTGCGGGCGGGCATGCTCGCGGCCTCGGGTCGCACGGTCGCGTTCACCGACGCCGACCTCGCCTACGCGCCCGACCAGGTGGCGATGCTCGCCGATCTGGTCGAAGAGGGCTGGGACGTCGTCGTCGGCAGCCGCCACACCGACGGGGCCGTCACCGAGGTGGCCACGAGCCGCATCCGCCAGATCGGCGGTTGGGGCGTCAACCGGCTCGTGCGCCTGGTGGTGGGCGACCACTCCGACACGCAGTGCGGGGTGAAGGCGTTTCGCTCCGACGTCGCCCGCCTCATCTTCACCGACGGTCGGGTCGACGGATTCGGGTTCGATGTCGAGATCTTCGCCATCGCCGAGCGACACGGGCTGTCGTTGCTCGCCGCGCCGGTGCGGGTGGTCAACTCCACCCGCTCGACGGTTCGGGTCGTCCACGACGGCCTCGCCCTCGCCGCCGATCTGGTGCGCATCGGCTGGCACCTGCGCCGAGGTGGCTACACGGCGGCGGGCGCCGACGGTCTGCCGCCCGCTCGGCCGGGATGCTGACCAGCACTAGGTTGTCGCCCATGCGTGACCCCAACCAGGTGGTGAAGGCGTACGACATCCGGGGCGTGTACCCCGACGAGATCGACGGCGAGCTCTGCCGCGCGTTCGGTGTGGCGTTCGCCCGCCTGGTCATCGACGGCGACGACCCCCGCGATCGGGTGCTCGTGGCGCGCGACATGCGGCCGTCCGGCGTCGAGCTGGTGGCGGCGTTCGCCGAGGGAGTGATGAGCCAGGGGCTCGACGTCGTCGATCTCGGTCTCGCCTCGACCGACATGATCTACTTCGCCTCCGGCAGGCTCGACGCACCGGGCGCCATGTTCACGGCGTCGCACAACCCCGCCAAGTACAACGGCATCAAGCTGTGCCAGGCGGGCGCCCGCCCGGTGGGGCAGGACACCGGTCTGGCACAGATCACGGCGATGGTGGCCGCGCCGCCGGCGGCGACGCCCGGCCGCCGATCCGAGCTCGACGTGATGGACGACTTCGTCGCCCACGTGCGGTCGTTCGCCGATACCGCTGCCTACCGGCCGCTCAAGGTCGTCGCCGACACCGCCAACGGAATGGGCGGCCTCGTGGTGCCGAGAGCGTTCGACGGGATCCCGGTCGAGCTCGAGGTGATGTACCCCGAGCTCGACGGCAACTTTCCGAACCACCCGGCCGACCCGATCCAGGTCGAGAACCTGGCCGATCTGCGGGCGCGGGTCGTCGAGACGGGTGCCGACATCGGCCTGGCCTTCGACGGCGATGCCGACCGGGTCTTCCTCGTCGACGAGCGGGGCGAGCCGGTCTCGGGCTCGCTCACCACTGCCCTCATCGCCATCGGCGTGCTCGAGAAGAACCCCGGCGCCAAGATCATCCACAACCTGATCTGCTCGAAGACCGTCCCCGAGGTGATCCGCGAGAACGGCGGCGAGCCGATCCGCTCCAAGGTCGGGCACTCGTTCATCAAGCAGGTGATGGCCGAGACCGGTGCCGCCTTCGGGGGCGAGCACTCGGCGCACTACTACTTCCGCGACAACTGGCGGGCCGACTCCGGTCTCATCGCCAGCCTGGTCGTGCTCGAGCGGCTCAGCCGCTTCGACGGCACGCTGTCGGAGCTGCTCGCCCCCCTCGACCGCTACGCCGCGTCGGGCGAGATCAACACCGAGGTCGACGATCCGCTCGCGGTCATCGAGCGTGTCGCAGTGGCCTACGCCGACCACGACCAAGATCGTCTCGACGGGCTCACCGTCGACCTGGGCGACTGGTGGTTCAACCTCCGGCCGTCCAACACCGAGCCGTTGCTGAGGCTCAACCTGGAGGCCCGCACCCGCGAGGAGTGCGATGCCCACGTGGCCGAGGTGCGCTCCCACTTCGGGGCCTCCTGACCGCCGCCCTCCCGCACGTCACCCTCCCGCCCACGTCGTCCCGTACGCCACCCTCCAGGTCCACACGCCGACGCCAGAAAGGCCCACCGATGGCCCTCGACCCCCAGCTCCTTGAGATCCTCGCTTGCCCCGACGACAAGGGCCCGCTGCTCTACTTCGCCGACGAGGACGCGCTCTACAACCCTCGACTGAAGCGGCGCTACTCGATCGTCGACGACATCCCGATCATGCTCATCGACGAGGCCGAGACGGTCGACGACGCCGAGCACGACCGCCTCGTGGCCAAGGCCGAGTCCGACCGAATCGCTCCCACCTTCGAGGCGTGAGCCAGATGGTCGCCGACGCTGCGATCGACTCGCTCGGGATGCGCGAGCACATCCTCGGCCGGCCCGAGCGGGTGCTGCGCATCCTCGATGCCATCGGGGAGGTAGAGGGTCTTCCCTCCCACGAGTCGGTGGCCAACGTGGTCATCCTCGGCATCGGCGAGGCTGCGCTCGCCGGCGATCTCGTGTCGGCGGTGGCGGGGCCGTTCATGGCCGTGCCGGTGCTGGTGCACCGCGGAGCCGATCTGCCGTCGTTCGTCGGTCCCGACACCCTCGTGGTGGTGCTCTCGGCCAGCGGCGGCAGCGACGAGACGATCATCGCGGCCGAGGCGGCGTTCGAATCTGGTGCCTCGATGCTCGCCATCACAAGGATCGATGGACGGCTCGCCGAGCTGGCCGCGTCGTGGCGCATCCCGCTCGTGGGGCTGCCGGTCGATGTTGCCACCCGGCTGGCTCTGACCCCTCTGGTGGTCGCCGCGCTGGTGGCACTCGAGCAGATCGGCCTCTACCCGGGCGCCCGCCAGTGGATCGCCTCGGCCGCCGTCCAGCTTGCGCGCCGACGCGACCAGGTCGGCGGCGCTGACGACGTCGTGCGTGGCATCGCCCGCACCGTGGGACGCACCATGCCGGTGATCTACGGTGCCGGGCCGGTCGGCGCGGTCGCTGCCCTCCGCTGGAAGCAGCAGTTCAACCTCTCGGCCAAGATCCCCGCCTTCTTCAACTCGGTGCCCGAGCTGTGCCACAACGAGATCGCAGGCTGGGGCCAGCACGGCGACGTCACCCGGCAGGTGTTCACCCGCATCGACCTTCGCCACGACGACGAGCACCCTCACGATCACGAGCGGTTCGAACGGGTTGCCGACCTCACCCTCGAGGTGGTGGCCGACGTGGTACGCGTCGACGCCGCCGGCGAGGGGACGTTGGCGCAGCTGGTCGACCTGGTCTTCATCGGCGACCTGGTGGCCGTCGAGCTGGCGCTCGCCGAGGGGGTCGACCCCGGACCGACGCCCGCCGTCGACGCCGTCCGCGCCGCCATCGGC
>JAENWR010000078.1 GCA_016649895.1 Acidimicrobiia bacterium | reverse complement strand
TTCAGTCCCGGGAGGGAGTGACCGTGGCCAACAGATCCCAGTTCGGTCGACCCGCGTAGAGCAGGGCGCGGACCCGGTAGTGGCGGAACTTCGTGAACCCGAACCCGACCCGCTTGATCCTTTTGATCAGATTGTTGATCGACTCGGTCGGCCCGTTCGAAACCTGGGCTTCGTGCCACGCCACGATGTGATCGAACCAACGCGACAGCGTCCCCGCGAGCCCTTGAACCTCGACCGGCATCGCCTCGTCGGCCATGTCCGCGATCAACGCGGTCAGGTAGTCGCGGGCCAGGGTCGGGTCGCCGATGTCGTAGAGCCCCGTCGTGGCTTCCTTCGCGTGCCACGTCATCCTCACCTCGCCCCGAGGGTCGCCGGCCTGGAGCAGCCCGACCAGCTTCGCTTCACCCTTCTCATCGAGACGGGCGTGCGCCTTGGTCAACAGCCGCCGAGCCCGGAACAACGGATCGTCCTGACGGCCCCGATGCCCGCACGTCTCGTTCTGCACCCGCCGCCGGCACTCATCAAGCGCCCCATTGGCCTGTTTGACCACATGGAACCGGTCCGCGACCTGACGGACATGGCCCAAGCTGTTGTTGAACACCTTGCGGTACGGGCCCGACAGATCCAACGTCCCCCACACGATCTCGTTCCGCCACGTGTCCGGCTGGCGGTCGATCCAGGCGCTCACCTCGGCCGCGGTGCGACCCTCGACCATCTCCACCAGTCGCGACGGGCGACCCTTGCCGCCGACATCAGCAACCGTGGTCGCCCACCGCAGGGTCCGCCACTTGCCTTCCCGCTTGAACACCGTCTCGTCCAACCCCAACGCCGTCACCCCCACGGTCCGCTCGGTGTCCTCGCCGAGGAGCGCTTCGCCGTACAGGACCACCGCGTCGTTCACGGTGCGCCAATCACAACCCAACTCGCCAGCCACGTCGCTCACCGACCGGCCGGCCTTGCCGACCTGCACGGTTGCCCACCGGCCCGCCCGGTCCGTCAGCCCCGCCCCCGACACCGCGATCCGGTCATCGATCACCGTCCACGACCCCACCGCACAGGCCGTCTCGGGGCACACCCACCAGTGCTTGTGCCACACCAAGCGGACCTGATGACCGAAACACGTCAGATCGATCAACGTCACCGCCGCCCGGTCCTTGACCCGAGCCCGGACACCGCACCCCCGACACCACCGCTGATCGGTCCGCGATTCCACGTGCACCCGCAACGCACCATCGAGGTCGTCGTCGACGCCGAGAACGTCCACGTCCGGCAAGCCCACCAGCAGCTCACACATGCGCGTAGGGTTGATCTCCACAGGGACTCTCCCGGACTGTCGGCATCAGAACCAACGATCCTGGCGGGTCCCTGTACCGCGCCCGCGGACCCCCGCCCCGTCAGCCCCCGCTACCGACTCGCACCCCGCTCAAATCCGAAGCTCCGCACAAGTCGACGTAGATCGGAAAGAACTGGCGGGGTCGGGTTCCTCGGAGGGACCCGAGGTCCGTCCTCCGCAGATAGCGCCACCGAACTTCGGCGGACTCGCCGTCGCCTCGGAGAGCTGGAACCGCAGCGGAGCCGAGGAACACGAGGTATGCGAACTCGTCGACCCGCGAGAAATCGGTTGGTCGCCCGGTTCCTTTGGGGTTGATCGTGATGCTCACCATCTGGATTCGTGCCTCGGGGAACGTCTGCTCCAACAGCAAGCCCAGTCGCAGGTACTCCTTCTCGTCGATGGTGACGATGAGGACCGAGCTCTCGGGGTTGAGCAGCTCCTTCGCCAGGAGCAGCCGGCGTTCCATGAAGGCCAGCCACTTGCTGTGGCGGTAGAGGTCGTCGCCCTCGACGTAGTCGTTGTTGTACTTCCAGTCCTTCGCCCCGGTGTTGTAGGGAGGGTCGATGTAGATGGCGTCGACCGTGCCCTGGTGGGTGTAGGTGAGCGCCTTCAGCACGTGGAAGTTCTCGCCGTTGATGACGGTGTGCGCCGGCTTGTCGTCGCCGCGGCGCACGCCGCCGGTGGACACCAGCCCGGGATGGATCGGGTCGCGGAACTCGGCCACCACCACCAGGTCGTCGGCCGGCACCGTCACCTCGTCGCCGTCGTCGTCGACCGGTTCGAGGTGCGCCAGCCGCGCGCCGTCGACCTTCACGACGCGGGCCACGCGCCACAGGCGGTCATCGGTCCGCTCGGTCGAGCCGCGGGCCGGCAGGACGTGCACCTTGTCGCCGCGACGCACCGGACGGCCCGGCAGCTCGACCGCCTCGGGGCGGTGCCGCTCGAAGTTGAGGCCGAACGCCCGGCGGCTCGACAGCGCACGGAACTCGCGCTCGAGCTCGGCCCCCAGCGTCGGGTCCTTCTCCTTCGTCTGGCGGATCAGCTCCGTGAGCCTCGACATGCGGTCGCCCCACCCTCAACTTCGTCCTGGTCGCACCATCCTGGCATCCACAAGGCGGACGCCGGTGAGCCTCTCCCTCGGTGCGGGTCCAGCCGATCAGGCCCCACGTCCCCTAGGTTCCGCCAACGAGTAGCCTGCAACTCAATTGAGCAGCTTCTGACTCATCGAGGGTGGTCCTGTGAACCTCGGCAATCCGATCAACTCTGTCATCCCCGGCGCACGGGGCGAGGTTCTCGCCGTCTTGGCGCGCACCGAGCGACCGCTCTCTGGACGGCGGGTGGCCGCTCTCACCGGTGGTCGTGTCAGCCAGACGGGGGCCAACCTCGCACTGCGCTCACTCGTCGCATCCGGACTCGTGCTCGTGGAGGCGCATCCGCCGGCGAACCTGTACCGGCTGAACCGCCTGCACCTCGCAGCAAGTTGCATCGAGACGATCGCGACCCTGCCTGAGCAAGTCGTCGACGCCATCCGGGCCCACCTCGAGGTATGGCCGATCCCAGCGTGGGGTGCGTGGCTGTTCGGCTCGGCCGCGAGAGGAGACGGCAACGAGGCGAGCGACATCGATGTCGTGATCGTCCGACCCGACGAGGTCGACGACGGGGACCCTGACTGGCTCGACCACGTCGACCGCCTCGCCGCCGACGTGACGGCATGGACCGGCAACAAGTGTGAGGTTGTCGAGTACGGGATCCAAGAGTTCGAAGGCATGTTCGACCGCTCGGACCGACTCGCCAGTGAGCTTCGGGCCGACGGTGTCGCGCTCACCTCACGACGACTACCGCGAGGTACGCCGATCGAGCGGACACGTCGATGACCGCGCTCACCGATGCCCGAGCCCATCTGCGCAAGGCGCGAGAGTTCCTGGAGGCGGCTGAGCTCAACCTCGAGAGCGACCTCGTCAACGCGGCCACCGCCAGCGCCGTGACCAGCGGGATCAACGCGAAGGACGCGATCTGTCTCGCGCTCACCGGCCAGACACGTAAGAGCGACGACCACACCGACGCCGTCGCCGAGCTGAGAGCGGCTGGCGTCGCCACGAAAGCCTTGGCGACGACCCTCGGCCGTCTCCTGAAGCTGAAGAACAAGTCGTAGTACCAGAGCGTCGACGTTGCCGTGGCCGACGCAACCAAGGCGGTGGGGTGGGCGACCACCTTGGTCGACGGAGCGGCGAGCATCGTGCCCCGGTAGTCGATCGCTCAACGAGGGACGACGCGGTACTCCTGACCGAGCGCCACCATCGCAGCACGGATCCCGGGGCCGTCGTCGCCGGACCACACGCACAACGGAGCGTCGAGCCCCTCCGCCGCGGCCACCGCCTCTGCCCCCAGGGTCGACACCCGGTGGGCCGCGGCAACCTCGGCCATGCGCTGCGCCAGCGCTCGCATGGGAACGACCTCGATGTCGGGCGGGAGAGCGACGAGCTGGGCGCCGAGGGCTCGCCGCTGCTCGTCGGTCCACCCCCCGGTGAGCGCTCCCCCCTGAGCCGACGCCACGCTCTTGCACAACCGGTAGAGGTAGAGGTTGGTCGTCGCCGGCTCGTGGGTCCCGAGGATCACGCCCAACCCTGGGGGGACGTCGGCGGCGAGGAGGTCGCGGAGGAGGTGGTCGTCGAGGATCGCCCGGGTCACGTCGTAGCAAGATCAGGATCGTCGTCGAGCGACCGGACGAACGCCGCGTGCTCATCCCGGCTGACAAGGTCGCCGAGCAGCCGCCGGCCTGCTCCCTTCGGCACCGTCAGAACCCCGAAGCCCAGGTCGATGACATCGACGGGGCCCCCATCGTCGAGCCGCCAACGGCGGCGCACGCTGGCCGGCAGCGACATCTGCCCGGATGACGACACCACGTACTCCTGAACGCTCATGCTCGCAGCGTACTTGGTAGCGACTGCGCTCTCACCAAGTTCACCTGTGCTGCAAAGCTGACGCCATGGACCTGATCGAACACGAGCACAGCGAGAACATGCGTCGCGAGGCAGCGGCCGAGAAGCTGCGCGAGATCGCCGACATGTTGTCGCGCCACAACGAGATCCGCTTCGAGCTGAAGGGGATCTCCACGTCGGTCGACGTGCCCAACGAGGTCGAGTTCTCTTTCGAGGTCGAGGTGGGCTCGGACGGCTCAGAGATCGAGATCGAGATCAGCTGGTAGACGCTGTCCCGCCGACCTCGCCGACGGGTCGACCGGCGTCGGTCACCGGTATCAGGCCGATCCAAGCGCGTTCCGCTGGATGAACACTACTTACTGTAAGCTATGTTCATGCTTCTGAGTCAACGGCCTCTCACCGCAGCCGACAGCGACGTGGCTCTGACCCTGACAAGTCGCAACGACCTCGCCGAGCGAATCGCCACCAATGTCCGACGCGAGCGCAACACGCTTGTTCTCGGTCCTCGGGGGGCGGGACGCACCAGTGTTCTCGCACTCGTCGAGAGGATCCTCCGAAAAAGCGCGGCCCACATCGTGCTCCGAGCAGATACCGGAGCATGGAACTCGTCCGAAGATGTTCTCGCGGCCATCCTCGCCCTACTCGGCAGTGACCCTCGGGGCCCGACTACCCGGACTGTGACTTGGCAGGAACGCTTTGGTATCGGCAGTGCGCTCCGCGACATCGAGGTCACGGACCCGGCACCGGTCAATGAGGCCGACACCGCTCGGATTGCTCGAATCGCTCAGAAGGCTCTGCAAGATGCAAAGAAGGATCGCATCGTCATCCTCCTCGACAACCTCCATCCGCAGGCCGGTCACGACCTGTTTGGCCGGTTCCGCGACAGTCTCTGGGCGGCTCCGATCACTTGGGTGGCGACAGGCGATGGCGACAAGACGGGCTACTTGGATCCGCCAGCCGACGTGTTCTGGGAACGCGTCGAGTGGCTTGAACCGCTCACCCGTGAGGAGGCCTCCGAGCTGATCAATCGCCGAGCCGATGCAGCAGGTGAAGACGACCCCGACGTCGCGAGCGTTCGACCGGCGCTCGACGCCATCATCGAACTACTCGACGACCCGTCACCGCGCGATGTCGTGAGAGCAGCAGCGAACGTCGCGGACAATGGGTCCGTGGTCGGCGTGGCCTCCAACCAAGTCCGTTTGGAGAAGGCGGCAGCACATGGCGGTCGCCGCGCTGCCATGCTCCTCGCCGAACTCGACAACCTGGATCGGCCCGTCCACGCAGGCGACGAGGAACTCATGAGCCGGATGGGACTCACCAGGCCACGCCTCGTCCAGCTACTCGGCGCCCTCGTGCAGGCCGAGCTCCTCGAGAAGCGCCGCGAAGGGCGCCGTGTTCTGTACGTGCGGACAGCGCAATGACCGCGCTTGAGGTGCTCCAACAAGCCAGAGCCTTCGCACCGTCGGTCGTCTTCGAAGACCTAGCAGTCGTGCACGTTCCCTTCGACCAGCTGACCGACTCAGAAGCGCACGAAGAACGAGTCGCCAAGACCGCGAGAACAGACGGGATGGTGCTCGTCATCGGACGCTCGGGCGAGGGCAAGAGCGCACTCACATCCTGGGCACTGAACCTCGACAGCGGCCTCCTCGCAATCCCAGTCCCGGTATCGGTGCCCCACCCCCACGGAGCCAGCGCTTCACTCATTCCCTCACTCGTGCTCGACGGCATCTCGAACGCGATCACACCCCTGGAAGAACGCGTCAAGATGGACGTCATCGCCGCGGCCGCCGGGCAACGCACACCTCGACGCGTGGACGCGAGCATCGATATCAAAGGATTGAAGGTTAACATCGGTGACCTGCTGAAGACGTTGCCGCCAGGCCACAGGGAACGGCTGGATGCCATTCGACAAGCCGACACCGAGATCCGATCCCAGGACCTCATCCCGGTTCTGGTACTTGACGACACCGACAAGTGGACTGGTGGGCGGGTAGCACAAGGGAAGGCGTTCTTCGAGGAGTGCCTCTCAGCCCTTGCGGAGTTGCGAATGCCGATAGTTGCGCTTGCTCACCCTCAGTACTTCGACCACGCGCGCCTCCCGGAACACTTCGATGTTTGGGTCGGCGTTCCGAGACTCGATCCGTCTGGCATCCGAGCCATCCTCGCACAGCGCATCACGAGGGTGGACAAGGCGACATCCATCGAAGATGTCTTCGCGGAGACAGCGATCGAGCGCATCACACAGCACTACATCGATGACGAGGCCTCGATCCGTCGGGTCATCCAGCTGGCCGGCGAATCTCTCATCGAAGCCGTCGAGGCCGTCGAGGCCCGAATCACAGAGGGCGCAGTAGAGAACGCACTGACCACCACATGGAACTCGATCTAAAGGTTGGTTCTCGCTCTGCGAAGCTGACACCCGTGGACCTGATCGAGATCGAGATCAGCTGGTAGGCAGGTTCAGCCGGCGAGAGGATCGGTGACCACGAGCTGGCTGGTGATCGACCCCTCGAACGGCGCTCCCACGACGATCTCGCCGCCGATCCAGCTCGCCTGGCGACAGCGCCCGCCCGCCTTGGCCGCGTAGAGCGCGTCGTCGGCGCGGAGCAGCAACGCGTCGGCCGACTCTTGCTGCGTGGTGAGTGAGCAGATGCCGACGCTCGTCATGATCGCCAGGTCGATCGACCTCCGCCGTTCGACCAGCGCGCTCGCCACCCGCTCGGTGTAGCGGCGGGCGACGTCGACAGCGGCACCGGGCAGTCCAACGGCGAACTCCTCGCCGCCGAACCGGCAGATGAGGTCGCCGTCGCGTGACTGCGCGCGCAGGATGGCAGCGAACTCTTGAAGAGCCCGATCGCCGACGAGATGGCCCCGCTCGTCGTTGAGGCGTTTGAAGTGGTCGAGGTCGAACATCACCACGCTGAGCGGACGGCCGTGGACCGCCGCGTCGGCGACGAGGAGCTCGAGGTGGGGGTTGAACGACCGGCGGTTGAGCAGCCCGGTGAGCGGATCGGTCTCGGCGGCGACGGCCAGCTCCCGACGGAGCACCGCCTCGCGGTTGGTCATCATCGAGACGAGCACGGCCATGATCCCGATGGTCGCCGTCGTCCCGGTGAACGTGTCCAGCTTGAGCTCGTGCGTGGTGTTGAGCACCAGCACTGCCGCGAGGGTGACGACCATGTAGCCGTAGGTCACCGCCAGGGTGCGGCGGCGGCAGAAGTAGGCGACGTAGACGATCGGCCACAGGTAGAACAGCGGCGCCATGCCGAGCGGCTCCGACAAGCCGACGAGGGCGCTGAGGAGCGTGATGCTGAGCAGGACGCCCGCCTCGAGCACCGATCGCCGTGGTCGCCGTATGAGCCAGATGAGCACGCCCACGGCGGTCAACCCTCCGGCCACCAACCCTTGGGCCAACTTCGATCGCGGCGTCTGTTGCAGCGTCCACACGCCCGACATGCACACGACCCCGCCGACCAGGAACATCGAGATCGCCACCCGGCGCATCATGGCCAGGGTGGCCTGCTCGTCGATTGCATCGGGCCCATGGGCCGTGGCGCGCGTCAACACACCGTGCAGGTCGGTTTCCACCGCCGGCATCTGAGGGGTGGCACCGTGCCGGACCCAACCCGCGGGCGCGGCGGTGTCCGCCTCAGCGCCACTCCCACGCGTCGAGCACCTCGCCCCTCGGGGCATCGGCGCTGTCCTGTTGGTAGGAGTAGAGCGCCGCCATCCCGGTGGCGTCGGCAGCCAGATGGAGCTGTGCGAGGGCGTCGGCCGGCCGGTTCAGGTAGGCACCGACGCCCACAACGATCCGGCCGGGATGGCGCTCCGACAACTCGGACGCGAACTGGCTCCACTGGCGGAACCGCTGCGCCTGCTCGGGCACGGCCTCGCGGTTGTAGGCCATGGCGAACACGAGGTCGACCGAGCCGCTCTCCAACCAGGCCGGCCAGTCCTGCATCATGTCGGCGGCGGCGCGGGTGTCGGCGAACCCGCCCGCCAGTGCCGACGGACCGGGGCCGCCGGCGATGACGGCCACCGAGAGCATGGCACCCGGGCGGGCCCGGTGCAGGGCGTCACGCGCCTCGGCGACGAGCGCCTGGGTCTGCGCCTGGCGCCACTCGACCCACTGCGGGTCGGCGGGGTCGGGCCGATCGGAGCGGCCGGTCTCGGTGTGGAAGCGCGCCAGCACGATCGGGTGGTAGCCCCAGCGGGCGGCGTCGTAGCGCACGTAGTCGAGGTGCACGCCATCGACCTCGTAGCGCGATGCGATGTCGTCGACGATGGCGACAGCGTGGGAGCGCACGGCCGGGAGGCTCACGTCGAGGTGGTCGCGGCTCGTGACACCGGCAACGTCGACGGTCATCCACGAGTCGGCCGAGTCGGGGCCGTGCTCGTTCCAGACGTGCCCTGCCGGGAGGACGAGGTCGTCGTAGGCCGGGTGGTTGGCGGGCGCCACCACGAACCAGGCGTGGACCTGGATCCCGTGGGGACGTGCGGCGTCGATGAGGGCGGCGAGCACGTCGTGCCCGGGTTCGAGCTGGGGATCGGGCGTGGGCGACAGGTACCCCGAGTCGTAGTAGGCGTCGTGCCGGCGGGCGACCTGGGCGATGACGGCATCGACGTCGGCTGCAGCCAGCTCGGCGATCACGGTCTCGACGCCGGCTCGGGTGGTGAGGACGGGGTCGAACAGGTTCACCCACACGCTGCGGGACGGCGGGCTCACCGGCACCGCGGGCGCCGTCGTCGACGTCGTGGCCGGGGCCGAGCTGGATGTGGGTGCCACGGCCACTGTGGTCGTGGTGACGAGGGCCACGCTCGATGCGGTCGATGCTTCGCCATCGCCACCGCTGCACCCGCCCACGGCGAGCACCAGCGCCAGGAGCAGCGCAACCGCAGCTGATCTCGACTGGACGCCCACGACCGGAGCGTACGGGCGGACGGTCACTCCGACCAGGGCACGACGCAGGCCCAGGTGTCCATCAAGCTGGCGCCGACCTCGCCGCCCGCGTCACCGCCCATGTAGGCATCGCGGTCGCCGTCGAGCCGGCACCGGATGTCGCGCAGCAGCGGTCCTTCGATGATCTGCGGGGCGAAGGTGCCGCCCGTGGCTCGGTCGGGCCGATCGGGATCGGCGAGGTTCACGTTGACGAGCCCCAGCACCACCTGGGCGGCGAGGAGCACCCCGATGAGCGTGCGGTTCAGCACCCTCGACGCACCGAGGACCAGCAGGACGCACAGGAACACCGGGATGAGGTGGGCGAGCTTCCAGGGGAAGCGGAGGAACAGCAGCTGGACGGCCACGGCTCCGAGGACACCCATCCGCAACACCGCCGAGGTCCGCCACGCGCCCCTGGCGCGCCACAGGCGAGGCGCGACCGCGACGAGCAGCCCGACGGTGATCGGACCGAAGAAGTACCAGGTCTTCACCGCGAAACGGCCGAGCTGCACGACGAGGGTCGAGCTCGGCACGTGCGACTTGATGACGTCCCACCCGAGCTCGCGGAACGGCAGGAGGAAGACGAGAGCCGAGCCGGCGAGGACGCCCGCTCCGAGGGCGACGAGTCGCAGCCGGTCCCGCCGCGGCGCGCCGAGGAGGTCGCCGAGCAGGAACGCCCCGATCAGCAGAAGCGTCGACAACCGACAGCCTGCGGCCAGCGCGTAGAGCACGGCGGCGGGCACCCACCGGCGCGAGAGCTGGAGGTTGGCGCCGACCAACGCGAGGGCGGCCGCCCACATGAAGTCGACCATCGACGTGCCCGCCACCCACACGAAAGGGTTGAGCAGCACTGCCAGCCCGAGCCACCCGGCGTGCGGATGCCCTTCACGGTCGAGGAGCCGCACGACGGCGAGAGCGGCGGCCACCGCCATGATCGTCGACACCAGGTTGACGGCGAACGTCCCGCCGAGGGAGTGGAGGACCCCGGACACTCCTTCGAACACCGGCGCGCCCGGCGTGCGCGACACCTCGTAGTCGCCGTCGAGGATCGACCGCCCGGCGTCGTACACCCCTCCGACGTCGAGATCGGTGCCCGGCCCGAGCAACACGAGCGGCCCGTAGCCAACGAGGATCAGAGCCGCCCCGAGGATGAGCGCCCGCCGATCGATGCCCGCGAGCCAGGGCGGGATCCGGAGGGTCAGGGGCACGCGGCGGGAGCGTACCGGCCGACGAGCCTCAGCTCGTGCCGCCCGGCCAACCGGGCACGCCGTCGTCGAGTTGCACACCCGTGGAGTTCAAGAACCCCGAGATCATCCGGTAGTAGCCAGCCAGCATCAGCAGCTCGACGAGTTGCTCGTCGGAGTAGCGCTCGGCCAGCGCCGTCCAGGTGGCGTCGCTGACGCAGTCGACCGAGCACAGCTCGTCGGCCATGGCGACGAGGGTCCGGTCGGCGTTAGACCACTGGCCCGTGAGCTCATCGCTCGCCAGATCGGCGATCTCGGCATCGGTGAGGCCTTCGCGTCGGCCGATGACGGTGTGCTGACCGAACTCGTACTCGGCGCTGGCGTTGTGGCCGACGCGGAGGATGACGATCTCGCGGTCGCGCCCGGCGATGGTGCCCTTGCCGAGGAACGCGCCGCCGAGGATCACCGCCCGGTTGGCCACCCGCCGGTTGCGCACCATCGTGGTGAAGATGTTGATGGCGCGGCGGCCCGGCCTGGCGCCGGCCTTGGCGAGCACCTCGGCCTGCTCGGGAGTGGGCTCGCCGATGGGCGCGAGACGCGGCGTGGTCGGTCGTGGCGGACGTGGCATCTGGTTCCCCCCTGGCGCCCCGGCAACGCCGGGCCGATCGGTCATTCCTGGACGAGCTCGATGAGCGTGCCGAACGCGGTCTTCGGGTGCACGAACGCCACCGTGGTGCCGCGCGATCCGGGACGAGGCTGCTCGTCGATGACCCGGCCGCCTTGGTCCTTCACAGCCTGGAGCGCGGCGGCGCAATCGGTGACGCGGTAGCCGATGTGGTGCAGACCCTCGCCCTTCTTCGCGAGGTACTTCGCCACCGGCGAGTCGTCGCGGGTGGGGGTGAGCAGCTGGATGTAGGACTCAGCCACCTTGAGCAGGGCCTCCTCGACACCGTCGGACTCGACCACCTCGCGGTGGTCGACCTCGGCGCCGAAGGTGGCGCGGTAGTACTCGATGGCGGCCTCGAGGTCGTTGACGGCGATGGCCACGTGGTCGATCTCGGTGAGCAGCGGTTCGGTCATGGTGTGCCTCGCTCTCAGACGCCGGCCCGACGGAACAAGGTGATCTTGTCGACGCCGACCTGCTCGCGGAACTCGGGATCGTCGATGCCCTGGCCCTCTTCGGTGGCGAGGCAGAGCACGCCGATCTTGCCCTCGTGGAGGTTCTGGTGCATCTGCCAAGCGGCCTCGCCGGTGTTCTCGAGGCTATGCACGGCCGACAGGATCGGCTGCACCTTGCCGTCGCAGATGAGCTGGTTGGCCTGCCAGGCCTCGTGGTAGTTGGCGAAGTGCGAGCCGATGATGCGCTTGAGGCGCATCCACAGGTGGCGGTTGTCGAACTCGAGCATGTAGCCCGAGGTGGCGGCGCAGGTGACGATGGCCCCGCCGCGCTTGGCGACGTAGACCGAGGCACCGAAGGTCTGGCGTCCGGGGTGCTCGAACACCACGTCGACGTCGCGGCCGATCATGTCGCGGATGTCGCCGCCGAGGCGGCGCCACTCCTTGGGGTCCTGGGTGTTCTCGTCGGCCCAGAACTTGTACCCGTTGGCCTTGCGGTCGATGACGTGCTCGACGCCCATCTGGCGGAGCAGGTCGGCCTTCTCGGGCGACGACACGACGGCGACGGGCACGGCACCGCCGTTGAGGCAGTACTGCACGGCGTAGCCGCCGAGACCGCCGGAGGCACCCCAGATGAGGACGGCCTCACCCTGCTTGATCTGGTAAGTGTTGGGCGACAGCAGCATCCGGTAGCTGGTGGAATTGACCAGCGCGTTGCACGCCGCCTCCTCCCACGACAGGTGGGCCGGCTTGGGCATCAACTGGTTGGCCCGCACCACGGCGAGGTCGGCGAGGCCGCCGTAGTTGGTCTCGTAGCCCCAGATCAGCTGGTTCGACGCCATCATGGCGTCGTCGTGGGCGGCGGGGTCCTGGTCGTCGACGTAGTTGCAGTGCACCACCACGCGGTCGCCCGGCTTCCAGGCCCGCACCGCCGAACCGACCTTGACGACCACACCGGATGCATCCGAGCCGAGTGCGTGGAAGTCCTGGGCGTGGCGCTTCGACCACTCGCTCTGGCGGGCCAGGCGGTCGAGGGCGCCGAAGGTCGACACCGGCTCGTAGATCGACGACCACACCGTGTTGAAGTTGATGGCACTCGCCATGACCGCGACGAAGACCTCGTCGGGCGCCAGCTCCGGGGTCGGCACCTCACCCACGTGGATCGACGTGCGCGGATCCTTCTCGTTCGAGGGGACGTCGGCGAACATCTCCTGTTCGGAACGAAGCGTGTGCGCGGCCCGGTACGACTCGGGGATCGGGAGGGCGGCGATGTCATCGCCTGACGCGCCCCCGTTGATGGCGTCGAGGATCTGGTCCATGGCGCCGCAACCTAGCCGCCGGCTCCCTCACCCCTCCAAGGCCGCTCCCCGGTCGCCGCGCCGACAGTGGCATCGGCCACCGTCTGGCCGGTCCGCCAACGTCGTCTCTATGCTGGGTCGTCCACTGACCCGTACTTCTGGGGGAGGCCCACATGGCCGGATCCGTCATCCTGCATGGCGCTCGCACGCCGATCGGCAAGCTGTCCGGAGCGCTCTCGTCGTTCTCGGCGGCGCAGCTCGGAGGGTTCGCCATCAGGGCCGCCCTCGAGCGGGCCGGCGTCAGCCCCGACAAGGTCGACTACGTCATCATGGGTCACGTGCTCCAGGCGGGCGCCGGCCAGATCACTGCCCGCCAGGCCGCTGTCAACGGCGGCATCGGCATGGAGGTGCCCGCCATCACCATCAACAAGGTGTGCCTGTCGGGCCTCAACGCCATCTTCCTCGCCGACCAGATGATCCAGTCGGGCGAGGCCGACATCGTGGTCGCCGGCGGCATGGAGTCGATGTCTCAGGCGCCGTACCTGTTGCCGGGAGCCCGCGAGGGCTACCGCATCGGCGACAAGTCGGTCGTCGACTCGATGATGTTCGATGGCCTGTTCTGCGCCTTCGACCAGGTCGCCATGGGCGCCGGCACCGAGAAGTACGCGGCATCGGCCGGGCTCGACCGCAACAGCCAGGACGACCTCGCCGCCAAGTCGCACGAGCGGGCCGCCGCGGCACACAAGGACGGCCGGTTCGACGCCGAGCTCATCCCCGTCGAGGTGCCCCAGCGCCGCGGCGACCCCATCACCGTCGACACAGACGAGGGTGTCCGGCCCGAGACCACCATCGATTCGCTCGGCAAGCTCCGCCCCGCGTTCGACTCGGCCGGCAACATCACCGCCGGGAACGCCTCACAGATCTCCGACGGCGCCTCGGCGGTCATCGTCACCCGGCGCGACATCGCCGACCAACTCGGCGTCACGCCGCTCGGCGAGCTCGTCGCCTACGGCCAGGTCGCTGGCCCCGATGCCTCGCTCCTCACCCAGCCGTCGCGTGCCATCAACCAGGCGCTCGGCAAGGCGGGGCTGTCGGTCGCCGACATCGACCTGTTCGAGCTCAACGAGGCGTTCGCCGCGGTGGGCGTGGCCTCCATGGCCGAGCTCGGCATCACCGACGAGATCACCAACGTCGACGGCGGTGCCATCGCCCTCGGTCACCCGGTCGGCATGTCCGGTAACCGTCTGGCCCTGCACATGCTCCTCGAGCTGCAGCGTCGGGGTGGCGGCACCGGAGCGGTGGCCCTCTGTGGCGGCGGTGGCCAGGGCGACGGCGCCATCCTGCGCACCATCAGCTGACCCTGCGGCAGCATCGCTGCCGCCGAACGCGCACGGCGACGGAGCCCCGGCCCTCGGACCGGGGCTCCGTCGCGTGGTGGTTCGATGTCGTCGGTGGTTTGATGCTGCACAGGCCTGGGTAAGGGGGCTCGACCTCGTGGGGTGCAGGCGGCCCGAAACCGTCGATTGCATGACGAAAGATTAGGGGTTGTCATCCGTTCGTCACTGTTGTAACGTGACCGCAACAACTAGATGGGGCCATGCAGTACCAGTTCCACCGGTCTCCCCAACCGATTGCTCGGGTTCGTCCCGGCACCGGCCCCCATCAAGTTCTCCGTGGCACCGCTCCGGCGGGTTGGTCATACCGCCCGCGCCCGGCTCGTCGGGGCGGTGCCTCGGGTTCATCTCAGAAGCCCCGCTTCGGCGGGGCTTCTGCGCGTCTCGCCCGGTCCGTCGGTCGGATCTGCGGAGTCCACGCCCCACATACGGGGCCACGACTCCGCAGAACGCGAAGCGAGCCGCTCAGCTGTCGAACGAGCGGCGGCCTTCGAGCGCCCGCCCCAGCGTGAGCTCGTCGGCGTACTCGAGGTCGCCGCCCACCGGAAGACCGCTGGCGATGCGAGTGACGGTGAGGCCGAGCGGCGAGAGCAACCGCCCGAGGTACATGGCCGTCGCCTCCCCCTCGATGTTGGGGTTGGTGCACAAGATGACCTCGGTGACGCCCTCGGGGTCGATGCGCGCCAGCAGCTCCTTCACCTTGAGCTGGTCGGGGCCGATCCCCTCGATGGGGCTGATGGCGCCCTGCAACACGTGGTAGCGGCCCCGGTACTCACGGGTTCGCTCCACCGCCACGATGTCGCGCGACTCCTCGACCACGCACAGCACGTGCGGCTCTCGGCGGTCATCGGAGCAGATCCCGCACAGGGTGCCCTCGGCCAGGTTGAAGCAACGCTCGCAGAACGTGACCCGCTCCTTCGCTTCGGTGATGGCGCGAGCGAGCCGCACGGCATCGACCGTGGGGATCTTCAGCAGGTGGAAGGCGATGCGCTGGGCCGACTTGGGGCCCACGCCCGGCAGCCGTCCGAGCTCGTCGATGAGGTCTTGGACCGCGCCGGTGTAGACCGACACTCGGCTCAGCCGCCCTGGTCGAACATGCCGCCAAGCCCTCCGCCGAGCTCGCCACCGGGCGCTCCGCCTCCGAGGCCGCCGAGCCCGCCCAGGTCGAGATCGCCCATGGCGCCCTGCTGCATCTCGTTGATCTGGGCCATGGCGTCGTGCAGCGCCGCCAGGACGAGGTCCTCGAGCAAGCTTGGATCGTCGGAGTCGATGACCGACGGGTCGATGCGCACCGAGCGGAAGTCGAGGCCACCGGTGACCTCGACCTTCACGGCTCCGCCGCTGGCGCTGCCCTCGACCACGGTCGAGGCCGCCTCGGCCTGAGCCGCCATCAAGTGCTGCTGCATCTCTTGGGCCTGGGCGAGCAGGCCGCCGAGATCGGGGAAGCCGGCGGGGCCGGTTGACTCGGTCATGGGGTGCTCCCTTGGGGTGCGGGGTTGGACGAGCAGGACCCGGTCACTCTTCGATGACCTCGGCGCCGGGGAACAGCTGGGTGAGGCGTTCGACCGACGACGTGGCGACGTCGGCGTCGTCGAGCTCGGAGATGTCGCCGATGTCGGACATGTCGTGCGGGTCGTCGTCGATCGGCGAAGGAGATCCGGCCCCACGAGATGGGGCTGGGGCCGACGTGTCGGCGGCCAGTGGGCCCTGCGACGGCCCCGACTCGCCGTCGACCACCAGCCGCAGCGGCACCGGGCGGCCGAAGTGGGCGGCCAGCGCGGCCTCGACCTCGGGGCGCAGCTCGTCGCAACGGTCGCGGTGGATGGCGTTGGGGAGGGCGAACTCGGCCTGGGCATCGACGGCCACGAACCGACCAGCGTTGAACCGGGCGCGGGCCCGGTTGGTGAGGGTGCCCAACACCGATCCGGACCACGCCGCTTCGAGGGTGGCGAGATCGGGCATCGCCCCCGTGGCAGCGGCGGCCCCCGGACCTGGCGCGGCCGGACCTGACGTGGCCGCGACAGGTGCCTCAGATCGCGACGGCGCCGAAGCGGGTGCAGCCGGTGGCGCCGAGCGCGCCCCACCGGGTGCCGACGGCGGGGTGCTGCGGT
>JAENWR010000082.1 GCA_016649895.1 Acidimicrobiia bacterium | reverse complement strand
GGGGGCGGGGTCGAGCGTGTCGGCCGCGGCCGTGGTGCCCGGCTCCCCGTCGCCCCCGAGTTGGGTGGCTGCCACCACTCCGGTGGCGATGCCGACGACGAGCAGCGCCGCCGCGCCGATGGTGGTGAGGGCGCGGTTGCGACGCCGCGTGACTGGCGCGGCGTCAGCCACCTGGGCGGCTGGTGCGGGCAGCCCGCGGACGGCGCTGCCCTCGGGCCCGGGCAGCAGCTCGGCAGCGGTGGGGCGGTCGGCGGGGTCGAGGGCGCACATGTGATCGAGGACCTCGACCACGCGAGGATCGGTGCCCGGCGGCAGGGGCTCGACCCGACCGGCGGCCGCCCGGCCCACCACCGAGACGATGTCGCCCACACCGTGCGGCGGCATCCCCGTGATCGCGAAGCGGAGGGTGGCGCCGAGCGAGTAGATGTCGCTGGCCGGGGTGGCGGCCTCGCCCCGCGCCCGCTCGGGGGCGATGAACGACGGTGTGCCCAGCATCGCGGCGGCCGAGCTCAGCCCCGCGGTGAAGTCGCGGGCGATGCCGATACCGAAGTCGATGAGGCAGGGCCGACGACCTTCGACGGCGTCGAACAACACGTTGCTCGGCTTCACGTCGCGGTGGACGATGCCGCGTCGGTGGAGCGCGGCCAGTGCGCCGAGCAGCGGCACCGCCAGCTCGGAGAGCCGCTCGGCGGGCAACGGGCCCGAGGCCGACACCCGGTCGTGGAGCGAGCCGCCCGGCAGGTAGGGCATCACGAGCACCAGCTCGGGGTCGCCCGTGTCCGAGAGCTCGTCGATCACGTCGAGCAGCGGGATCACGCCGTCGATCTGCACCCCTCGCAGCAGCTCGGCCTCGCGCCGGATCCGGCGGCGAGCGACGTCGCGTTCGGCCAGGGTGCCGTCGACCGCCAGGCGCTTCAGAGCGACGAGTGAACCATCGGGGGCACGCGCCAGATCGACCTGGCCCTGGTGGCCGGCGGCGATGGGTCGGATCACCTCGTACATGACCCGTTGACGCTACCTTCGCCCGCCGGCCCATCCTCAGACCCTTTGCACACGGCGTGGTCGGTCGCCCGCCACCTCGGGCTGTCAGCGATGAGCGCCGAGAGCGGCGAGCTGGACATGTTGATCGTCACCGGTGCGGTCCGTCGGCCCCGCAGCGCCTACCGGAAGGCGATCGATCGCCTCGTCGTGCCGCAACCGATGACGAGCGCGGAACTGCTCGACCGAGACGACCGGATCTGAATGCGCATCTACGCCGACAGCAGCGCACTGATCAAACGAGCGGTCGAGGAAGCCGAGTCCGATGCCCTCGAAGCGGCGCTCGAACAGCAGGCTGCCGACGGTGCCGCCATCGTCGCCTCGTCGCTGGCTCGGGTGGAGGTCAGCCGTGCCGTGCGCACGCTGTCCGGCACCGGCCGCCACCGCGACGAGAGTCTCGCCGAAGCGATCGACGTGGCTCTATCCGGCGTCGCCGAACGGCCCCTCACCGACGAGGTCGTCAGCCTCGCCCGCCGCGTCGGCCCACCGGTGCTCCGAACCCTCGACGCCATCCACCTCGCCTCCGGGGCCGTTCGGAACATGACGGGGTTTGAACAACGAACATCGGTGTGAACAACGAACATTGGGTGGAGGCGATGGGAATCGAACCCACGACCTACGGCTTGCAAAGCCGCCGCTCTGCCAACTGAGCTACGCCCCCGGCGCCGCCATCGTAGGCCGAGCGAGCGGGAGTCCGACAACAACCCACGATGCACCCGGCGTTCGGCATCGACGGGTGCCATGCTGAACGGCGAGAGCTCACGACGACGCGCGAGGTACGACTGCTGTGGACCTGATCTTGATCGCGGATGACCATTCGGAGGCATCGCGCCGGGCCGTGGGCTGGGCCGCACGGCACCTGCCGATCACCGAGGGCCGCGTGGTCCTCCTCAACGTGTCGGTGCCACCGACAGCGCCGCTGGCCAGCGGAGGCCTGGTGGCCCCCGACGTGATGGTCGTGAGCCCTGTCGACGATCCCGAGGCCACCGACGAGGTGCGTGCCGAAGCGTTGAAGGCACTGGCCGAGACCCGCGATTCCGTCGGCCTGCCGGCCGACACCGAGCTGCTCGTCGTGTGGGGCGACCCGGCCACCGAGATCGTCATCGCCGGCAACGACCTCGACGCCGACCTCATCGTCATCGGCAGCCGCGGCCGCGGTTTCTTCGGCCGCATGCTGCTCGGGTCGGTGAGCGGCCACGTGGTCCACCACGCCCACCGCCCCGTGCTCATCGTGCCGCCGGCCGACGAGGATGCCAGCGCCGCACCGACCACGTCCTGAGACTGGGTCGGTCGGGCTCAGCCTGCGCCGTCGTCGGGCGCCTCCACCGGCGCCTTCCCACGGATGCGAACGCTCATCCAGGAGACGGAGCGCAGCACGAAGATGCCGACGGCTGTGGCACCCGCCGCGAGCACCACGAGCCCGAAACCGGTGGCGGCGCCCACCGCAGCGGCGAACCACAGCGACGCTGCGGTCGTCAGCCCCTCCACCGTCGTGTCCTGGTGGCGGATGATGGCGCCGGCGCCGAGGAAGCCGATGCCGGTGAGCACCGCGTGCAACGCCCGGGCCGGGTCCCCGGTGCCACCGTCGGCAACGAAGAGAACCTGCCCCACCGACACCGCCAGGGCCGAGGCACCCGCCAGCAGCATGTGCGTACGCACGCCGGCCGACTTGCTGGCCAGTTCGCGCTCGGTGCCGAGGACCGCGCCCAACGCCGCGGCCACGATGACGATCCCGATCATCTGGAACTGGTCGGCGACCGAGACGCCGATGTCGGACACCATGGCGAGCACGACCCCCGCAGGGCTGGCGAACACGGCTGTTGCTCCGGTCACCGCCCGAGCCTAACGGTGGGCATCGCGATCACGAAGGCGGAGCCCGTTGAGGTCCTGGGCAGGACCAGTAGCGTCACCGCCCATGAGCTTCCCCCGTCGCAACGCGGTCACCCGGGGGTTCACCCTCGGCGCCCCCCGTACGGTGTCGGTGACCCCCGACGGGCAGCGCGTCCTGTTCCTGCGCTCCGATGCCGGCGACGACCTGGTCCACACCCTGTGGTGCCTCGACGTGGCCACCGGCGAGGAGCGCCGGCTCATCGACCCGCGGGCGCTCGACCTGGGCGACGCCGTCGATCTGCCTGCAGCCGAACGGGCGCGGCGTGAACGGGCGCGCGAGACCGGCGAGGGCGTGGTGGCCTACGGCCTCGACGGTGAGGGTCGGCGTGCCGTCGCCGCGCTGGCGGGGCGGCTGATCCTCGTCGAGATCGGCTCGGGCGAGTTGGTGGAGCTCGATGCCGAGCCGGGCGCCTACGACCCTCGGCTCGATCCCACGGGCGAGGTCGTGGCCTACGTGGCCGACGGCACCCTGCGGGCGGTGGGGCCCGATCTGCCCGATCAGCTCGTCATCGGCGAGGCCGGCGACTCGGGCGGCGAGACCCTCACGTGGGGGGCGGCCGACTTCATCGCCGCCGAGGAGCTCGAGCGCACGCGTGGGTTCTGGTGGTCGCCCGACGGTCGTCGCCTCGTTGTCGAGCGGGTCGACACCTCGCCGGTCACCGTGTGGCACATCGCGTCGCCGGCCGAGCCATGGGTGGCACCGAACACCGTGCGCTATCCCGCCGCCGGCACCGCCAACGCCGACTGCAGCCTGGCCATCGTCGACCTCGACGGCCGACGCGTGGATGTGGCGTGGGACTCCCAGGCGTTCCCCTACCTGGTGGACGTGGCGTGGCCTGACGGCGGGCCGCTCCTCGTCACCGTCCTCGACCGCACCCAGCGGACGATGCTGGTGCTCGACGTGGACCGCGACACCGGCGCGTGCACCGAGGCGCACCGCCAGGACGATCCGTGCTGGGTCGAGGTGGTGCCGGGCGCGCCACGGTGGTGCGCCGGGCGCCTGATCACGGTGGCCGACCGCGACGGCGCCCGCCGGCTCGTGGTCGACGGTGAGCCGCTCACGCCCACCACGATGCAGGTGCGCTCGGTGGTACACGCCGACGACGACGGGGTGGTCGTCCGTGCGTCGTTCGACGACCCCACCGAGGTGCGGGTGGTGTTCGTCGCATGGACCGGCGAGACCCGGATGGTCACACCGTCGGGTGGCGTGTGCGGGGTGGTCGTGGGCGGGTCCACGGCGGTGTACACGCGGTCCGATCTCGGCAGCGCCGGCACCGAGATGTGGGTCGGCCCCCTCATCGGCGACGATCCCGCCGCGACGTCGGTCACGATCAGGTCGGTCGCCGAGGTTCCCGACGTCTCGCCGCGCGTCCGCTTCCTCGAGCTGGGCGACCGCAAGCTGCAGGCAGCGCTCCTCCTGCCGGCCGACCGCGGCGATGGTCCGCTCCCGGTCCTCCTCGACCCCTACGGCGGCCCGCACGCCCAGCGGGTGGTGCGTAGCCGCGCCGCGTTCCTCACCTCACAGTGGCTCGCCGATCAGGGGTTCGCCGTGCTCGTGGTCGACGGCCGCGGCACGCCCGGCCGCGGGCCGGAGTGGGAGCGAGCCGTTCGTGGCGACCTTGCCGGCCCGGTGCTCGACGACCAGGTCGAGGCGCTCCAGGCCGCCGCCGAGATCGAACCGCGCCTGGATCTGACCCGGGTCGGCATCCGCGGCTGGTCGTTCGGCGGCTACCTTGCCGCCCTGGCGGTTCTGCGCCGCCCCGACGTGTTCCACGCCGCCGTCGCCGGTGCTCCGGTGACCGATTGGCGGCTCTACGACACCGCCTACACCGAGCGCTACCTCGGCTATCCCGGCGACGAGCCCGAGAACTACGAGCGCACCGACCTCACGCCCCTCGCCGCCGGCCTCGAGCGTCCACTGATGCTGATCCACGGGCTCGTCGACGACAACGTCGTCGTGGCCCACACGTTGCAGCTCTCCCGGGCCCTCCTCGAAGCCGGACGACCCCACACGGTGCTACCCCTCTCGGGTGTCACCCACATGACCCCGCAGGAAGCGGTGGCCGAGAACCTGCTGCTCCTCCAGGTCGAGTTCCTGCAGCGAGCCCTGGGTGATCAGGGCAGGGGCGCGGGAGCGGGGGGGCCGACGTAGCGGGCGCTCGGCCGGATGATCTTGCCGGCGTGGACCTGCTCGACCACGTGGGCGACCCATCCGATGGCCCGGCTGGTGGCGAACGTCGGCGTGAACATTTCGCGGGGCAGGCCCGCCAGCTCCATGACGACGCCGGCGTAGAACTCCACGTTGGCGTAGAGCTCGCGGCCCGGCTTCAGCTCGGCGAGGATCTCGACGACCCGGCGCTCGACCACCTCGGCGAAGTCGACGAGGTCGCCGCCCAGCTCCACCGCCGTCCGGTGCATCAGCTCAGAGCGCGGGTCTTGGGTGCGATAGACGGCGTGGCCGAAGCCCATCATCTTCTCGCCCGATTCGACGCGGGGCCGCACCCAGTCGTCGATCCGATCGACCGAGCCGATGGCGTCGAGGGTGTCGAGCGCCCGCGACGGCGCGCCGCCGTGGAGCGGGCCCGACAGCGCTCCGATGGCGCCCGTGATCGCGGCTCCCAGATCGGCGCCGGTGGAGGCGATGACCCGCGCGGTGAAGGTGGAGGCGTTGAAGCCGTGGTCGATGGTGGTGACGAGGTAGCGCTCGACCGCCCGGGCGTGCGCCTCGGGCGGCGTGGCGCCGGTGATCATCCGGAGGTAGTCGGTGGCCCAGTCGAGCGATCGGTCGGGCTCGATCACGTCGAGGCCGTGCTCGGCGCGGTAGAGGGCGGCGGCCAGCACGGGCATGGAGGCGACGATGCGCAGGCCCTGGGCGACGATGGTGTGGGTGTCGAGGTCGAGCACCGGGGCGAATCCCTCGGCGGCGGCCAGGAGCGACACCGCGGTGCGCAGCCCGTCGAGTGGGCCGGCTCCCTTCGCGGCTGCGATGGTGGGCAGGGCACCGACGACGCTGGCCGGCAGCGGCGTGGCTCGCACCTCGGCGATGCGGGACCGGAAGGTGGCCAGCTGTTGGGCATCGGGCAGGTCGCCCTCGACGAACAGGTGCCACACCTCGTCGAGCCGTCGGTGCTCCGCCAGCTCGACGGCGGAGTACTGGCGGTAGTGGTAGAAGCCCTCGCGCCCTCGTACGTCGCCGAGCGCGGTCTCCGCGGCGATGACGCCCTTCAGCCCGCGGGGGACATCGATCGCCGGATCGGCGAGGCCACCGCTCGCTGCGGGTGCCATGTCGTTCTCGGGGTGGATGGTGGTGCTGGACAACGGGGATCTCCTTCTCGGGTCTCCTCCAGCGTGCCGATCCCGATATGGGTTGTCAACGTTGATCGTGTCAATCATGATGGGGTCAATGTCGCTTCCGCCGCCCATCTCCGGAGACCGCCAGCTCACGGCCAAGGAAGCCGCGGCGCGGCTCGGGGTGAAGGTCGAGACGCTCTACGCCTACGTCAGTCGGGGCATGCTCGACCGGCGACGGGCCGTCGACGGGCGCGCCAGCATGTTCTCGGCCGCCGACATCGACCGCCTGGCCAACCGCAACCGACGCACGGCCGACCGCGGCGGCCTCGAGATGATCATCGACACCCACCTCACCTCGATCGACGACCACCGGGTCCGCTACCGCGGCCACGATGCCGTCGACCTCGCCCACCACCAGCCGTTCGAGGCCGTGGCCGAGTGGCTGTGGCTCGGCGACGACGCGCGCCGCGAGTTCACCCCCTGGGCGTCGAGCGTGAAGTCGGCCGAGCTCATCGCCGACGAGGTCGCCGGACTCCCGTCGTCGGCCACTGCCGGCGACCGACTGCGCGTGGCGGTGGCGGTCGCTGGGGCGACCCACTCGCTCCGCCACGACCTGCGCCCCACCGGCGTCGCCCACTCCGGCCGCCGCCTCATCGCCACCATGGTCGACTCGCTGCCGCTCCGCCAGGGTCGCCCTCCGATGGCGCTCGTCGTCGACGGCGAGGAGCTTCCCGAATCGATCGCCGAGCGCCTGTGGCCTCGCCTCGGGCCGGAACCGGCCAGCCCCGAGCTCATCGCAGCCCTCAATGCAGCTCTCGTCCTCCTCGCCGACCACGAGCTGGCCGCGTCGACGCTGGCGGCGCGCGTCGCAGCGTCGACCCGAGCCGACCCCTACGCAGTGGTCTCGTCGGGCCTCGGCGTGCTCTCTGGCAGCCTGCACGGCACCGCCAGCGTTCCGGTGCAGCGACTCCTCGCCGAAGTGGCCCGCGCCGGCGCCACCGACATCGACCACGTGGGCGCCATCGTCTCCGACCACCTGCGCCACAGCCGGTTCGTGCCCGGCTTCGGCCACCCGCTCTACCCCGATGGCGACCCCCGCGCCGTGGCTCTCATCGACCTGGTGCGGGCATCGGCCGGACGAGCCGACCGCATGGACGTGATCGATGCCGTGGCCGAGGTGATGACCGAAGGTGCACCCGTGCCGCCCAACGTCGACTTCGGGCTCGCCGCGCTGGCCCACCTGAGCGGGTTCGACATCGGCGCCGGCGAAGCGATCTTCGCTGTCGCGCGGGCTGCGGGCTGGATCGCTCACGCCATCGAGGAGTACTCCGAGATCGGCAACCGCTTCCGTGCACGAGCTCGCTACGTCGGCGACAGTGGCGGCGCATGAGGTCCCGGCGTCCGTGAGCCACCGCACGATCACCATCGCCCGAGCGCGCCGCTTGGCACTCGGGGCTCAGGGCTTCGCCCGGCCCCGGCCCAGCGGGCGCATCGGTTCTCGACACCTGCTCTCCACGCTCGAGCGCATGGGTCTGGTGCAGCTCGACTCGGTCAACGTCCTGGCGCGATCGCACCACCTCCCCTTCTTCTCCCGGCTGGGCGCCTACGACCGCGACCGCCTCGACGACCTGCTGTGGCGCAGTCGCCAGGCGTTCGAGTACGTCGGGCACGAGGCCGCGGTGATGCCCATCGACCAGCACCCGCTCATGCGCCACCGCATGGCCGGTCACCACCGGTGGCGTCGGGCCGAGCAGCTCGAGGCCGCCCGCCCGGGCTTCCTCGACGCGATCATGGACGAGATCGCCGAACGCGGACCGCTGAGCGCCACCGACCTCAGCGACGGAGGGTCGCGCACCGGGCCCTGGTGGGGCCTGTCACCCGGCAAGGTGGCACTCCAAGCGCTGTACGCCACCGGGCGGCTGGCCATCGCCGACCGTCGCCCCAACTTCGTCACCACCTACGACTTCCCCGAGCGGGTCATCCCCCCGTCGGTGCTGGCCGAGCCAACGCCCGATCCGCACGAGGCCGCGCGCGATCTGCTGCGCATCGCTGTCCGTGCGATCGGTATCGGCACCCTCGCCGACATCGCCGATCACCACCGCCAGAAGGCCCCGCCGGCGCGCGCTGCCCTCGCCGACCTGCTCGCCGAAGGGGTCGTCGAGGAGGTTCGTGTCGAGGGATGGCGCGATCCGGCCTACCTCGACACCAGCGCGGTCGTGCCCCGTCGCATCGATGCCCGGGCTCTCCTCAGCCCATTCGACCCCGTGGTGTGGTTCCGTCCCCGCGTCGAGCGGCTGTTCGGGTTCCACTACCGCATCGAGATCTACGTCCCCGAGCCGAAGCGGGTCCACGGCTACTACGTGCTGCCCTTCCTGCTCGGCGATCGTCTGGTGGGCCGCGTCGACCTCAAGGCCGACCGTGCGGCGGGCCGCTTGAGGGTGAGGGGCGCCTACGCGGAGGACCACGCCTCGCCGCACGAGGTCGCCCCAGCGCTCGCCGACGAGCTGTTCGACATGGCGCGATGGTTGGGTCTCGACGACGTGGTGGTCGAGCCGAACGGAGCCCTGAGCGCGCACCTCGCCGATGCGATCGACGCGGCGGCTTGTCCCGACACCGGAGCTGGTGCTCGGTAGACTCCGGGGGCGGGTGACGAGCCACTGGAGTCCCAGGTTGAACGTCGAACTGTTCTTCGATCCCGCATGTCCATGGACGTGGATCACGTCGCGCTGGCTCCACGAGGTTCGGGCCGAGCGCAACATCGATGTCGTCTGGCGGTCGTTCAGCCTGCACCTGGCGGGCGGCGAGGGTCGATCGGCCGAGGTCCAGGCCGAGGTGGCGGCCAGCCTGCGCACCCTCCGGGTCGTCGAGGCGGTGCGCGAGCGGCACGGTGACGAGCCCATCGGCGAGCTGTACACCGCCCTCGGCACCGGGTTCCACCACGATGGTCAGCGCCGGTTCGAGAACCTTGATGCGGCCATCGACGCCCTCGGCGTCGACAACGACCTGGCTGGTGAGGCGTCGGAGCGACGCTGGGACGACGTCATCGGCGCGTCGATGGGCGAGGCTCGCGCCGTCGCCGGTGACGACACCGGTGTACCGGTCCTGGTCATCGCCTCCGACGGTCCGCGGCGTGGCTTCTTCGGTCCGGTCTTCTCGCCTGCGCCCACCGGTGTCGCTGCCCTCGCGGCGTGGGACGGGCTGGCCACCATCGCGGCGGCGCCCGGGTTCTTCGAGATGAAGCGGCCGCGCGTCGACGGCCCAATCCTGCCGGAGCGGCCGCAGGTGCCGCTCCCCGAGGTCATCGACCTGTCGGCCGGTGGGCAGCTCACGCGCGGCGACCACCCCTCGGTGAGCGGTAGCTCGTGACCCACGCGTTCGGCGCGTCGCCTGGGTCAGAGCCGCCGTTCCACGATGTGGTGCGCACCACCCCCGCCACCCGCGGGTTCACCTCCGATCCGTTGCCCGACGACGTGTTGCACCGCATCCTCGACGGCGCCCGCTTCGCGCCGAGCGGCGGCAACCGTCAGGGCTGGCGCGTCATCGTCGTGCGCGACCGAGCCACCCGCCGTCGACTGCGCGACCTCTACCAGCTGGCCTGGCGCGAGTACATCGGCCACGTCGCTGAGGGGAAGGTGCCGTTCGCCCCTGGCTCCGACCGTCGTTGGACCGAGCCCAGCATCGACATCGATGCGGCGCGGTCGACCGCGCGCCCCAACCCGTTCGCCGACTCGCTCGACGACGTGCCGGTGATGCTCGTGGTGGTCGTCGACCTCACGGTGCTCGCCGTGCTCGACAACGGCCTCGACCGCCAGAGCATCGTCGGGGGAGGGTCGATCTACCCGTTCTGCCACAACATCCTGCTCGGCGCCCGTGCCGAGGGCTACGGCGGCGTCCTCACCACCGCCATCTGCCGCGAGGAGGACGCCGTGCGCCACCTTCTCGCCATCCCCGACCCCTATGCCGTGGCTGGGCTGATGGCGCTGGGCCGGCCCGTCCGTGAGATCCGACGGTTGCGGCGAGAGCCCGTCGAGCGGTTCACCACTGTCGACCGCTTCGACGGCCCCACCTTCACCGTCTAGCTGCTCATCCCCTCGGCCACCAGCCGCTCGAGCGTCAGCTCGGGGTGGTCGGCCTCGACCCGGGCCAGCCAGAAGCTCGATTCGAACAGGGCCAGTCGGGTGCCGTCGGCTCGCTGCAGCACCTCGACGCCCCGCATCGCCCGCAGCGCCGGCTCGGAGTCAGCATCGGTGCGCCGGGCGATGGTGTAGCTGGTGGGGCTCAGGTCGACGGCGGCTCCGAACTCGTTCTCCAAGCGGTGCGCCGCCACCTCGAACTGCATCGGGCCGACCGCTGCGAACACGGGCGCCTGATCGCCGGTGTCGGGATGGCGCAGCACCTGCACCACCCCTTCCTCGTCGAGCTGGGCGATGCCAGTGCGGAACTGCTTGAACCGGCCCGTGTCGCGCGCCCGCGCCACCGAGAAGTACTCCGGGGCGAAGCTCGGAATGCCGGCGAACGTGACCGGCTCGTCGGCCCACAGGGTGTCGCCGATGCGAACATCGCCCGCGTTGACCAGGCCCACCACGTCGCCGGGCCAGGCGTCGTCGATGGTCTCGCGGTCCTGGCCGAACACCTGCTGGGCGTACTTGGTGGCGAAGGGCTTGCCGGTGCGGTCGTGGGTGACCACCATGCCCCGCTCGAAGTGCCCGGAGCAGACCCGGAAGAACGCCAGCCGGTCGCGGTGGGCCCTGTCCATGTTGGCCTGCACCTTGAACACGAAGCCGGAGAACGCCGCGTCGAGCGGCCGCGGTGTGTCGTCGATGTCGGGTCGCGGACTGGGGGACGGCGCCATGTCGACGACGCCGTCGAGCATCAGCCGCACCCCGAAGTTGGTGAGAGCCGACCCGAAGTAGACCGGGCTCGAGATGCCGGCCAGGAAGGCCTCGGGATCGAGATCGGAGCCGACCGCGCCGATGAGCTCGAGCTCGTCGAGGGCGGCCTGCCACGAGGGTCCCTCGCGCTCGGCCGCCTCGTCCGCGCTCACCACCTCTTCGCCGGCCTCGGTGGCACCACCCGCGGTGCGGGTGAACCGGGTGAAGTCACCGCTCCGGCGGTCGATGACCCCCCTGAAGTCGCCAGCGATCCCCACCGGCCAGGTGACCGGAGTTGGCTGCACGTTGAGCAGCTTCTCGACCTCGTCGAGCAGCTCGAGTGGATCGCGCCCGGGCCGGTCCCACTTGTTGATGAACGTGAGCAGCGGCATGTCGCGCTCGCGGCACACCTCGAACAGCTTCAGGGTCTGTGGCTCGATGCCCTTCGCCGCGTCGAGCACCATGACCGCTGCGTCGGCCGCGGCCAGCACGCGGTAGGTGTCCTCGGAGAAGTCGCGGTGACCGGGTGTGTCGAGCAGGTTGATGACGTGGTCGCGATACGGGAACTGCAGCACGGTCGAGGTGATGGAGATGCCGCGCTTCTGCTCGAGCTCCATCCAGTCGGAGGTCGCCGACCGACGGCTGCCCTTGGCCTTGACCGACCCGGCCTCGCTGTGGAGCGCCCCGCCGTAGAGGAGGAACTTCTCGGTGAGCGTGGTCTTGCCCGCGTCGGGATGGCTGATGATGGCGAAGGTCCGCCGGCGGGCGGCTTCGGCGACAGGATCCTCGACAGGCACCGGATCAGGTAACCGGGCCCTGCCCCCGACCGCAACTCCTGGGATGCCCGCTTCTCGTGGGGATCTGTGTCGGGTGGCGATACAGATCCGCGCAATTTCGGGGGAGGGGTGTTGGGGGAGGGGAGCGGGTCAGGCGGCAGCGACGCAGTCGCGGCAGTGGCCGATGAGGTCGAACCGGTGGCTGGTCACCTGGAACCCGGCCTCGGCGGCCGTTGCCTCGGCAGCCTCGTCGAGCCGGCGTTCGGCCCTCGGCGCCATGACGAAGTCGGAGACGGCGCTGCACCGGGCGCAGATCATGTGGTGGTGGTGCTCGGTGAGGTCCTCTGCCAGCTCGTAGCGGGCGAACTCGTCGGTGGCGACGACTCGGTCGACCACCCCGGCTCGCTCCAGCAGGGCGAGGTTGCGGTAGGCCGAGCTCTGCGGGATGCCAGCCCGTTCGGCGAGCAGCTCAGGGATGGTGAGCGGCCGGTCGGTGGCCTCGAGGATCTCGACGAGGGACCGTCGGCTTGCGGTGTAGCGCTGGCCGTCGCGGCGGAGGCGCTCGGCTGCCGTGGTGTGGACGTTGGGCGCAGAGCGGGCGACCGACCGCGGAGCAGACATCGGGTCACCCTAGCCAAAAAATGAGAATGGGTGAGAACGACCCGTCGGATCTAACGTGCTCGGGTGACATCCGCCAGCGACCTCCACTCCTTCCCCGGCGCCCGCCGCCCCGACCGCAGCGCTCGCGTCGACGCATCGGGCGTATCGATAGCCGTCTACGAGTGGGGCGATGCCGCTGCGCCTCCGGTGATGTTGGTGCACGGGGGGTTCGACTTCGCCGGCACGTTCGACCTCCTCGCGCCGCTGCTGGCCGACGCGGGATGGAGGGTCGTGTCGTGGGACCAGCGGGGCCACGGCGCCTCGCAGCACGCCGCCCTCTACAGCTGGGACGCCGATGTGCGCGACGCCGTCGCCGTCATCGACTCGATCACCCTCGAACCCGTTCCGGTCGTGGGCCACTCGAAGGGTGCAGCGCTCATGTTGCAGCTGGCCGAGGTGGCGCCGTGGCGGATGACCCGCATGGTGAACCTCGACGGGCTTCCGTCGGGTCGCTCGGCGCCCGACGTGGCCGACCACGAGCGCACGCGGATGCTCGCCGAAGAGCTGTCGTCGTGGCTCGACCACCACCGGCGGACCCACGAGCTGCAGCGCAAGCCCGGCACGCTCGAGGACCTGGCTGCTCGGCGCGGCAAGATGAACCCGCGGCTCTCGCCCGAATGGCTCCTGTACCTCGCCACCATCGGCGCGACGCCTGCTGGCGACGACGGATGGCGCTGGTCGATCGACCCGGCCTTGCGGTTCGGGGGCTTCGGTCCGTTCCGGCCCGACTGGTCGCTCAACCGCCTGCCCGGGCTGTCGGTGCCGATGCTCGGCGTGCTCGGCACCATCGAGGAGCCGATGGGTTGGGGAACCGCGCTCTCCGAGGTCGAACCGTTCCTTCCCCCCGACGCGACCGTCGTCGCCCTCCCCGACACCGGCCACTTCCTCCACATCGAGCGCCCGGTCGAGGTGGCCGAGCTGGTCCTGGAGTTCCTCTCATGAGCACCGCCCCAACGCCGATCCGGCTCCACCACAACCAGGTCGAGCTCGCCCTCCACGAACTGCGTGGCGGCGAGGGCCGAACGCTCTTGCTGCTCCACGCCCTCGGTGAAGCGTCGCCCACGCGCGTACCGACGGCGCTCGATGCGTGGCCGGGACCCGTCCACGCGCTCGACTTCACCGGGCACGGCCGCTCCACCATCCCCACCGGCGGTGGCTACACGGCCGAGACGCTCCTCGCCGACGCCGACGCGGCCCTCGCCCACCTCGGGCAGGTCACGGTCCACGGGCGGGGTCTCGGCGCCTACGTGGCGCTCATGCTGGCCGGAGCTCGCCCCACCGACGTGCGCGGTGCCGTCCTCGCCGACGGCCCCGGCCTGGCGGGCGGCGGACCGTCGCCGTCGTCGCCGGTGTTGCTGCGCGTCGACCCGGCGGCGCCGCAGCCGCCCGATCCGTACGCCCTCGCCGAGCTGTCGTCCGACGTCCGTCCGCCCGACTACGCGGCCACGTTCGTGCGCCAGGCCGTGCACTTCAGCGGCCTCGACCCGTGTGTGTCGGTGAGCGCACGGGTGCGGCCCGAGTGGCTCACGGCGGTGGCCGGCCAGGTGGGGGTGGTGGAGGAGCCGGTGGCGGCGGCGCTCGCCAGGTACGCGGCCGTCTGACGACGACCCCGGGGCTCAGCTGTCGCGCGAGCCGACGTAGGCCGCCAGGTGGCACATGGCATCGATGGCCTCGGCGGTGAGCGGGGCCCCGTCGAGCGATTCGGCGGCGCGTCCCGTGAGCTCGCGGATGGTGTCCTCGGAGGCGGCCTTGGCGCCGGTGGCGGTGACGACCTCCTGGATGAGAGCGATGTCGGCGGCGTCGAGGTGAGGTGACCCGACACGCCGGAGCACCTCGAGCTGCGCGGGGGTGGCGCGCTCGGTGGCCACGGCGAGCAGCGGGGTGGGCTTGCCCTCACGCAGGTCCTCACCGACGGGCTTGCCGGTGAGCTCGGCCTCGCCGAACACGCCGAGCAGGTCGTCGCGCAGCTGGAAGGCCTCGCCCAGGGGCACGCCGTAGGCGTCGAGACCTGGGCGGAGCTCGGCGAGGCGGTGGTGGAGCGCGGCCCCCAGGTGAAGTGGGCGTTCGATCGTGTACTTGCCTGACTTGTAGCGGCTGATGCGTCGCGCCGTGGCCAGGTCGGTGTTGCCGCGGACGGTGCCGGCGAGGTCGAGGTACTGGCCGATGTTCACCTCGATGCGCAGCTCGTGCCAGATCTCGAGAGCCTCAGCGGGTGCACCGGTCATCAAGCGATCGGCGTAGACGTGGGCGACGTCGCCGGCGAGGATCGCAACCCCTTCGCCGAAGTGCCGCGGGTCGCCTCGCCAGCCGGCCGTCTCGTGCACCTCGGCGAACTTGGTGTGGATCGTCGGGGTGCCCCGACGGGTGGCGGAGCCGTCCATCACGTCGTCGTGGATGAGGGCGAACACCTGGAGGAGCTCGAACGCGGCCGCCGCGTCGAGCATCCCCGGATCGTCGGGATCGCCGCCGGCGCCGACGAAGCTCCAGTGGCACAGGGCGGCCCGGATGCGCTTGCCGCCGACGAGCGCCAGGCGAGAGAGGGCTCCGATGGGTGCGGCCAGGTCGGGGTCGAGCGCCGACCACCGCTCGGTCTCGTGGGCGAGGATGCCCTCGAGGCGGGCCGACACCCGGTCGGCGACGGCGGAGAGCGCCGCGGGAGGGGTGACGCCAGAGGTCTGGGGGACTCCGGCCTCGGCTCTCATCCGGTGGAGCCTATCGGCGGTGCTGCGGACGGGGCCCCGGTGCGGGGCGGCTACGGCACGTCCGGGGCCTCGAGGCTCGCCACCACCCGTGCCACGTCCATGCGGGCGGTGCCGATCCGCTGGCGCAGGATGGCGATGAGCTCCGAGGCCCGCTGGACCCGGGTGGAGAGGTGGTCGACGTCGACGGCATCGCCCTCGAGCTCGGCGACGATCGCTTCGAGCTCGGCAAGGGTGGCCGCATAGGACGGGCCTTCGGCGTCGGGCGCTTCGGGCGCGGTCATCGGTGGGCATCTCCGGCGGTGGTTGCGGATGTGGGGTCGTCGGCGGCGACCGTGCTGGTGCTGGTGCTGGTGCTGGTGCTGGTGC
>JAENWR010000139.1 GCA_016649895.1 Acidimicrobiia bacterium | reverse complement strand
TCGCCGAGAAGTCGGTGCAGAAGCACATCAACACGATCTTCTCGAAGCTCCACCTGACCGAGGAGGTCGACACCCATCGGCGGGTCCGCGCCGTCTGGATGTGGCTCACCGCGGGCTCGTGACCCTCGTCGTCGCCATCCTCGGTCGCGAGGGGACCGTCCTAATCGACGAGATCGTCGATGGCTGCCAGCGCGAGGGCCACCACGGCCTCGTCACGCATCCGCCGGCCCTGCCGCTGTGCCTCGACCATCTGCTCGCTGCCGAGCCGCCGCTCCGCTCGGTCGCTGATGCGTTGCAGGGTGTCGGCGTCAGATGGCGCGAACGGCAGCGCGGTGGTGGCACCGGCAGCCGAGACGGCACCGAGGAGCAGCGCCGCCTCCTCTTCTTGGCCCGCCGAGGCGAGGATGCCGGCGAGCTGGCGCAGGCTCAGCCACTGGTTGGCCCAGTCGCCGCCGCGGTACCAGGTCTCCACCACCTCCCGGTACCCCCGCAGTGCCGTCTCGGTGTCGCCCTGCTGGGCTCGGAGCCACATGGCTTGGGTGAGGGCGAAGGCCCGCATCCACCGTCCGCCGACCGACCCGGCCAGTTCGGCGGCCGAGTCGAGGAGCGTGAGCGCCCGTTCCGGCTCGGTGCTGCCAAGGGGCAGCGCCGCCGCGTACGCCGCGCGAGCCAGGGCCGTCGGGCTGCCCGAACGGTCGGCCTCGAGCTGTGCCTCCCGGGCGAGGTCGACAGCTCGTTCCGGCTCGCCCACGCTGGAGCGGGCCACCGAGTGCATGTAGAGCGCGTGGGCGACGCGGCCGGCGTCGCCCGTGGCGCGGGCACCGGCGAGCATGCCGTCGGCCCAGCGCATCGCCTGGACGCGATCGCCCCGGTAGAACGTGGCGTTCATCAGGACCCGTTCCGCCAGTCCGGTCGACGGCACTGCCAGGCGAGCTTGTTCCACGACCGCTCGCTGGCCGAAGTCGATGGCCCGGTCGAGCTCACCGCGGACGAACCCGCCATAGCCGACGATGGCCAGCGTGATGGGCCGCAGTGGGTGGTCGGCTGAACCTGCCAGCCCCAAGGCGTCTTCCGCCCACCCGACGATCTCGTAGCGCATCCGGCGGAAGGCAAAGTTCCGACTGGCCACGGTGACCCGCAGCGCAGTGTCGACGTCGCCGGCAGCGGTCGCCGACCGCACCGCGGCGCGCAGGTTGTCGAAATCGCGTTCGAGCTGGTCGGTCCGCGGCCCCTCCTCGGCCGTCTCCATGGCCAGCGACGCATTCTCGGCGAGGCTGACGAACGCGGCAGCGTGCTGGGTCCGCACCCCGGCCGACTCTGAACGACCGACCAGGTTCTCGGCCCCGAACTGTCTCAGCGTCTCGAGCTGGCGGTACCGGATGCGGTCGCCGGTGGGCTCGCCGACGACGAGCGAGCGGTCGACGAGTGCCGACACGAGCTGGGCGACATCGCGGCGCCGGATCTCGCCGCCGGCGCACGCCTGCTCCGCTGTCTCGAGCTCGAAACCTCCGGCGAACACCGACAGCCGGTCGAAGAGCTGTTGCTCGCTGGCGGTCAGCAGGTCGTAGGACCACTCCACGACACCGACCAGGGTGCGATGACGGGGATCAGCGGCATGCCGGTTGGCGAGGAGCTCAAACCGCTCGTTGAGTCGCTCGACCAGCTGGAGCGGGGTCATCGACGCCATCCGCGCCGCTGCCAGCTCGAGCGCGAGGGGCACTCCGTCGAGGGCGGTGCACAGCTCTGCCGCCGCCGACGCCGTCCGCTCGTCGAGCTCGAAGGACGGTGATGCTTCACGGGCCCGTGCCGTGAACACCTGGACCGCAGACGTCGCCACGATCTCGTCGAACGACGCGTCGCCAGCGGGGACGGTCAGTGGCGCCACGGGCCACACGGTCTCGCCCGGCATGCCGAGCGGTTCGCGGCTGGTGGCAAGGACCCGGACGCCGGGGCACCAGCGCACGACCTCGCCGACCAGCCCCGCCACCGCGCCGATGACGTGTTCACAGTTGTCGACGAGCAGCAGCAGGTCGAGCGTTCCGAACACCTCGATCACCGACCGCTCGAGCGAGCGCTCCGGACGCTGCTCGACCTCGAGCACGGCCGCGACGGCCGCGAGCACGGCGCCCTCGTCGCGAACTGCCGCCAGTTGCACCGCCCGCACACCGTCTCCGAAGCGGTCCTCACCTTGGCGACACACCTCTTCGGCGAGGCGCGACTTACCGATGCCTCCGGTGCCGGTCAGGGTGAGCACCCGAGCCGATGGGAGCTCGTCGACCAGGCGGGCGACCTCGATGGCGCGACCGACGAGCTCGGTCAGCGGCTCGGGAAGGCTGTGGCGGGCCCGCGGTGACGCGGCCGCCTGCGGTGCCGGCGCCGCCCGCGGTGGTTGGAGCGAGGGATCGTCGCGGGCGATCGCCAGCTCGAGCCCCTTGAGCGACATCGAAGGTTCGAGCCCGGTCTCGTCGTGCAGGTGCTCGCGGTGCCGCTGCGCCGTTCGCAGCGCCTCGGCCTGACGGCCCGACTGGTGAAGGGCCAGCATCAGCAGCCGCCACGGCCCCTCCCGCAGAGGGTGCTCACGCACCATGGCCTCCAGCTCCCCGATCGCAGTGGCGTGACGGCCGACCTGGAGATGGGCGTCGAGGCGCTCCTCGGTGGCGACCCACCGCAGCTCGTCGAGACGGACGGCCTCGGGCTGCACCGTCGGCATGTCGGCGAACTCGGCGAAGGCCGGCCCTCGCCAGAGTCCGAGCGCCGCATCGAGCCGATCGATCGCCGCACCAGGGTCGGCGTGGCGGACCGCCCGGGCCTCGAGCAACCCGTCCTCGAAGCAGTCGGCGTCGACCATCTGCCGGTCGATCTCGAGGACGTACCCAGGCGGCCGGTTCACCAGATCCGCCCCGCTGCCGTGCATCAGCCGACGGAGCTTCGAGACGTGTGTCTGCAACGTCGCCCGGGCCGTGGGCGGCGGCGTGTCGCCCCACAAGGCATCAGCGAGGCTGTCGATGCTCACCACCTGGCGCCGATGGGCTGCGAGCACGGCGGTCAGAACGCGGGGCTTCGATCCACCCAGAGGCACCGGGCGGCCACCTGCCACCAGTTCGATGCCCCCGAGGACGCGCAGTTCCACCCCGCCAGTGTCGCCCGGCGGCACTCGCCGTGCGTCACCGACGGATCACCGAGGACCCACAAGGGGCTTGGGCGACGATGGCGCCGTCGGGCACCGAGTCCGACACGACCGAAGGAGACCGACCATGCACGTCGCCAAGGAAGCCGTTCCGGTGAAGCTCAGCGTTCCCGGAGCCACCGCCCGCCAGCTCGAGGGTTTCGGCGACGCGACCCAGTACGGCGGGATCGCTGCCGAGTACTTCTCGCTTGCCGCGGGGACCGACATCGCCCCGCTCCTGCAGGGCCTCACCCATGACAGCTGCCATGCCCCACACTGGGGGTACATCCTGTCCGGCCAGGTCGTGGTGACCTACGACGAGCAGCCCGAGGAGACCTGCAGCGGCGGCGACCTCTTCTACTGGCCGCCCGGCCACTCGGTCCGGGTCACCAACGACGCCGACGTGATCCTCTTCAGCCCCTTCGCCGAGCACGTCGCCGTCCTCGACCACATGGCCGGTGTCATCGAAGGCATGTCGGCATGACCGTCGTCGACCCGCACCTTCAGCTTGACGACGGCGTCGACGGTGGCGCGCAACTCGAGCAGATCCTCCCCGGCCTCGGCGCCCTCATCGCCCAGGTCGGACCGGCCGAGATGCGGCTGGCCACGCCATGTGAGGGCTGGACCACCCGCGACCTGCTCAACCACGTCATCGGTGGAGCGGAGATGTTCGCCGCCTCGTTCGCGGGTGCGCCACTGCGCGACATCTCGGGCCGCCTGTCCGACGTCGTCGGAGACGACCCCTCGACCGCCTTCGGCCGCGCCGTCGACCAGTTCGGTGCGGCCGTCCAGGAGCCGGGTGCGATGGAACAGGTGCTCGCACTGCCCGTCGGTTCGATGACGGGCCAGACGTTCCTTCGCTTCGCCGCATTCGACCTGCTGATCCACAGCTGGGACCTGGCCACCACCCTCGACGCACCGCTGGATCTCCCCGACGAACTGGTGGCCGAGGTCGACCACTTCGCCCACGTCGTCCTCGACCCGTGGACGCGAGACCGCATCAACTTCCAGGAACCGGCCACCGCGCAGCGTGAGGCGACCGCCATCGAGCGGCTCGTCGCGTTCACCGGAAGGAGCCCCGCGGGGATCCAACCCTGAGCTGTGCTCTCACTCTGAGCTGTGGTGAGGGGGGCCGCATCGCACACCTCGTCCCAATCACGGCGGACCCTGGAGATCGGTGTGGCTCAGACGAGGTCGCCAAGCGGGATGTCGGAGTCGGCGAGGCGATCTGCGTCGACTGTCCGCGACCCGGTGATGATCGCCCTGAGATCGTCCACGACATCCCAGACGTTCACGTTCATGGCAGCGGTGACGTGGCCGTCGCGGTGCCAGAAGGCGATGAACTCACGAGCCTCGACATCCCCCCGCACGGCCACCGAGTCGCCGGGTTGGGCGTAACCGACGTACTCCATCCCGAGGTCGTACTGGTCGGAGAAGAAGTACGGCAGACGGGTGTACGCGTCCTGGTGTCCGGCGGCGTTGCGCCCGGCAGTGACCCCCTGGTTGAGGGCGTTGGCCCAGTGCTCGACACGGATGTGGCGCTTGTAGTGCGGGTGCCACGCGTTCGCGACGTCGCCGGCGGCGTAGATGCCGTCGACGCTGGTGGCGAGGTGCTGGTCGACGACGAGGCCGTTGTCGACTCGGAAGCCGACGGAGCTCTCGGCCAGCCCGACCCGGGGCTCGACACCGACGCCGACGATGACGACATCCGCGTGCTCGACCCGACCGTCATCGAGCACGACCTCCTCGACGGTGTTGGTGCCTCGCAGTCGCGCCACGCCGGAGCCGAGCCGCAGCTCGACGCCGTGGTCAGCGTGGAGCTGACGGAACACGCCGCCGATGTGGTCGCCGAGCAGGCGGTGGAGCGGGGTCGGAGCGGGGTCGACCAGCACGACGTCTGCGCCCATCTGACGGGCCGAAGCCGCGACCTCCGAGCCGATCCACCCGGCCCCCACGACGGCGACCCGCTCTGACCCGCGGATCGCATCGCGCAGTCGCAGCGCATCGTCAGCGGTTCGGAGGTAGTGGATGCCGGCGAGGTCGGCGCCGGGTGTCTCGAGCTGTCGGGGGGCGGCGCCCGTGGCGAGGATCGCGATGTCGAAGGGCACGACGGTCCCGCTCACGAGCTCCAGGCGACGGGTGAGGGCGTCGAGCGCGGTGACGCGGTCGGTGACGAGCTCGATGTCGTGCTCGGCGTAGAACCCCTCGTGGTGGACGTGGGCGCTCTCGATCTCGGCTTCGCCGCGCAGGATGCCCTTGGAGAGCGGGGGCCGCTCGTACGGCGCATGGGCCTCATCGCCGACCAGGACGATCCGCCCATCGAAGCCGGCGTCTCGGGCCGCTTCGGCCGCCTTGGCGCCCGCCAGGCTCGCCCCGACGATCGCGAGGGTGGGTTTCGTCGTCATGAGGGGTGTCCTTTGGTCGGTGTGAGGGCGAAGAACTCCGCCCGTGACCTGTGGTCGTCGCGCAGGAGGCCGTGGAGCGCTGAGGTCACCGTGCGGGATCCTGCGGCCTGCACCCCGCGCAGGGTCATGCAGAGGTGCTCCGCCTCGAGCACGACTCCAACGCCCTTCGGGGAGAGCTGCTCCTGGAGCCAGTCGGCGACCTGCTTGGTGAGGCGCTCCTGGACCTGCAGGTCGCGTGCGAACAGCTCGACGACGCGCGCGAGCTTCGAGAGCCCGACGATGCGGTCCCCCGGGAGGTATCCCACGTGGGCCACGCCTTTGAACGGGAGCATGTGGTGCTGGCACAGCGAGTGGAACGGGATGTCGCGGGCCAGGACCAGCTCGTCGTAACCCTCGTCGTTCGGGAACGTCGTGACGTTGAACGATCGCGGCGTGAGCATCTCGGCGTAGGCAGCCGCCACCCGTCGCGGCGTGTCGCGGGTGTGGTCGTCATCGGGGTCCTGGCCGAGAGCGACGAGCAGCTCAGCGACTGCTCGCTCTGCGGCGGGCAGGTCGATGTCGGCCCCGCCCCGCACGAGGCGGATTCCGGGTGGGTGCGGGTCGATGATGTACTCGGCAATGCTCACGACGCGTGTCCTCGATGGCTGTCAGCCAGCTCCGCCGTAGCGGCGCGGGAATGGGTGTTAGGGACACGAACCGCACGGGTGGGGCCGGAGGTGGCCGCCATCGTCCAACCAGTGGTGGCCGCAGCGCGGGCTCGTTCGATGAGCCATGTCACCATGGGCCGCCTCTAACGTCAAGTCTTACTTGATTTAGAAGTCCGGCAACGTTGCAGAACCTCACGCAGTGACGAGGTGAAGGGCAGGCGACCGGGGATCAGCGCTCGATCGGGATGCTCAGGTCCACAAGGACACGGCCGTCGACGACCTCGGCCCGGTGGAGCGATGGGTCGTTGGGGAGTTCGACCCCCGCTCCTCGTGGCGTGCTCACTCGTCTCCATCGGCGGTCTCGTCGCGGCCACGGCAAGCGGGCTGGTGCAGTTCCTGCTCGGCCAGGCGGCGCTCGGCCTCGCGGCGGGTGTGTTCTTCGCTCCGGGCATCAGCTCGGCGGGTGCGCTCGGGGGAACGGCACGCCGTGGCCTGACGATGGGCATCTTCGGCGTGGCGTTCTCCATCGGCCTCGCCGTCGCGGCGCTCCTGACCGCGGCAAGCTCCCGGCTCGGTTGGCAGAGCGCCTTCGTCGCCGTGGCGGCACTCGGAGCGGCGGCCGGTATCGCGCTCGCGGCCACCGCGCTGCCATCGGCTGGCCCGGCCGGA
>JAENWR010000026.1 GCA_016649895.1 Acidimicrobiia bacterium | reverse complement strand
TTCAGTCCCGGGAGGGAGTGACCGTGGCCAACAGATCCCAGTTCGGTCGACCCGCGTAGAGCAGGGCGCGGACCCGGTAGTGGCGGAACTTCGTGAACCCGAACCCGACCCGCTTGATCCTTTTGATCAGATTGTTGATCGTTATCTGGAGCGCTCGGCGTCGAGGCCTTGTGGGGCGGGGCGTCTACGTCGTGGACATGTCCTCGACGGATGTTCAGGTGAGTCCGTCGGCGCGTTGCTGGCCGAAGCGTTTGGCGACTTGTTCTCGGAGCTGATGGTTCTCGGCCTTGAGGCGTCGGATCTCGTCGAGGGTGGCCTCGAGGCGCCGACTCTGGGACTCGGTGGTGGCGCGTTGGGCGGAGGGGACCGCTCCGATGGTGGCGGTGGCGGGGCCGGTGGTGCGGAGGCGATCGATTTCGGAGCAGAGATCGGGTTGGCGGTAGAGCCAGGACCGTGACACACCTGCTGTTCGGGCGACGCTGGTGAAGGTCACTGCTTCGCCGGCAGCATCGAGGTCGCGGAGGGCCTCGATGGCGCGGTGGCGGGTCTCGTGGCTGCGTTGCTGGGCGGCGACGGCGAGCGCGTTGCAGTTGTCAGTGGTCATGGTCCGTCTCCGATGGTTTCGAGGGAGTCGATGAGCTGGTCGAGGTTGTCGTGGACCTGGCGGTGGTTCGCGGCGAGACGGAACCGGCCGTCGCTCTCGGCGGTTGCGATGAGGGTGCGGGTGTCGTCGCGTTGGCGGCGGTGCACGTCGAGAAACGCCGGGGTGGTCTGGAAGTCGGGGCAGGTGAGACAGGCGTTGGGGTGGCTGGCTTGGACTCGGGCCATGTTGTGCTTGGTCCACTCGGCATCAGCGGTGACGCCGACGGGGTCATAGACGATGCGTTCGCCGTGAAGGTCGACTCGTTGCTGGCAGTACTCGTCGAAGGCCTGGCGGACGGTGGTGTCGTGCAGGGTGGCGTAGCGGGCGGTCATCTACGGGCTTGCATGCCCGAGGAGCCGTTGGATGACGTGCTGGGGCACACCTTGGTTGATGAGCCTGGTCCCGAGGGTGTGACGGAACTGATGCGCGGTGACCCGGACGGGTTGGCTGCGCGGGGACCGCCGGCGGGTGCCTGGAGCGGTGCGGGCCAGCGCCGGGATCGCCACGAGCAGCGACGACATCGACCGCTTCCTCGACGCTCTCGCCCGCATCGTCAGCAGCGAGGCGCCCCCCCCCGTGACCTACGACCAGGACGAGCACACCGGGGACTACTGGCCCCGAACCGACGACCCTGCGTGGTCCAGCGCGGGCCGCCGGCTCGGCGCCTCCTGCGCCCGAGGCTGAACCCCGTCCTGCTGACGTGCCGGCTAGGCGAGCTTCATGAACATCTTCTGGACGTCGTCGATGTCGTAGCCCTCTTCGGCGGCCTGTTCGGGGTTGTTCAGGCAGTAGGTGAGCCCGGAGGCGACGAGCTTGAAGCCGGCCTGGTCGAGGGCTTTGCTGGCCGCGGAGATCTAGGTTACGACGTCTCGGCATTCGCGGCCGTCGAGGAGCATCTGTTGGATACCCCGGATCTGGCCCTCGACGCGGCGCAGCCGCTTGAGCAGGTCGTCGATGGTCTGTTCGGGCAGGTCCATGGTCTCTTCCTTCAACGAAGGGTACGGCGGGGGGTATTCCCATGGTTGTCCGTGGTTCGCCGGTGGGGGTGATCCTCGCGTTTGGAATATACCCAAGGGGGTATGGCATTGAACATGCTGTTCCCAACGAGAAGGTAGGTATTCGTGTTCCAACGATCGAAGATCGACGAAGTCTCACCGCAGGACGCGGTTGGTCTGCGCGAGAAAGGCGCGGTACTGCTCGATGTCCGCGAGCCCGACGAGTGGGCCGACGGTCACGCTCCAGGCGCCGTCCACGTCCCGCTGGCCGAGGTGGAGACAACCGCTGCCCGATTCGCCGGGCAGGAAGTCCTCGCCGTCTGTCGCAGCGGCGGCCGGTCGGCCAAGGCCGCGGAGACGTTGGCTCAGGCTGGGGCCAAGGTCCGCAATGTCGCCGGCGGCATGACGGCGTGGGCGACCGCAGGCCTGCCGGTGATGCGTGACGACGGCGCCCCCGGCGCCGTGGCCTGATCGAGAGGGACTGATGGAGATCATCACGATCGAGACCCCCGCATTGGGCGACCGCAGCTACATCCTGGTCTCCGGCGACGCCGCCGCGGTCATCGACCCCCAACGCGACATCGACCGCGTCGAGACGGTGCTGGCCGAGCGGGGTGTGCGCCTGTCGCACGTGTTCGAAACACACCTCCACAACGACTACGTGACCGGCGGCCTGGAGCTGGCCCGACGAGCCGGCGCCGCCTATGTGTTGGCCGCCGCCGCCGACGTGGCCTTCGGCCGCACCGGCGCGGCCGATGGTGATGAGTTCACCGTCGGCGATCTGGTGGTCCGGGCCGCGCACACGCCGGGCCACACCCCGACCCACCTCTCCTACGTGGTGCTCGAGGACGGCCAGCCGGTGGCGGCGTTCACGGGCGGGTCGATGCTGTTCGGCACCGTCGGTCGCACCGACCTCATCAGCGCGGAAGCGACCGAGGACCTGACCCGGGCCCAGTTCCAGTCGGTGCGCCGCCTCGCCGATGAGCTGCCGGGCGAGGTCGGTGTGTACCCGACCCACGGGTTCGGCAGCTTCTGCTCGTCGGCGTCGACGTCGGGTTCGGATGCCAGCACGATCGGCCAGGAACGCCACTCGAACCTGGCGTTGACCCTTGATGACGAGGACACCTTCGTCGAGAAGCTGCTGAGCGGGCTGACTGCCTACCCCCGCTACTATGCCCACATGGCGCCCATCAACCGGGCCGGACCCTCCGATGTCGACCTGTCGGCGCCCGAGCTGGTCGACCCCGTCGAGATCCGCCGCCGCATCCACGCCGGGGAATGGGTCGTCGACCTGCGGTCGCGCACGGCATTCGCCCGCGGCCACCTGGCCGGTACCGTCAATTTGGAGGTGGGCGATTCGTTCGCCACCTACCTGGGTTGGGTGCTGCGGTGGGGGACACCGGTGACCCTGGTGGGCGACACTGCCGAGCAGGTCGCCGAGGCCCAGCGCCAGATGGTCCGCATCGGCATCGACCGCCCCGCCGGCGCCGCCGACGGCGGCATCGACACCTGGGCGATCGGCGGTGATGTGCGCTCCTACCGGACCGCGACCTTCGCCGACCTCGCCGATGCACGCGAGGACGCCGGGGTCGTGGTGCTCGACGTCCGCCGGGATGACGAGTGGGCCGACGGCCGCATCGACGGCGCCGTGCACATCCCCCTCCACGATCTCGAAGCCCGCCTCGACGAGATCCCCGACGGCGAGGTGTGGGTCCACTGCGCGTCCGGCTACCGGGCCTCGATCGCGGCATCGCTGCTCGACCGGGCCGGTCCCACCGTCGTGGCCATCGACGACGAGTGGGCGGCCGCCGCCAAACACGACGCCCTCGGCGTCAGCACGGACTGACCGTGGACGCCGCCGTTGACACTGCGGACGGCGAGCGGGTCGCTATCGACGTCCTGTCGTCGCCCGGCGGCCCGGGGCAGCGATGAGCACCAGGGCGCTGCTGGCATCGCCGCTCGGGTTCCTCATCGGCGTGTCCCTCGGCGCGCTCGGCGGGGGCGGCTCGATCCTGGCCGTCACCGTCCTGGTCTTCGTTGCCGGCCAGGACCCGTCGGCGGCCACGACGACGTCGCTGGTCGTCGTCGGCGTCGCCGCGCTCATCGGCGCCCACGGCCACTGGCGGGCCGGCCGCGTCCGGGTCACCCAGGGCCTGATGTTCGGCCTCGTAGGCATCGCAGGCTCACTGGCCGGATCCGCCCTGAACCGCCGCCTCGACAGCGACGTTCGGGTCGCCAAGATCGTCGCCGCGGCACCGCCGTCGGGTTCCTCACCGGCCTGTTCGGCGTGGGCGGCGGGTTCGTGATCGTCCCCGCCCTCGCCCTGGTCCTTGAGTTCCCGATGGGCGTCGCCATCGGCACCTCGCTCCTCGTCATCGCCGTCATCGCCGTCAACGCCGCTGTCGCCCTCGCCGCCCGAGCCGGCGCCGGCAGCATCGACTGGGGCACGACCCTGGTGTTCACCGCCGCCGCGACCGCCGGGGTCGGGGCCGGCAAGCGGATCGCCGACCGCCTCGAACCCGAGTCGATGCAACGCGCCTTCGCCGCCCTGCTCGTCACCTACTGACCGCCAACCAACTGGAGGACCACCCCCATGGAATTCACCCGCCGCATCGAGCTCGACGCCACCTACGACGACACCATCACCTATGTGAAAGACGCCCTCAAGGAACAGGGCTTCGGCGTCCTCACCGAGATCGACGTCCGCCAGACCTTGAAGGACAAGCTCGACATCGACGTCGACGCCCAGATCATCCTCGGCGCCTGCAACCCCCAGCTCGCCCACCGCGCCCTGGAGATCGACCCCCGCGTCGCCACGTTGCTGCCGTGCAACGTCGTCGTCCGCACCGAGAACGGCCACACCGTCGTCGAAGCCCTCGACCCCAAGATCATCGCCGAGGTGCCCGACAACGCCGCCCTCGCCCCCATTGCCGAGGAAGCCGGCCAGCGCATCCAGGCCGCCCTCGACACCCTCGCCGGCCGGTGACCCCGATACTCACCGACCTTGCCCCGCTCCCCGCCCACGCCCTCACCGAGTGGCTCGACGCTCACGCGCCCGCAGCCGCCTGAACCCCCCGATCACAAGGAGAACGTCATGCGAAGAACCCTCACCGCTGTAGCTGCCCTGGCAGCGAGCGTGGCCATGCTCGCCGCCACCGCGGCACCCGCCGCCGCCCACCCCCGGCGCACCACCTACACCGTCACCAGCACCACAAGCGCAGGACCGACCCCGCACTTCCCGGCATTCGACCCGACCACCGGGCACGTGGTCGTCTCCAACGTCTCGGCGAACACCGTCACCGACCTCGAGATCAGCACCGGCCCGACCCGCACCTTCGCTGCCGGCACAACGCCCCACACCGTCGTGGTCGACGACGCCTCCCGCCGCGCCTTCGTGACCAACAAGGGTGCGGCCAGCGTGTCGGTCATCGACCTCGACACCGGGGCGGTCACCCAATTCGCCGTCGGCCCCAACCCCCACGGCCTCGCCGTCGACACCGACTACGGCCGCCTGTACGTGACCAGCATCGACGCCGACCGCCTCGAGGTCTACGAGCTCGCCACCCTCGCCCAGATCACCACGATCCCCGTCGGCGACGGACCCTGGGGTGTCTCCGTCGGGCCGGACCGGATCGCCGTGACCGACACCGCGGCCGACACCGTCCACCTCCTCGACCGCGACTCCCTCGAGGTCCGTGACGTCGTCACCGTCGGCGCCGGGCCGTGGAACTCCGCCTTCCTCGGCGGCACCCTCTACGTCACCCTCGAACGGACCGGCGAGGTCGTCGCCGTCCGCGGCGGCCGAGTGGCGTGGCGCGCCCCGGTCGGTGCTTCGCCCCATGGCATCGTCGTCGACCCGCAGCGCAGCACCGTCCTCGCGGCGGTCACCGGCACCAGCCAGGTCGCCGTCCTCGACGCCCGCCGCGGCACCGTCCTCGACCGCGTCGACGTGGCCGCCGGACCGGCAGGCATGACCGTCGACCCCGGCACCGGCCGCGTGTTCGTCGGCAACCAGGGCGCCGGGGTCGTCACCACCCTCACCCCGACGACATGACCGACCCAGCACGACCCGAGCGGCTCGTCGACGTCTACGCCGACGTCTCGTGCCCTTTCGCCCACTTCAGCCTCCGGCGCTTCACCGAACGTCGCCGACAGGCCGACGCCGACCACGTGCGGCTCCGGGTGCACGCCTGGCCGCTGGAGCTGGTCAACGGTGAGGCGCTCGGTGCCGCCAAAGTCACCGACGAGATCGCCGACCTGCGCGCCCAGGTCGCCGGCGATCTGTTCGGCGGCTTCGAGCCGTCGGCCTTCCCGTCGAGCACGATCGCCATCCTCGGCACCGCCACGCTCGCCTACCAGCACGGCACCTACACCGCAGAAGCCTTCAACCTCGCCATCCGCGACGCGCTGTTCGAACAGGGCAGGGCGATCAGCGACCCAGGCGTGCTCGCCGAGATCGCGGCCGGCTTCGGTCTCGACGTGCCCGACGAGGCGACCGCCCGCGCTGCGGTCGAGGCCGACTTCGCCGAAGGTCAGCGCCGGGGTGTCACCGGCTCCCCCTACTTCATCATCGACGGCAGCCCGTTCTTCTGCCCCACCCTCGACATCGAACGCCACGGTGCACACCTCCGCATCGACATCGACGACGCCGAGCTCCACCGGTTCATCGACCGGACCCTCCAATGACGGACGCAAAGCCCTTGGACTCCGACGATGATGACGCCATGACCGACACGCCCAGTCCGCCGAGCCCGGAGGAGATCGGCCTCTTCGCCTTCCAAGTGTGGAACTACAAGCAGGGCGAAATGGTGTCGCTGCTCATCCACCTCGGCGACCGGCTCGGCCTCTACCGCGCCATGCGCGACGCCGGTCCCCTCACCGCCGCCCAGCTGGCCGAACGAACCGGCCTGCACGAACGCTGGCTCCTCGAGTGGCTGCGCGGCCAAGGGGCCGCCGGCCTGCTCACCTGGCACGACGACGACCACTTCGAGCTCACCGACGCCGCAGCGGCCGTGCTGGCCGACGAGCACAGTTCGCTGTTCTTCGCCGCCGGAGCCTTCGGTACCCCAGCCGCGCCCGACTTCGTCGACGACCTCGCCGACGCCTTCCGCACCGGGCTCGGCCTGCCCTATGACCGCCAAGGCCCCGCCGGCGCCCACCGCACCGAACGGATGCTCGGGCCCTGGACCCGAATCGCCCTCGTACCCCGAATCCTGCCCGCCCTCGACGGGGTAGAGGCCAAGCTCGACGCCGGCGGCGTGGTCGCCGACGTCGGCTGCGGGGCCGGCCTCGCCGTCATCGCTCTGGCCGAACGGTTCCCGCGCTCGCACATCCACGGCTACGACATCTCCCGTCACGCCATCGAACGAGCTCAGCAACTGGTCGCCGACGCCAAGGTCGCCAACGTCACCCTTCACCTCGCCGGCGCCGACACCCTCCCGACGGAGGCGACGTTTGATCTCGTGCTCACCCTCGACTGCCTGCACGACATGACCAAGCCCACCGAGACGGTGGCCGCCATCCGCCGATCGATCCGCCCCGACGGCACCTGGCTCGTCAAAGACATCCGCTGCGCCCCTCGGGCCAAGGACAACCTCGCCAACCCCATGGCGGCGATGATGTACGGCTTCTCCATCGCCAGCTGCATGTCCTCCGCCCTATCCGAACCCGGCGGTGCAGGACTCGGCACCCTCGGCCTGCACCCCGAGCTCCTCGAACAGCTCTGTGCCGAGGCAGGGTTCAGCCAGTTCCGGATCCACGACTTCGACGAGCCCGCCAACCTCTACTACGAGGTGCGCATCTGATCCGACTGACGCCGCTCCTACCGGCGGCGTCGCTAGGAGCGTGGGTCAGTAACCGCCATTGTGGGTTCGCTCGATTCGCGTTCTGTGTCGGGATCGAAAATACTGGTGGGATGACGAGTCGTGATGGTGAGGACCGGTTGTTCGAGGTGTCGGTGGTGGAGCTGGTCGAGCTGCCGGTGAAGGGTCGGGTGGATACGACGTTTCGGGCCTATGACCCGGCCCAGGTGTTGTTGATGCCGCCGTCGATTGGGGATTGGGTGCCGGAGGATCATCTGGCCCGGTTCGTGTCCGAGTTGGTGGATGAGGTCGTGGATCTCGAACCGTTCCTGGCGGCGCACACCGAGAAGCGGGGGTTCCCGCCGTATGACCCCCGGTTGATGTTGAAGATCTTGGTCTACGGCTACACCACCGGGGTGCGGTCGTCGCGCAAGATCGAGAAGGCCTGCGGTGACGATGTGGCGTTCCGGTTCCTGGCCGCGGACCAGGCACCGGACTTCCGGTCGATCGCCCGGTTCCGGCGCCGGCACCTCGCCGCGTTGGACGCCCTGTTCTTGGAGATCTTGAAGCTGTGCCAGCAGGCGGGGATGGTCAAGCTGGGTCGGGTCGGCTTGGACGGTTCGAAGGTGCGAGCCAACGCTTCTCGCCGCAAAGCCATGTCCTACAAGCGGATGACCGAACGCGAAGCCGATCTCCAAGCCGAGGTCGATGACCTCCTTCGTGACGCCGAAGGAACCGATACCGCCGAGGATCACAAGTTCGGTCCCGACGGCCGCGACGACGACCTCGACGCGGAGATGGCCCGCCGCGAGGGCCGCCTCGCGAAGATCCGCCGCGCGAAAGCCGATCTTGAAGCTGACACGGCTCGCCGCGCCGCGGCCGACGCAGCCCGCACAACGTGGCACAAAACAGCCGGGCACGACGACGCGACCGCTGAGCAACGCGGCGAGGACACCGCTGGCGCAGCTGACCAAGCCGCTGCGACAGCAACGGTGCCGGACAAGGCGCAACGCAACTTCACCGACCCGGACGCCCGGATCATGAAGACCTCCGACGGCGGTTTCCACTACTGCTCCAACGCCCAGACCGCCGCCGCCGAAGACCACCAGGTGATCGTCGCGACCCGGCTGTCGAACCGCTCAGCTGACTGCCTCGAGTTCGTGTCGCTCCTCGATGACATCTGTGCGAACTGCGACGCCAAGCCCGACCAGGTGGTGGCTGATGCCGGCTACTTCTCCGACGACAACGTCGCCGCGGCCGCCGACCGTGACATCGACGCGTTGATCGCGACCGGACGCACCAAACCCGGACGGGCCGGCTACGCCCGACGCAAAGCGATCATCGAACCGGTCTTCGGTCAGATCGACACCGTCCAGGGAGGCAAACAGGTCCTGCTCCGAGGTGAACACGCCGCCGCCCACGAATGGCGGTTCATCGCCGCGTGCCACAACCTCCGCAAACTGTTCAACAACACCGTCTCAGCCCGACCGGCCCCCACCTGAACCACCGAAGCGGGCAGGCAACCCCCGCACAGCAGACCCGGCACCGCCATCAGCGGTTCAACCAGGAACCGCCACCCACCGGCCCGAACCAAGCCACCAGCAGCAACGACACCACCCCAACCCCCGCGTCCCCGCACCAGCCCAACTCCCCGTTACCGACTCACGCTCCTAGATGATCTTCAGCTCGGGATGGTGGCGGCGGGTGGGGGCCAGCTCGACGTCGATCATCGCGGCCATCGAGGCGAACACCTGGCCGGCCTCGCTGTCGGGGGCCTCGACCATGATCGGGTGGCCCGAGTCGGAGCCCTCGCGCAGCTGGGGCACCAGTGGCACCTTGCCGAGGAGCGGCACCTCAAGGCGATCGGCCAGGTCCTGGCCACCGCCGGCTCCGAACAGCTCGTAGCGTGTGCCGTCGTCGCCGGTGAACCACGACATGTTCTCGATGATGCCCTTCACCTCGAGTTGCACCTTCTGCGACATGAACGCCGAACGCTGCGCCACCCGCTGCGCGGCGGCCTGTGGGGTGGTGACCACGTAGACCTCGGAGCGGGGAAGGAACTGCGCCAGCGACAGCGAGATGTCGCCGGTGCCGGGGGGAAGGTCGACGAGCAGGAAGTCGGGCTCGTCCCAGTAGACGTCGGTGAGGAACTGCTCGAGGGCCTTGTGGAGCATCGGGCCACGCCAGATGACCGGCTGGTCCTCCTCGGCGAAGAACCCCATCGAGATGCAGCGCACCCCGTGGATCTCGGGCGGCACGAGCATCGAGTCGATGACGGTGGGCGGCCGGTCGACCCCGAGCATGCGAGGGATCGAGAAGCCCCAGACGTCGGCGTCGATGATGGCCACCGAGTGGCCCCGCTGGGCGAGCGCGATGGCCAGGTTCGTGGTGATCGACGACTTGCCGACGCCGCCCTTGCCCGATGCGATGAGCAGGCTGCGGGTGCGCGAGTTGGCCTCGGCGAACGGCACCGAACGGCCCTCGGCGTGGCCGTGGCCCTGGTGCGTGCCGGCGGTGGCAGCGGGGTCGCCGTGGAGCATCTGGCGGATGCGGGCCCGGTCCTCGTCGTTCATCACCGTGAAGTCGATGCTGCACCGATCGACGCCGTCGAGTGCCTCGACCGCCTCGGTGACCCGCCGGGTGATCTCGTTGCGCAGTGGGCATCCCGCCACCGTGAGCGCCACCTGCACCATCACGTCGGCACCTTCGATGCCCACGGATCGGACCATGTCGAGATCGACGATGGAACGGTGCAGCTCGGGGTCCTCGACCGGCCGCAGGGCCTCGATGATCTCGGCTTCGGTGACGGGCATGCAGACAGCTCCTCGGATTTCTCCTATGCGCATAAGTAGAATACCGACGTGTCCGGGGAAGCCCTCAATCCGACCGACTTCGCGTCGGCGGTCACCGCCATCACATCGGCCTTCGGCGACCCCACACGGCGGGAGATCTACCTGCTGGCCCACGAGACCCCGCTCGGCCTCACGGCGTCGGGCGTGGCCGAGCACTTCGACCTGCACGCCAACGTGGCCCGCCACCACCTCGACAAGCTGGTATCCGGCGGCTACCTCGAGATCGCCGTCGCCCGCACCGAGGGTCGCAGCGCCGGCCGCCCCTCCAAGCACTACCGGGCCATCGCCCCCACCATCAACCTCGACATCGCGGTGCGTCACGACGACATCCTCGTGTCACTCCTCGGCAAGGCGCTCTCCCGGCTCGACCCCGCTGACGCCGCCGAGCTCGCCGAGGAGGTCGGCATCGAATACGGCCGCCAGATGGCGGCCGCCATGGGCGACACCGGCGAGCCCCAGCGCTCGTTCCGCTCGGCGCTGCACGCCGTGGCCGATGCCCTGTCGGCCCACGGCTTCGCCGCCCACGCCGAGCAGCACGGCGACCAGTTGCGCATCGTGTCGGACCACTGTCCGTTCGGCGACACCGCCATCGAGCACCCGGTGATCTGCGCGGTCGACCGCGGCATGGTCAAGGGGATGCTCGGCTCGCTCTACGGCTCCACCGATCCTGAGATCGAATCGTCGGTGGCCCTCGGCGCCACGCAGTGCGTCACCGCCGTCGACGCCTGACCCGCCGGTCCGCTGCCGTGAGCCGCCACTACCTCGACCACGCGTCCACCTCGCCCCTGCGCCCGGAGGCGCGCCAGGCCATCGTCGACGCCTACGACCGGGGCCTCGGCGACCCGGCCCGCATCCACACCGAGGGGATGGAGGCCCGAGCGCTGGTCGAACAGGCTCGCGAGCAGGTGGCCATGCTTGTCGGCGCCCGCTCGCGCGAGGTGGTGTTCACCAGCGGGGCCACCGAGTCGATCGCCGCCGCCGTGTGGGGTGCGTCGCGGCGAGGGTCGCACCAGGTGCTCACCGCGGTCGAGCACTCGGCGGTGCGCGAGCAGGCCGAGCGGGCGGGCGAGGTCACCGTCGTGGGTGTCGACCGGCTCGGCCGTGTCGACCCCGCCGAGGTGCTCGGTGCCATCCGTCCCGGGGCCACCTCGGTCGTGCACGTGCAGTGGGGCAACCACGAGGTCGGCACCCGCCAGCCCCTCGCCGACATCGTCCACCCATGCCGCGACCAGGGCGTTCTCGTCCACGTCGACGCCGCGCAGGCGGTGGGGCACGACCCGATCTCGTTCGCCGACCTGGGCGCCGACCTGGTGTCGGTCTCGGCGCACAAGTTCGGAGGTCCGGCCGGAATGGGCGCGCTGCTCGTGCGGCGAGGGCTGCGGCTCGAACCGCTCCTGCTCGGCGGCGATCAGGAGCGGGCCCGTCGTGGCGGGCACGAGAACACCCCGGCCATCCTCGGCTTCGGAGCCGCTGCGACGGCGCTGCTCGACGCCGACCGGCTGGGCATCGAATCGACGTCGAATCGGCGCCAGACCGAGCGGGTGGTCGAGGTCGCGACGCAGATCGACGGCGTCGAAGCCTTGGGCGACCCGAACGACCGCCTCCCCCACATCGTGTGCCTCGGCATCGCCGGCGTCGAGCCCCAGCCCGTGCTCATCGGACTCGATCGAGCGGGCGTGTCGGTGCACTCGGGCAGCTCGTGCTCGTCGGAGTCGATCGAGCCGTCGCCCGTGCTCGAAGCCATGGGCGTCGACGCGCAGCGGTCACTGCGGATCTCCGTGGGCTGGTCGACCACCGACGCCGACATCGACGCCCTGCTCGACGCCCTCCCCCGCGTCGTCGCCGACCTGCGCCGCCTCGCCGGCCGCTGATTGCCTGCGCCTATCGCAGCCGAGCCGCTGCCTCTGCGATGAGCCGACTGGCGCGACGAAGTGCCTTCCTCGCATTCGTACGACTGACGTTGCTGACGCCGTAGTGTCCGGCGTCCTTGAGGTCGACGAGCTCACGCAGGGTGCGGCCGAGGACCTTGTCGCCGGTCACACGCTCCAGATGGTCGGCGGCGGCCCGGTGGTCTGGCACGCGATATCGCTCGCCAGACGCGTCGGCGCAGATGGCGTCGGCTGCGGCGATGCCCGCGAGCACTGCATTGCCGTTTGCCACCGTCGACGCCTCGTCGACGGTTTCATCGACGATGAGCTCGGCGGCAGTCAGGTACATCTTGGCGGTCTCGAGGCGTGTCCGCGCGTCGGCGCGGGTGATCGTCTCCACCTTGTCTCGCGACCCTCTCGCCACTCGCCGCGCCCCCTACAGCTTCGGATCTTTCCCAGCGAGGACGATACCGTCAGCCCGCAGAGCGCTGATGAGAGGCTCGTTGCGTCGAACGGCCGTTGCCAGTTCTGACTCGGAGAGATCGATGATCTGCACGGTGTTGCCCGTCCAGCGCTCGACGTCTCGAGCCAGACCGTGGCGTTGCTCTGCCCAGGTCTCATCATCCGGGTGGACCGAGCCGTCCCGGACGAGAAGGAGGTCGATGTCGCTGTCGGCGTCGCCATCACGGCGTGCCGCTGACCCGAAGAGGACCAACGACGCAGGAGCCGACTTCCACGTCTGAACAACACCCGAATCCTGTCGTCGAGGGCTGGCATCGCTTGGTAGATCTGCTCCAGGCCCGGCACCAGGATGTGCTGGCGGTTCAACACGTACGAGTAGCTTTGCCCGTGCCGCTCTGCCTCGACCAAGCCATCCTGTTCGAGACGGCGAAGCACCACTCGCACCTGGGTCTCGGAACGAGCGGCCATCGCAGCCACCCGGGCGCCGGTCATTGGCACGTGGCTGCGGAGCAGCACCGCCAACACGTCGCTTTCGACGCCCGGCGCCACAGCTCTGAGGGGGTTCGACACATCCACGGCATCACCTTGTCCTCGGGAGCGAACTACGCCGCGGGGCCGAGGCGGACGATGTGACGACCGCACAGGCGCCCCCGAACGCCGCCTGACGTCGCTCACCCGCCGTTCCATCGCCAGAAGGGTCGAGGCCGTCCGCCCGCCTCCGATCTACGAATAGCGTGAGCAGCGTGCCGATCTACCTCGTCCGCCACGCTCACGCCGGCTCTCGCGATGCATGGGTGGCACCCGACGCCGACCGCCACCTCAGCGACCAGGGCTGGGGCCGTGCCCACGAGATCGCCGACACGCTGGCGAGCGTCGGGATCACCGAGGTCAGGTCGAGCCCGCTGGTGCGCTGCGTCGAGACGATGGAGCCACTGGCCGCTGCGCTGGGCATCGAGGTTGGTGATGACGAGGCGCTAAGGGAGGGGGCGACCCTGGCGGCAGGGGTCGTGCTCGTCGAGCGGTTGGCCGCCGACGGCACCATCGCCGCCCTGTGCTCGCACGGCGACATCATCCCCGACCTGCTCGCCGCCCTCGCCCGCCGGGGCGCCCGGCTCGACCCCGGCGGCGCGTGCCCGAAGGGCTCGATCTGGATCCTCCGCACCCACGATGGCTCGGTCACCGAGGCCGTCTACGCCGGCAAGGGTGGGCTCCCCATCGGCTGACAGTCGGCAGACCGCCTCAGGCACTGCCGGCGAGGCGCCAAATGCTCACCTGGGTGCGACGGGTGAGGGCACGACGCCGCGAGAAGTCGGGAGTGTTGGTGTCGACCCGGCTCGACTGCCAAGCGGCCAGGTCGGGGTACCGCGTGCACAGCAGGAACCGCACCATGTCGGGCGCGGGGTCGGTGCGGAAGAGCCCGAAGATGCGGGTACCCGGCGTGCCGTCCTCGAACGCCGGCCAGGCCCCAACCGACAGGTCGACGAACTCGTCGGCATCGGGATCGGCGCACTCGAACCACCGGAGGGCGAAGATGCCCGGTCCGACCGGCGCGTCCAGCGGCAGGGTCGAGGTCGGACGAGCCGTGGCCACCAGTTGCAGACCTGGGCCGTCCTCGCCGGGAGCGATGGAGAGCCGTTCGTTCGACCAGTGGCCGATGAGAGGAGCGAAGACCGCCCACGATCCGATGGAGTTGGTCAGCAGACGGAAGCGGAGGGCCACTGCGTCGACCATACGCCCACCACCCGGAACCGCAGCGCACCCTTCCCCACCTGGGGAGATGGCCCCATGGCGAGGACGCAGCTGGTCGTGTTCGACTTCGACGGAACGCTCGCGCACCGGCGGCCGTGGTCCCCGAGCCGTCCTCGACGTGCTCGACCGAGCCCTCCCCGGCCACACGGGCTCCATCGACGCGCTGCGCGCCGAGCTCCGCGGTGGCTTCCCCTGGCACCGTCCCGACATCGCCCACCCCGAGCTGTGCGATCCCGACGCCTGGTGGATCGAGGTGGACCATGTGCTGACGCGGGCCCTGGCCGCGGCCGGCGTCCGACCTGACCACCTCCCTGACCTGCTCGACGCGGTGCGACGCCGCCCACTTCGAGCTCTTCGACGACACGGTCGCGTCGTTGGAGCGCCTCCGACGCTGGCGTGGAGGCGGCCATCTTGTCGAACCACGTGCCCGAGTTGCCCGTGATCGTCGCGGCGATGGGTCTGGCCGAGCTGGTCGGCGACGTGATCACCTCGGCGGCGATCGGCGTCGAGAAGCCGCACCCCCAGGCGTTCCGCCACGCCCTGCGGGGTCTCAATGCTGCGAACGCCTGGATGGTCGGCGACAACCCTGCTGCCGACGTTCAAGGTGCGCTCAGCGCCGGCATGAGGGCCACCCTGGTGCGCCACACCGACGCCCACGGGCGCACCGTCGCCGACGCCGTGGACGAGATCCTCTCGCCCTGAGGGCCGTCGTGCGACAGTGGGCGCTCCACCGAGAGGAGCGCCATGCCCATCGCCACGCCAGAGGTCTACGCCGAGATGCTCGACCGGGCCAAGGCCGGCGCATTCGCCTACCCAGCCATCAACGTCAGCTCGTCGCAGACCCTGAACGCGGCGTTGCAGGGGTTCGCCGAGGCGGAGAGCGACGGCATCGTGCAGGTGTCCACCGGCGGGGCCGAGTACCTGTCGGGCCAGCAGGTGAAGGACATGGTGATCGGCGCGTCAGCCCTCGCCGAGTACGCCCACCAGGTGGCGGCGGCGTACCCCGTGAACATCGCGCTCCACACCGACCACTGCCCCAAGGACAAGCTCGACACGTTCGTCCGTCCGCTCGTAGCCCTCAGCCGGGGCCGCGTCGACGCCGGTGGCCTGCCGCTCTTCCAGTCGCACATGTGGGACGGCTCGGCGATCGGGCTCGAAGAGAACCTGGCCATCGCCGACGAGCTGCTGGAGCAGTGCCACCGGGCGCACATCTTGCTCGAGGTGGAGATCGGCGTGGTGGACGGCGAGGAGGACGGCGTCGAGAACGCCATCAACGACAAGCTCTACACCACGACCGACGACGCCGTCCGCACCGCCGAGGTGCTCGGCACCGGCGACCGCGGTCGCTACCTGCTGGCCGCCACGTTCGGCAACATGCACGGCGTGTACGCACCGGGCAACATGAAGCTGCGGCCCGAGATCCTCGGCGAGATCCAGGCGGCGGTCGGCGGCCCGGCGGGAGTCGACAAGCCCTTCAACCTGGTGTTCCACGGGGGCTCGGGGTCGTCGCTCGACGAGATCCGCACGGCGCTCGACCACGGCGTGGTGAAGATGAACGTCGACACCGACACGCAGTACGCGTTCACCCGGCCCATCGCCGAGCACGTGCTCCGCAACTTCGATGGGGTGTTGAAGATCGACGGAGAGGTCGGCAACAAGAAGCACTACGACCCACGGTCGTACGGCAAGGCGGCCGAGGTGTCGATGGCCGGGCGGGTTCGCACGGCGTGCGAGGACCTGCGCTCGACGGGCACGTCCCTGCGCTGAGCTCCGCTCAGAGCCTGCGCTGAGCTCCGCTCAGGTGGCCGTGGCCTTCACGTGGGCGACGATGGCGTTGGCGTGCCCGTGGCCCATGTCGTGCTCGGACTTCAGCCAGTTGACGGTCTCCATGTGCGTCTCGGTTGCGAACCGACCGCGTACGAGGTCGATCCACTCGTCGATCGGCCGGCCGTACTTCGCCTCGATCGAGGGAAAGTAGGACGCAGGGCCCTTCACCTTCTTCGTCGACGGCGATGAGCTGTCGGTGGTCATTGCGTCACTCCTCTACTGGCCGGCGATCCCGCTGGCCTCTTCCTGAAAGGATCCCACGATGAGGTTCCTCACCACGATCGTGCAGAGCGGCAACACGACCGGGATCCACGTCCCCGACACGGTGGTCGACGACCTGGGAGCCGGCAAACGGCCCAAGGTGCGCGTCACCCTCAACGACTACACCTACCGGTCATCGATCGCCCCGTGGTAGGGCATGTTCATCATCTCGCTGAGCGCCGACAACCGGACAAGGGCGGGCGTGGCCGGCGGCGACGAGCTCGAGGTCGTCGTCGAGCTCGACGACGAGCCGCTCACGGTGACGGTGCCCGACGGTTTGGCCAGCGCGTTCGCCAGCGACCTGATCGCCAACAAACCGGGCGCGGTGAGGCACGGGGGTCGTTCGCCAACGCACCCGAAATCGGGGGCGGGGCTACTCGGGAACGGGATCGGGGGCCGGGTCGGTTCCAGGCTCCTCATCGAAGACGCCGGCATCGGCGAGGGCATCGCACTGGTTCATGGCCGCGGGATCGGCGCGGTCGATGGGCGGAGGCGCGCCAGCCAGCTCGGGAACCGCATCGCGTGCGGCGCGCATGGCCTCGGCTGACTCTCGCACCTGGGAGTCGGCGACGAGCATCTCGATGTCCGGCGACGGATCGAGGCCGTCGAGGAGCTCGAGCTCGGCGAGCGCCTCGTCGGGGCGGCACAGCCGGCTGAGCATCACCGCCCGGAAGACCCGCACGTCGGGGTACTCGGGATCGATGGCCACCGCCTCTTGGAAGCCCGCCCACGCCGGTTCGACGATCTCGGCGGCGCCCACGTTGGTGACGAGGTACCAGCTGCGATAGGTGATCGCCTCGACGTTGGCGGGGTGCTCATCGAGGATGTCGTCGTAGCACCGCAGCACGTCGACCGGGTTCTCGGCGGTCATCGAGAGCTGGAGGCACCCCGTGAGCTGCTGGCCGAGGCTGTGGACCACCCCGCCGGTGATCTGCTGGCCGGCCGAGCGGTCGCCCGCGGCGCGGGCGACGCCCCACCCGGCCAGACCGGCCACCAGCAGGACACCGACCGCGATGCCCGCGACTCGCAGCGTGTTCCGCGGCGCCCGCGCCTCGGCCATCTCGGCCTGGCGTCCCTCGATGCTGCGCAGCACCGCGGCGGCACGGGCGGTGTAGTCGTCGCGCAGGGCCCGGTGGTCGGCATCGTCGACGTCGCCGGCCGCGTGCTCGCGGTCGAGGTCCTCGATCGAGCGCAGCAGGAAGTCGCGCTCCTCTTCGAGCGCGGCGAGCGTGTCGGGGTCGAGCGGGCGGGTGCGGCGACCTGAGCTGGCCGACGACGACGACGAGGAGGAGGAGGAGGAGGAGGACGTCATGAGCGAGCGCCGCGGTTCCCGGGGTCGGAGGTGGCACCGCCGGTGCGTCGTGAGCGGAGCGCGTCGTCGACGAGGTCGCGGTCGGCAGCGTCGACCTCGACGTCGTCGCGGGGACGCCAGCGCACGAACGCGTACGCCAGCCCGGCCAGCGCGAGCACGGCGCCAGCGACCGGCAGTGCCCACACCAGGCTGGCGGTGCCGGATGCCGACGGCGTGAGCAGGTTGCCGGGGTACTTGCTCTCGAGGAAGCCGAGGATCTCGCCGTCGCCCTGGCCGACCTGCACCCGCCGCACGATCTCGGCGCGGATCTCGACGGCGATGCCGGCATCGCTCTCCTGCACCGACTGGCCGACGCACTTGGGGCAGGCAAACTGGGACGAGAGGCTGCGAACCCGCTCGGCCGGGGTGGGATCGTCGGCGGCGAAGGTGCCAACGGCGAGGGCTGCGACGACGACGACGGCCACGGCGGCCCACGACAGCGCGAGCTGGCGACGTCGTGGGCTCACGAGCCCATTCCCAGGTGCTCAACCTCGTCGCCGGCCGGTTCCTCGCTCTCGGCACCGGCCGGTTCGAGGTCGGATTCGACCGGGTCGGGCGGCAGCCCGCGAGCCTGGGCGAGGATCGACTCGAGGTCGGCGAGGGTCACTCCACCGATGAACTTGTGCACCACGATGCCCTGCGGCGAGACCAGGAACGACTCGGGCAGCGCGACCACACCCCACGACACGGCGAACGCGCTCACGTCCTCGGCCAGCACCGGCCACTCACCGCCGTTCTCGGCGAAGAACGTCGAGATGTCCTCGACGTCGTTCTGGAAAGCAACGCTGACCACCTCGACGTCGCCCGCCTCGGCGTGGGCCCCGTGGAACGCAATGAGCTCCGGGTGCTCGACCCGGCACGGCGCGCACCACGTCGCGAAGAAGTTCACCAACACCCACCGGCCGCGCTCGTCGTCGAGGTCGAAGGTGCCGCCGTCGAGCGTCGCACCCACCACGACGGGAGCGGCGTTGCCGAGCAGCGGGCTCGCCCCGTCGTCGGGGCCGCTGTCGCTGAGGGCCAACATGGCGATGAACGCCACCATCACCACGCCGACGACGCTCGACGCGATGAGCGCCATGCGGGGGCGGCGCGACTCGACCACGTCGTCGGACACCGTGGGCTCGGTCATGTCCGGACCTCGGCGCGCTCGGGTTCGGCGTCAGGATCACGCTCAGGTTCGGGCTCGGCGACGCCGATCGCGCCCGACACCGGGTCGGTGGGGCGGCGGCGCCGGCCCGGGAACGCGGCCAACACGGTGCCGAGGCCCATGAGCAGCGCGCCCGTCCACAGCCACGACATCAGCGGCTGCACGACGGCGCGGATCTGCACCGGGCCATCGGGCCAGTCGCCGAGCGAGACGGTGAGCGCGATGTCGTGGCTCCACGTGGTGCGCACCGACGGCGTGGGGATGGTCATGCCGTCGACCCTGTAGGTGTTCACCTGCGGCTCGTAGATCTGGCCCCCGTCGACCCGGACCGCGGCCGTCGTGCGGATGGTGCGGGCAGTGTCGGTGCGCTCGACCGACACGAGGGCGAGCTCGTGGCCGGCGACGGTGAACGACTCGCCCGGCTCGAGGCGTTGCTCGCGGCTCACCACGTTGGCGTGCGAGGCGATGATGCCGACCGCGATGAGGATGACACCGAGGTGCACGATCATGCCGCCGTTGGTGCGCCCCACCAGGCCGCGCCAACCCTGGCGGCGGGTGGCGAGGGCCACCTGGCGGATGGCCGCACCGGCAGCGAACCCGGCGAGCCCGTAGCCGGCGACGGTGCCGAGGCCGCGCTCGCCGATGGCGACCGACCCGACGAGGGCGGCCGCCCCGAACCACGCCGGCCACTGCAGGCGCTGGCCCAGCGTCTCCATCGACGCCTTGCGCCACGGCAGCACCGGGGCGATGGCCATCATCGTGAGCAGCGCCAGGCCGAGCGGCACGGTCATGCGCTCGAAGAAGGGCGAGCCGACGCTGATCTGGTCGTCGTTGAGCGCCTCGACCACCAAAGGGAACACGGTGCCGAGGAGCACCACGAACGCGAACGCGCCGAACAGGATGTTGTTGGCCAGGAACGCGCCCTCGCGCGACACCGGCGAGTCGATGGACCCGGGCGAACGGAGGCGATCGCCCCTCCAGCCGATGAGCCCCACCGTCACCACCACGATGGCGCCGAAGAACGCGAGCAGCCACGCGCCGATGGACGACTCGCTGAACGCATGCACCGACTCGACCACGCCCGAGCGGGTGAGGAACGTGCCGAGGATGGTGAGCGAGAACGTGGCGCAGAGCAGCGCCAGGTTCCAGACCCGCAGCATCCCGCGGCGCTCCTGCACCATGACCGAGTGCAGGTAGGCGGTGCCGGTGAGCCACGGCAGGAGCGACGCGTTCTCGACCGGGTCCCACCCCCAGTAGCCACCCCAGCCGAGCACCTCATAGGCCCACCAGGCCCCGAGCGCGATGCCCAGGGTGAGGAAGCCCCAGGCGAAGAGGGTCCAGCGGCGGGTCTCGACCAGCCATCCCTCGCCCACGCGGCCGGTGACCAACGCGGCGATGGCGAATGCGAACGGCACCGTGAAGCCCACGTATCCCAGGTAGAGCATCGGCGGGTGGAACGCCATGAGCGGGTGGTTCTGCAGCAGCTTGTTGGGGCCGGGTCCGTCGTAGCCGACGGGCGGGTTCACCGACACGAACGGATCGGCCGGACCCACCATGAGGGCGAAGAAGAAGGCGGCGACCACGAACATGGTGAGCAGCGCCCACGCCACGAGCGGGTCGTCGAGCCGGCGGCGGAACTTCCATGCCACCAGCGCGATGTAGCCACCGAGGATGACCGCCCACAGGATGATCGAGCCCTCGAGCGCCGACCACAGGGATGCGAAGTTGAACAGCGGCGGGGTGAGCGAGCTGCCGTTCTCGAAGACGAGCCGCACCGTGAAGTCGCGGGTGATGAGCGCCCGCTCCATCGCGGCGGCGGCGATGAGGCCGGCGACGAGGATGAGCGCGGCGTAGGTGCCGGCCCGGCGGAGGAGGAGCGGTTTGTGGCTGCGGATCCCGACGGCGAGGGTGATGACACCGAAGACCGAGGCGAGGAGGCCGAGGGCGACCCCTGCCGAACCAATGGCGGCGTTCATGGGGTGGGCGCGTCCTCCACGTCCCCATCGTCGCCGTCGCCGGCGCCCCCATCGTCGTCGTAGTCGTCGATGCGCTCGGGGTTCTCGGCGACGTAGTTCTCCTCGTGCTTCACGAAGAACTTGTCGCTGGCGAAGAACCAACCGTCGTCGGTGGGCACGTCGGCTGCCGGGGCGCTCACGTCGGGATCGTCGACCTTGGCCCAGCGCCCCTCGAGCACCACCGGGATGTTCTCCTGGAACAGGTCGGGGGGCTGATCTCCGCGGTGGGCGACGGTGACCTCGACGCCGTTGTGGCTGATGACGAAGTCGACCCCGCTGGTCGTGGAGCGGATGCTCCCCGACTCGACCCGCCCCTGGATGCGGAACCGCCGGTCGTCGAGCGACTCGCGCTGGGCCACGGCCTCGTCGGTGTTGCGGAAGAACATGGTGGCGTCGCCCAGGCCGTTCATGACGACGACGAGGAGGGCGGCCACGATGACGAGGAGGGCCACGAAGGCCCATGGCTTGCGACGGCGACGCCGCGCCGCTGGAGCGACGCGCGGGGTGAGGTCGGTGGCCGCGTCGGTCTGCCCGACGTCGTCGGGGTCGGTGGTGCCGGTCAGCTCGTCCATCGACGCCGCTCTGCGGGGACCTTCCTGCTGAGCGCCCGCCCACGCACGACGAGGCTGGCCGAGTAGACGGCCAGCGTGACGAGGGGGACCCCCCATCCCAGGTACATGTACGACATGTCGCTCATCGGGCGACTCCTCCGGTGGTGGGGGTGCCGTCGTGGCTCTCGGCGTGGGCCTCGGCACGGCGGGCCTCGATGGCCTCGTCGAGCCACTCGGATTCGACCTGGTGCTCAAGCCAGCCCACGCGGAACCGGTGCAGCAGCAGCCAGCTGAACACCAACGTGACGGCCACGAAGCCGAAGATCATGGTGAACATGAACAAGTCACTCGTACCGAAGTCGAACTGGCGGTCGAGGAGCGTGGCGTCCTGGTGCAGCGTGCGCCACCACTCGACCGACTGGTGGACCAGCAACACGTTGGGCACGAGCAGCACACCGAGCACCGCGGAGCGCTTCGACCGGACCTCGGGAGCAGCATCGATGCGGTGGAGCGCCAGGTAGCCGAGCAGCAACAGGAACAGCATGGCCGTCGAGGTGAGCCGGGCGTCCCAGACCCACCAGACGCCCCAGGTGGGACGACCCCAGACCGAACCGGTCACGAGGGTGAGCAGCGTCATCACCGCACCGAGCTCGACCGCGCTGTGGGCGAGGATGTCGGAGCCGACGGTTCCCTTGCGCAGGTGCTGGATGCTGGCGGCGGTGGCGATGAAGCAGGCCAGGTAGGCGGTCCATGCCAGCGCCGGGTGCAGGAAGAGCAGCCGGACGAGGTCGCCCTGGATGGCGTCGCGGGGGCTGGCGACGAACGCGAGCCACACCAGCAGCCCCATGGCGGCGAGGGCGACGACGCCGAGCACCCTGCTCACCGACGAGCCGGTGCCGTTGGGGGCGCGCACGCCAGCGGGATGGGAGGCGGAGATCGCCTGTGGGGTGGTCACGATTCCTCCAGCAGGGATCCGAAGGTGAGGATCCCGATGCCGATGTAGACGAGGGCGAAGACAGCGAGCAAGTTGAACCAGGGCCATCCGTCGGACGGGACCCCGTCGAGGGCGGACTCGAATGCACGGGTGGCGGCGATGAGAACCGGCGCCAGGACCGGCAGCAGCAGGAACGGGAGCAGGGTCTCGCGCACCCGCAACCCGGCAGCGAGCACGCCGTAGAGGGTACCGGCTGCACCGATGCCGGCGGTCGCGGCCAGCATCGTGGCGGCGAGGAGGCCTACTCCGGCCAGGTCGCGGCTGTAGAGCAGCAGCACCCCGAGCAGGAGCACCACCTCGACCACGAGGAGCTGCACCACGAGGGCGGCGAACTTGCCGAGGAAGACGCCACCCGGCTCGAGCCCCGCCAGGCGAAGTGCGTCGCGCACGCCGTCGCCCCCTTCGAGCGAGAACGAGCGCTCCACCGCCAGCACCGTGACGAAGAGCACCGCCACCCAGAACAGCCCGGGGGTGGCCCGTTCGAGCGCCTGGCTGTCGGGGTCGAGGGCGAATGCGAACAGCATCAGCACGAGCAGAGCGAACGGCAGGATCTGGCTGGCCGTCACCTTCGACCTCAGCTCGATGCGGAGGTCCTTGGCGGCGATGAGCCGGGCGTCACGGAGCACTGCGCACCGCCTCGGGCTGCTGATGCTCGGGCACGCCCGCTGGGCCAGCTGCCGTGTCGGCGGTGATGGCGGTGATGGCGCCGCCGACGATGGTGACGTGGCGAGGAGCGAGCTGCGCCGCTCGATCGAGCTCGTGGGAGGCGATCACCACGGTGGCGCCGACCTCCGCCGCCTCGCGGACCAGCGCGTCGACGAGGTCGCGGCCATCCTGGTCGAGGCCGGCATGCGGCTCGTCGAGGAGCCACAGCTCGGGCCGGCGGGCCATCAAGATGGCGATGGCCACCCGACGGCGCTGACCCGTGGACAAGCGAGACACCTTCACCTCGGCCAGTCGATCGGCCAGGCCCAGGCGTTGCATGGCGCGCTGTGCGTCGTCCAGATCGGCCTTCGCCGCCAAGGTCCAGAACCGCACGTTGTCGGCCACGGTGAGGTCGTCGTAGAGGAACGTCGCATGGGCGAGGAGCCCCACCCGCACCCGCACCTGGTGCGACTCGGTGGCCAGATCGTGGCCGAGCACCCGCGCCGTGCCGGTGGCCACCGGCTGGAGGCCGGCACACAGGCGCAGCAGCGTCGACTTCCCCGCGCCGTTGGGACCCTGGAGCAGCACGATCTCGCCCTGCTCGACGGAGAGGTCGACACCAGCCAGCGCCGGGAAGCGCCCGAGGAGGCAGACCACGCCGCGGAGGTGGATGACGGGTTCCATGGGCCGTCCGAGGCTACCGGCGGGACCGCATGGCGAGCCAGGCAGCCACGCCCTGTGCCCCGACGCCCGACCGCCCGCAACACCTCGTGACCCGGGTGGTCGGCGCCCCACTGGTAGCCTCGACCGCCGTGAGCCTCCCCCACCTGTCGCCCCGCGTGGCGCGAGCCATCGGCGACCTGGGCCGGGTCCTCATCGGAGCCGGCGTGCTCATCCTGCTCTTCGCCATCTACCAGCTGTGGGGTACCGGCCTCCAGCACTCCCGAAGCCAGGACCGCCTCGACCAGCAGTTCGCCGAGCAGCTCGAAGCGTTCGCCCCGACCACCACGACGCCTCCGCCGGTGGACGATCCGGCCACGACCCCCGTCGACCCCGCAACTCCCACCACGACGACGACACCGCCGACGTTGGACGAGCTCGACGAGGCCACCATCGCGGCGCTCACCCCCGAGCCCGGCGATCCGGTGGCCCGCATCTGGATCCCCACCATCGGCGTCGACGAGGCCGTGGTGCACGGGGTGAGCACCGCCGATCTGCGCCTCGGGCCGGGCCACTACCCCGACAGCCCCCTGCCGGGCCAGCCGGGGAACGCCGCCATCGCCGGGCACCGCACCACCTACGGCCAGCCGTTCCACGACCTCGACAAGCTGCAACCAGGTGACGAGATCCGCGTGCAGACCGTGCAGGGCGAGTTCACCTACGAGGTGATGGCGCACGAGGTCGACGGCGATCCTGCACAGGTGGCGGGGCACTTCATCGTCGACGACAACGCCGTCGAGGTGCTCGACGACGCCGGCGACGACCGCCTCACCCTCACCGCATGCCACCCGAAGTACAGCTCGCGCCAACGCATCGTGGTCACGGCCGCGCTGCAGGACCCGCCTGCCCCACGGGCTCCGCCCCGCGAGGTCGCCGATGCCGATGCCGACGGCGATGTCGACGGCGATGTCGACGGCGAGGACGAGGGAGTCGCCGCGTCGGCCGACGGCTTCGGCGAAGGGCTCGAGGGCGACCCGAGCGCTCGAACGCCGACCCTGGTGTGGGGGGCACTGTTCCTCTTGGCCCTGGCGGCAATCATCGTCGTCGGTGCCCGCTGGCGTCGCTGGACCGCCTACGCGCTCGGTTCACCGGTGCTCGTGTGGCTGCTGTTCAACACGTTCATCCACCTCGACCAGTTCCTGCCGTCGTACTGATGCTCCGGCTCACCGTGTGGCGATGCGCCATCGGTGCGGCGGTGCTGCTCGCCGTGGCGTCGTGCACATCCGACGACGGTGGGGCCGCCACGACCGCTGTCCCTGGCACCTCGACCACCGACGCCGCGATGGCGTCGTCCACGACGGCGTCGGCCACCACGACCACCACTGAGCGAGTGGGGCGCGCCCTGGTCACCCCCACCACGGTGGAGCCCATCATCGCCCCACCCGACGACACCACGGCCTCGGGTTCGATGATCCCGCTGGACCAGCTCGCTGCCGGCGATTGCGTCGACCTCCCGGGCCTCGGGATGCTCGAGAGCATCACCGTCGAGGGCGGCGCCCAACGGCGCGCGTGCGACGAGCCCCATGGGGTCGAGGTGTACGCGGTGGCCTCGCTGAACGACGAGCCATCCGCTGGGTACCCAGGCGACGGAGCCGTGCTCGGAGCGGCGGATCAGCTGTGCCTCGATGCCTTCGAGCCCTACGTCGGCCAGAAGTACGTCGAGTCGACGCTCGACATCGTCCACCTGCGGCCCGATGCCGACGCATGGGCCGGGGGCGATCGAGTCGTGCACTGCGCAGTCCACAACCGCGACCTGCAACCCCTGGCAGCTCGGGTCGGCGGAGCCGAGGCCGGATGACCCGCGCCCGGCTGCTGCCCCTCGCCCTCGTCGTGTTCGGCGTCGCAGCATGTGCCGACTACGTGGGCGACGATGTGAGGTCGGGGCGCGCCACCATCCCCGAGGGCGCCGAGGAGCTCTTCACCGCCCAACCCACCGTTCCCACCCTTCCGCCCGACCCGGTCGACCCGCGCAGCCTCGGCGTGGATGCGTGCTTCGACGACGTGGCCGACGAGACCGGCGAGCAACCCGACGGGATCGACACCTACCTGGCCGGCGAACCGGTGGTGCCGCTCGACTGCCGGCATCCGCACCGCTACGAGCTGTTCGCCACGGGCAAGCTGGCCGCACCCGGAGCTGCGTGGCCGGGAGCCGAGGCCATCGCCGAACAGGCCGACAGCTACTGCGTGGCCCAGTTCTCGACGTTCGTCGGCACTCCATGGGCCGGGTCGACGCTGGACTACGCAGCGCAGGTCCCGAACGAGGATCGTTGGTCGGCGGGCGACCGCAGGGTGTCGTGCGCCCTGTTCGACCTGGGCCTGTCGCCGCTCGAGGGTTCGATGGCCGGTCGCGCTCGCTGATACCGGGCGCACCGGCGAACGGACCCCGTTCGCCAACGCGCCCACAACGAAACTGGGTCAGGGAACTGAGTCAGGGAACTGGGTCAGGCCGGGGTCAGGGCCGCTGTCAGTCGGGGTCGACGACGACGAGCACCGTGCCGTCGGACACCTTGTCGTCGGGCGCCACGCGGATCTCGCGCACGGTGCCGGCGACGGGTGCGACGACGGGGATCTCCATCTTCATCGATTCGAGGACCACCAGTTCGTCATCGACGGCGACGCTCCGGCCCACCTCGGTGCGCACCTGCCAGACAGTGGCACTCATCTCGGCGCTGATCTCGACCACGTCGCTCCTCTCGTCACCCCGTGCCCGAAACCGTATCCCAGCGCACCGACGGTCCCCGTGTGCGACGCACGTGGGCAGTACGGTCCGTGGGTGATGGCCCTCATCGCCGCCGGACTCCTCATCGGATTGGTGATCGGGCTGGTCCGCGGTGGCCGGCTCCGACGCCTCAAGGGGCTCCACTTCCGTTGGACCCCCGTCGGCATCATCGCCGTCTGCGCCGTGGTGGCCGCCAGGTGGGGCGGGCTCGAGGCCCCCGAGATCCTCCTCGCCACCGGCCTCATCTGCGGGGCGCTGTTCGCGTTTGCCAACGTGCACCTTCGGGGCCTCGGCGTCGCCGGCATCGGCATCATCGTGAACCTCGTGCCGCTCCTGTTCCACGGAACGGTACCGGTCGACCTCGACGCGCTCCTCGCTGTCGATGCCGTCGATCGTGCCGAGGTCGGCGCTCTCGATGATCCGGTCGACCTCCACCTCGTCGGCGGCCGACGGGTCGCCGACGACGACACCGTGCTCGCCCCGCTCGGCGAGCGCATCCCGGTGCCGGTGGTCGGCCTCGTCGTCTCCTTCGGCGACCTCATCACGATGATGGGCATGGGCGCCGCCGCCTGCAACGCCGTGCAGCGACGACGCCGACAGGGCACCATCCCGGTGCGCGAGATCCTCCTCGACGACGACCGCGCCGCGACCTCAGCCGCCGGCCGGCCCCACCACGAGCCCACCCGCCGTCAGCGACCGATCGAGGTGGAGCGTGGCCGCCCGGTTCCGGTGCCCCTGGGGTGGGGCCCCTCGAAGGACGACGAGGGCCTCGTCGGCGCCATCCACCGCGCCGGCGGCGTTCCACCTTCGGGCCGGGCCGCGCCTGCGGCTGCCCACCCGGCCTGGCCGTGGCGCCGGCATCCGCCGCCGCGCCCCGACCACCCCACCATGCGCGTCGGCCGCCGCTGATCGAAGGGCGGAGTGGTGGCCGGTACGGTGAGGCCGCCATGTCGACCTGCGCCCTCGTCTCGTTCCGGTTGGGCCTCACCGACGGAGTGTCGGTCGTGGCGGCCGCCTGGTCCGATGCCCTCACCCGGCTCGGGTGGCAGGTGGTCACCGTCGCCGGCGAAGGACCCGTTGACCGCACCATCGCCGGTCTCGCCATCGGGGCCTCAGCTCCCCCGTCGGCCGGCGAGATCGAGGACGCGCTCGCCGATGCCGACCTGGTGATCGTCGAGAACCTCCTGACGATCCCACTCAACCTGGCAGCGGCCCGCGTCGTGGCCGACGCGTTGCGGGGGCGGCCGGCAGTCCTGCACCACCACGATCCACCATGGCAGCGCGAACGGTTCGCCCACATCACCGAGCTGCCTCCCACCGATGCGGCCTGGTGCCACGTCACCATCAACCAGCTGACCCGCGTCGAGATGGCCGAGCGCGGCATCGACGCTGTGTGCATCTACAACGGGTTCGATCCCGACCCACCGCGGGGGGATCGCGATGCGGTTCGCGCCGGCCTCGGGGTCCACCACGACGAGACGCTCCTGGTGCACCCGGTGAGAGCCATCGAACGCAAGGGCGTGCCCGACGCCGTGCGGATGTGCGAGCAGCTGGGCGCCACCTATTGGCTGGTGGGTCCGGCCGAGGAGGGCTACGGCCCCGAGCTCGACCGCATCATCGGCGCCGCCCACTGCCGCGTCATCCGCGAGGGTGCCGTCTCCCCCGCCGACTTCTACGCGGCGGCCGATGCCGTCGTCTTCCCGTCGAGGTGGGAGGGCTTCGGCAACCCACCGGTCGAGGCCGCAGCGCACATGCTCCCCGCGGCCGTGGCCGACTACCCGGTGGCCACCGAGCTGCGTCGGTTGGGCTTCCGGTGGTTCCCCACCGACGATGCCACGCCGCTGCGGGAGTTCATGAGGTCGCCCGATGCCGCGCTCCTCGACCACAATCGCGAGGTGGTCCGCCGACATCTCTCCTTCGACTCGATGACCGAGCGGATCGCCGAGCTCCTCGACGAGGCCGGGTGGCGCCCGTGAGCAGCACATCCGACGGCGCCGGCTCCGCCGATCCCGTGCTGCAGCGACGTGCCCGGCTGGCCCGCATCGTGAGCGTGGCCCAGCGGCTCGGCTACGGCTTGTTCCTCGTCGCCATCGTGGCCTTCGTGTGGGGATCGGTCACGAGCTGGTCGAGCACGCTCACCGTCGTCATCATCGGCTCGCTCCTCGCCGGATCGATCGTCCTGGCGCCGGCGATCATCCTCGGATACGCGGTGAAGGCGGCCGACGCCGACGACCGCGAAACAGGACGCCTGCCCCCGTCGGCAGGGTGAGACGGCTGTCACTGGCCGCTCGCCCGTACGGTGTACGGTTCGACGACTCGTGGCGCATGTGCGCGCAGCACCGACGGGTGCGACCATGAGGACCCACTCCACTTCACCGATCCAATGGGGGACGATGACGCGATGACCGACACCACCAGCACCACCGGCACGGCTAGGGCGGCGGTCCTCAACGCCGTCGACACGCCGCTTCAGATCCGCGACGACATCACCGTCGCCGCACCCCAGGCCGGCGAGGTTCGGGTGAAGATGGCCGCATCGGGCGTCTGCCACTCCGACGTCTCGGTGCAGAACGGCACGATTCCGCTCGCCACGCCTCTCGTCCTCGGCCACGAGGGCGCTGGCGTCATCACCGAGCTGGGCCCCGGCGTCACCAATCGCGCCGTCGGCGACCACGTGGTCCTGTCGTGGGTCCCCCAGTGCGGCGAGTGCTACTTCTGCACCCGCGACCAGGGCTTCCTGTGCGAGAAGAACGCTGCGGTCTCCCTGGGCGGCCTCCTTGACGGCACCAAGCGCTTCTCGACACCCGACGGCGAGCTCGGGCAGATGGCCTACTGCGGCACCTTCGCCAGCGAAGCCATCGTGCCGGTCATCTCCACGGTGAAGATCCCCGACGACGTGCCGCTCGGCGCGGCAGCGCTCATCGGCTGTGGCGTGCTCACCGGCGTGGGTGCTGCGATCAACACCGCCAACATCCGCCAGGGCGATTCGGTCGTCGTCATCGGCTGCGGCGGCGTGGGACTCAACGCCATCCAGGGGGCGCGCATCGCCGGCGCCACCAAGATCATCGCCGTCGACATGTTCGACTCGAAGCTCGAGATGGCGAAGGACTTCGGCGCCACCGACACCGTCAACGCTGGCGAGGGCGACCCCGTGGCCGCCGTCCAGGGGCTCACCGAGGGTCGCGGTGCCGATGTGTCGTTCGAGTGCATCGGCCTCGAGGCCACCATGATGCAGGCGGTCAACATGGTCCGCACCGGCGGCGAGGTCATCCTCGTGGGCGTGCCCCGCCTCGAGGTGCAGCTCGACCTCAACGCCGCGTTCACGTTCCTCTACGCGGCCAAGACCATCAAGGGATGCTGGTACGGCTCGGCCAACGTCGACCGCGACGTGCCGATGCTCATCGACCTCTACCAGAAGGGTGAGCTCAAGCTCGACGAGCTCATCTCCCGCGAGATCCGCGTCGACGAGGTCAACGAGGCCTTCGAGGCCATGGCCGCCGGCGAGGTCGCTCGCTCGGTGATCGTGCACGACTGACAGGACGTCCACCGCCTGACCTTTCGCACGAGGCAGCCCCACCGGCCGAGGTCGGTGGGGCTGCCTCGTCTCGCGTCGGCGCCCGGCCGGGACGGGTCGCCGGGCCCGCGATCAATCGACGCAGGTGGGCTCGTGGGGCAGCACCGGGCGGGCGACGATCGCCCACGTCTCGCCCCCCGACTCGAAGCGGGTGAGCGTGTTGGCATCGGCGAGGAGCGAGGCCACCGCATCGGCGGCGTCGCCCTCCGCCGCGATGCAATCGGAAGCGGAGAGCTCGACCTCCTCGACGGTCCACTCGGCCGTCGTCGGCCTGGGCTCGTCGGCGTCGGGCTGGACGCCGGCATCGACCTCGGCGACAGGGCGCGCCCACAAGCGGAACCGGTCGGCGGAGAACGTCTGCGACTCTCCGGCCCCGGGCAACGAGCTGGGATCGCCGACCTCGGCGAGGAAGCCCTCGAGCGCCTGACGAGCCTCGACCTGCTCGTTGGTGAGGCCGAGGTCGTCGGCGCTCGGGCCGAGGTCGCCGGCAACGAGGCCGAGCGCGTTCGCCGAGTGCACGTAGGTCTCGCCGTCGATCACGACCGTGACGACGGTGGTGCCGGCATCGGCCACCGGCGGTTCGCCGTAGTCGACGTCGTTGCGATCGAGACCGGCCGCACGGGCGGCCCCGGCGATCGCCTCGAGTGCCTCGCCGGACAGGCCGGTCACGTTCAGCGCGGGGAGGGCAGGCCCCGGGTAGATCATGATCTGGGCGCCCGGCTGGACCATGCGGCCGTCGGGGTACACGACCAGGTGCGGCAGGTTCTGGAAGTTCATCTCGGGGGTGGTGAACGCTCCGGTCACCTCGACGAGCAGCACCGGATCGGTCGCGTCGCTCTCCTGTTCACCCGTGCCACTGCCACCATCGCCGCTGGACACGAGCTCGGTGTCGTCGCCGCACCCGGCGGCCAGCAGGCCCGCCGCTGCGAGCAGGGCGAGCATCCAACGGAAGCGGGGTCGTGACATCTCTGGCTCCATCGTCGGGGCGGTGCCGGCGTCTCCGGCACCATGTTCGACGAACCGGAACGGCCGCCGGTTCCCGATCTCTAGGCTGTCGGTCGTGGTGGCCCCCATCCCCGGCGCGGCGCGCTCTGTCCGAGAGCGACTCGAGTCGACGCTCACCCCTCTCGAGGCTCTCAGGACCCTGCGCTCCGACGCCCACCCGTTCGCCCTCAGCGGCACCTGGCTCGGCGGTGGCGCCATCCTCGGCTCGGAGCCGCTGCACGTGGTGGCCGGCCCTGGCGGCGCCGATCCGTTCGACACGCTCGACGCCCGAACCGCCCTCGAGGCGAGCGCCGATGTCGGTGCGATGCCGCACGTCGGCGGGGGGTGGGTCGGCTACCTCGGCTACCGGGCCGGTCACCTCGTCGAGGACCTCCCCCACGGGCCGTCCCGGCCCCGTCCCCTGCCCGACTGGTGGTTGGCGTGGCACGACCACGTCATCCGCTTCGACCCCGACTCCGGCTGGTGGTTCGAGGCGCTCTGGACCGAAGAGCGCGCCGAGGCACTCGCCGCCCGCCGGATGCTCCTCGCCGAGCGGCTCGCCTCTGCATCTCCCCCGCCGCATCCCGTCGGCTGTTCAGAGTTCGTCGCGACACCCGGGCCCGCCGCCCACCGAGCAGCGGTGCGGCGAACGATCGACCTCATCGAGGCCGGCGACATCTACCAAGCCAACGTGTGCCGACGGCTCGACGCCACCCTGGAGGGGGACGCCCTCGACCTGTTCGTCGCCGGAGCGTCCGTCCTCGACCCGCCGTACGCGGCGTTCCTCGATCTTGGCCACGGCCGTGCCGTGGTGAGCTTGTCGCCCGAGCAGTTCTTGCGCCGTGAGCACGACCGGGTGACGACGCGGCCCATCAAGGGCACCCGGCGCCGCAGCGGTGATGCAGATGCTGACGCCTCGGCGCGTGCCGAGCTGCTCGCGTCGGCAAAGGAGCGGGCCGAGAACGTGATGATCGTCGACCTGATGCGCAACGACCTCGGTCGCGTGTGCATCCCCGGCTCGGTGGAGGTCCCCGAGCTGTTCACCATCGAGGCGCACCCCGGGCTGTGGCACCTCGCGTCGGAGGTGACGGGGCGGCTCCGCCCCGACGTGGGCGACGGCGGCCTGCTGCGAGCAGCCTTCCCACCCGGTTCGGTGACGGGGGCGCCGAAGGTGCGGTCGATGGAGGTCATCTCCGAGGTCGAGGCGACCGGGCGAGAGGTCTACACGGGGTGCATCGGGATGGCGAGCCCGGTGGCCGGCGCCGAGTGGAACGTGGGCATCCGCTCCTTCGAGGTGGACGGTCCCGCCGTGTGGCTCGGCGTCGGCGGCGGCATCGTCGCCGAGTCGGACCCCCAAGCCGAGCTCGACGAGTGCCGCGCCAAGGCCGCTCCGCTCATCGAGGCCATCGGGGCACGAATGGCCGACGAGCCGGTTGCCGACACGACAGGGGCCCCGCCGACCAACGTCGGGGCCTGACGCGACGAAGCCGCCCGGATCATCGGGCGGGCTCGTGCACGGGCCAGGCGGTCAGTCCTTGTTGACGACGCCCTTGACCTTGTCGACGGCGTCGTTCGCCATGTTCTTGACCTTGGCACCGGCCTGATCGGCCTTGCCTTCGTTGCGCAACTCGTCGTCGTCGGTGGCGGCGCCAGCTGCTTCCTTGGCCCGGCCCTTGAGATCGTCGGTGTTGCTGCCCATGGGAGTCCTCCTCGGTGGGTGCTCCCGCCGAGCTACCCGGCCTGGCGACATCCAAACGACACATCCGCGTCATCCGCGACCTGGTCGACGGCGCTCGGCAGGTCGGAAGCCGAGGGGGAAGAGATCCGTACCCGCTCCACCCGACTGAGGAGAACGCCCAGCGTTCCGGCGCCTAATGCGATGATCATCCCGACCAACCAAGCCACTTTTGTTCTCCACGACCCGCCCACGGGCCAATCTCAGGGGTGTTACGGACACGTTACAGTAACGCAACGATTCGAACCCGTCCGGTGATTTGTGTCATGTGGTCGGCGACGCGGTCCCGAACGGCGAGACTGCATGCATGGACTTCATCGAGATGATGGCTCTCGAGCCGCATGGACCCGACACGTACGTCGGTGCCGGCCCCTCCTACCCATGGGGAGGCCTGTTCGGCGGCCAGATCGTCGCCCAGGCCCTGCGGGCCGGTGGCCTCACCGTCGACTCCGGTTTCGTGCCCCACTCGCTGCACGCCTACTACATCCGCCCCGGCGATCACTCAGAGCCGATCCGATTCGAGGTCGACCGGCTCCGCAACGGTCGATCGTTCGCCACCCGCCAGGTCGTCGCCCGCCAGTCGAACGGTGCCATCCTCACCATGATCGCCTCGTTCAAGCGAGCGGAGGCGTCGGCCGAGGTCCAGGTGGTCTCGATGCCGGACGTCCCGGGTCCCGATGGTCTCGAACCCGATTCGTGGACCGACCTCTACGACCGACGATCGGTCGCCAGCCCGAACGAGCCACACCGCGAGCAGGCCTGGATCCGCATCAACGGCGACCTCCGCGACGACCCCCTGCTGCATGCCTGCGGCCTGGCCTACAGCTCCGACGACCTTCCCGCCGAGCCCGTGGGCGCGTCGCACCCCGAGCGACGATCATCCGACCACGCGACCAGCGGCCTCTCCGGCGTCAGCCTCGACCACGCCGTGTGGTTCCACCGACCGTTCCGCGCCGACGAGTGGCGGCTCGAGGACGTCGACGTGGCAGGCATCGCCGACGGGCGGGGGCTCGCCCGCGGTGCGTTCTTCTCGGTCGACGGCACCCACATCGCGTCGGTGGCCCAAGAGGTCCTCATCCGGGTCCGCCGCCCGAAGTAGCACATTCGTACCCCGCCCTGACGAAATGCCCATGTGCCCACTTGCCCCTGGAGGGACGCCCCGGTATGGTGGCAACGGAGGTAGTGACATGACGATGGTCGAAACCGATGCCCGAAGCCGAGTCGTGCTTCCCGGGCACCCGAAGCGGAAGTTCCTGCTCCAAGAGAACGCAGACGGAAGCATCCTCCTCCAACCAGCGCGAGTTGTCAGCGAAGCGCAGCACGAACACGACGAGAGCGCTGAGCTCCGTGAGCTGCTCGGTCGGGCGGCTGCAGCCCCGACGGTCCGTCGGCGGCGGATCCGCGCCGAGTGAACGAGCGGGCCGACGAAGCCGATCCACCCGACCAACCCGGCGATTCGTATTCAGCTGTCGCCGACGAGCAACTCGACGCGTTGGCGAACTCAGACCCCACCCTCTACAACGACATCCTCACGGTCTGCGAACTGATCTTCACACAGCCGGGGAGGGCACAGTCGATGTCGTCTGCCGTCCAGACAGCCCAGGGCATCGTGCTGCGTCTCGCCGTACCGGGTCAGACACCGGTCAAGGTCTTCTGGACCTCGGCCGGGCCCCGGATCGAAGCGGTGTTCCCACACCCGTAAGGCACCTGTCGGCGAAATACGGCTGAGGCCACCCTTGGCGAAGTTGCGCGGATCTGTGTCACGCCACGACACGCAGCCGCAGGATTTCGGGGAGTTCGGGGGCGCGGAGCGTCAGGCGCGGCGGATGGTGGTGCCCCCGGCCGAGTCGTCGAGGATCCAGCCGGCACCGGTGATGGCGTCGCGGAGCGAGTCGGCCCGGCCGAAGTCGCGGGCGGCGCGAGCGGCCTCGCGCTCTTCGGCCATGGCGATGATGTCGTCGGGCACGACCTCGGGCTCGTCGTTCAGCTCGAGCCCGAGCGCCTGGCACATCGACCGCACGGCGGCGACGGCCGGCTCGGCCCCGGCGAGGTCGTCGATGTCGAGCGACTGGTTCACCGTTCGCACCAGCTGGAAGACCAGCGTCATCGCCCCTGCGGTGTTGAGGTCGCCGTCCATCACCTCGCGGAACTTCGAGATGAGGGCGGGGTCGGGCTCGATGCCCGAACCCGGCGAGCTGTCGATGTCGGCGGTGCGGCGGGCGAAGGCGTCGAGCCGGTGGATGGCCTGACGGGCCTGGGCAATGGTGTCCTTGGTGACCTCCATCGGCGAGCGGTAGTGCGACTGCAGCACGAGGAGGCGATACGACCGGGGGTCGGTGGAGCGCACGAGGTCGATGAGGTTGGCGAAGTTGCCGAGCGACTTCGACATCTTCTCGCCGTCGACCTCGACGAAGCCGTTGTGCATCCAGTGGCGGGCGAACGGCCGCCCGAGCGCCACCGCCTGGGCCCTCTCGTTCTCGTGGTGCGGGAAGGTGAGGTCGATGCCGCCGCCGTGGATGTCGAACCCGTCGCCGAGCAGCCCGAGCGACATCACCACGCACTCGGTGTGCCACCCCGGCCGCCCGTCGCCCCACGGCGAGGGCCACGTGGGCTCACCGGGCTTCGACTTCTTCCACAGGACGAAGTCGACCGGCGAGCGCTTCTCCCCGTTGGCGTCGACCCGTGCCCCGGCCTGGAGCGAGTCGAGGCTCTGGCGGGCGAGGAGCCCGTAGCCGTCGACCTTCGACACCTCGAGGTAGACGCCGTCGGAGATCTCGTAGGCGACGCCGCGCTCGACGAGCGCGCCGATCATCTCGACCATCTGGCCGACCCAGGCGGTTGCGTGCGGGTCGTCGTGGGGACGGGCCACGCCGATGGCGTCGATGCCCTCCCACCACAGCGCTTCGAACTCGCGAGCGACGTCGGCGGGCTCACGGCCCTCGCGCTCGGCGCGGTTGATGATCTTGTCGTCGATGTCGGTGACGTTCGAGACGTGGTGCACCTCGTACCCCGACCACTCGAGGTACCGGCGCAGCACATCGAACACCAACGTCATGCGGCCGTGGCCGATGTGCGGCGCACCGTCGACGGTGGGCCCGCACACGTACATCGACACCTTCTGAGGCTCGCGGGTCTCGAGGGGCACCACGGCGCCCTTGGCGGTGTCGAACAGGTGGATCACCCGAGCAACGGTAATGCCGACCAGCTGAGCCAGCCGAACCTGATTGTTGCCCGAACCCGCAACCCGGGGTGACATCTGCCGATAATGGGACGGTGCGACGGTCGGAGAAGGACGAGCTGCTCACGCGCCTCATGGCCAGGGTCCAGCTCGAGGACCGGGTGCGGCGCGCCATCCACGTCGCCATCTCCGAGACCGACGTGCTGCGCGTGCTGCACGATGCGGTGGGCGACGCCATCGGCGATCGTGGGCAAGTGCGGTTCGTGCCGCTGCGCCATCTCGACGTGATCCCCGACTGGAGCGAGCACCCCGACGACTGCGTGGCGTTCAGGCGGGAGGGTCCGGTGGTGACCGTCCGCAGCGATGCCTTCGATGCGTGCGCCCACCTGCGGCCCTCGTCGCCCCCGGTGAGCGGGGTGTGCCGCGCCGTCGCCACCGCCGAGGAGCGCTTCGGGGTCGTGCAGTGGCACGGACCGACCGACCGTCCACTCGACGACGTCACCATCGGCAGCGTCGAGTCCATCGTCGACCTCGTGGCCATGCGACTCGCCGTGTTGCGGGTGGGCAGTCGCGCCGACGCCCCGCGCACCGACCCGCTCACCGGGCTGTTGAACCGCAACAGCCTCAACCGTGCGGTCCGCGACCTGGTGGGCGCGCTGGTTCCGTTCAGCTTCGCCATCTGCGACCTCGACGACTTCACCCAGTACAACGACGACCACGGCCACGACCTCGGCGACCGGGCGCTGAGGCTGTTCGCACAGGTGCTGTCGGCCGCCGTCCGCCCCGGCGACGTGGTCGGCCGCATCGACCACGACGTCTTCGGGGTCGCGTTCCCGGCCACCTCGGCCATCGACGCCGCCCAGGCGCTCGAACGGGTGCGCGAAGCGCTGGCGCTTGCCGGCGGCGACGTCCAGAGGTTCACCGTGAGCTTCGGGGTATCGGACTCGAACCAGGCCGACTCGATCGAGGGCATCGTGGAGACCGCCGAGCTCGCGGCCGCCATCGCCAAGGCCTCGGGAACCAACCGCGTGGTGGTCGCCGGCGAGGAGACGAACGGCGTCTGACCGTCCTCCGGGTGGCTTGTAGCCTTGGGCGGGTGACTGCGACCGACCGACAGGTGCCCAAGAAGCCGACCCTCGACGGAGTCGAGGAGCGGTGGGACCGTGTATGGGACGACCAGGGCACCTACCGGTTCGACCGCACCGCCACCCGCGAGCAGATCTTCTCGATCGACACGCCGCCGCCGACGGTGAGCGGCTCGCTGCACATGGGCTCGGTCTTCGGATACGTCCAGACCGACACGCTGGCTCGGTACCACCGCATGCGGGGCGACGTCGTCTTCTACCCGATGGGCTGGGACGACAACGGCCTGCCCACCGAGCGGCGGGTGCAGAACTACTACGGCGTCCGGTGCGAGCCGTCGCTCCCCTACGACCCCGGCTTCACGCCGCCCGCCGAGCCCGGCAAGGACCAGATCCCGATCTCGCGCCCCAACTTCGTCGAGCTGTGCCTGCAGCTCACCGAAGAGGACGAGCGGGTCTTCGAGGACGTCTGGCGCAAGGTGGGGCTCAGCGTCGACTGGTCGCTCACCTACGCCACCATCGGCGAGCGGTCGCAGCGCGCCGCCCAGCGAGCGTTCCTCCGCAACCTCGCCCGCGGCGAGGCCTACCAGTCGGATGCGCCCTCGCTGTGGGACGTCACCTTCCGCACCGCCGTCGCCCAGGCCGAGCTCGAGGACCGCGAGCGCCCGGGCGCCTACCACCGCCTCGCCTTCCACCGCGCCGACGCCGACGACGTGGTCATCGAGACCACCCGGCCCGAGCTGCTCGCCGCGTGCGTGGCCCTCGTCGCCCACCCCGACGACAGTCGCTACCAGCCCCTCTTCGGCACCACCGTCACCACCCCGTTGTTCGGGGTCGAGGTGCCGGTCGTTGCCCACGAGCTGGCCGACCCCGACAAGGGCTCGGGCATCGCCATGATCTGCACGTTCGGCGACACCACCGACGTCACCTGGTGGCGCGAGCTCAGCCTGCCGGTGCGGGCCATGCTCGGCCACGACGGCCGAGTGCTCGCCACACCGCCCGACGGCATCGAGGGCGCCGGCGCCGAGCGCTACGCAGAGCTGGCCGGCCTCACCGTGTTCTCCGCCCAGAAGAGGGTGGTCGAGATGCTCGCCGAGACCGGCGAGCTGCTGGGTGAGCCGAAGTCGATCACCCACCCGGTGAAGTTCTTCGAGAAGGGCGACAAGCCCCTCGAGATCATCACCACCCGCCAGTGGTACATCCGCAACGGCGGCCGCGACGCCGAGCTGCGCGATGCGCTCCTCGCCCGCGGCGCCGAGCTCGCCTGGCATCCGTCGTACATGAAGGCCCGCTACGACTCGTGGGTCAACGGCCTCAACGGCGACTGGCTCATCAGCCGCCAGCGCTTCTTCGGCG
>JAENWR010000008.1 GCA_016649895.1 Acidimicrobiia bacterium | reverse complement strand
CTCGTCGACCTCGTCGTCGAGGGGCGGCAGGGGAGTTCGGTCGCTCGTCTCCTCGAACGCGGCGCGGATGCAGCCAGCGATGCGGTCCGGCGCCTCGAGCGGCCCGAAGTGCCCCAGGTCGTCGTGGCGTTCGAGACGGCCGAGCGGCAGCGCCGCGGCAACCGCGTCGGCGTTGTCGGCCGGTGCCTCCTCGGCACCCCGGGCCACCGTGACCGGACAGGCGATCTCGCCGAGCCGGTCGTACGCGTCGTGGCGCATGCTCATCGTGTAGGTGGCCGACTCGTTCGCTCCGCGGCACTTGAGCCGCACGGTGCCGTCGGGCAGGTCGTCGAAGCCGTGGTCGACGTAGGCCGAGAGCGCAGCGGGATCGAGCCCGTCGAAGGGAGGCTTCGAGGCGTAGTTCGTGCGAGCTTCGGCTCGCGACGCGAACACCTCGCGGCGCCGTAGTGCGCCGGCCGCCAAGGGGTTGGCGGCGACGTCGGCGGCGGAGGTGCCCGACTCGCGCCGGGGGAAGGTGATCGGCTCGTAGCAGTACAGCGACGCGAACGTGCCGGGCCGGCGTTGCTCGGCCATGAGCAGTGCCGCGCCTCCCTTGGAGTGGCCGACGCCGAAGATGGGCTCGTCGACCACGAGCGTGTCGACCACGCCGAGCACGTCGTCGGCGAACCACGACCAGTCGAAGTCGTGCCCCTCGGGCGCCCTGGTGTCGCCGTGGCCTCGGAAGTCGATGGCCACGCAGTGGAACTGGTCGGCCAAACGCTCGGCGATGGGTGTCCACACCCGTCCGTGGAACCCTGTGGCGTGGGCGAACAGCAGCACCGGGCCGGTGCCGCCCATGTCGTGGACGGCGATATCGGTGCCGTCGGCGGCGCGGACCAGTTGCATCAGGTCATCCTGGCATCAGCGAGCGAGCTCGCCGCATGCCACCTCGGTCAGCCGCTTGTAGTCGACCTTGCCGTTGGCGGCTCGACCGATGGTCTCGACGATGACGACGTGGCGGGGCGCCTTGTACGACGCCAGGCGTCCTTTCACGTGGACGATGAGCTCTCCATCGCCCGGCGCCGCATCGGGCGCCAGCTCGACCACCGCGGTGATCGCCTGGCCGAACCGCTCGTCGGGCACGCCGACCACCACGACATCGCGGACGGTGGGGTGGGTCTTCAGAGCTTCCTCCACCTCTTCGGGGAAGACCTTCTCGCCACCGGTGTTGATGCACACCGAGCCCCGGCCGAGGAGCGTGAGGGTGCCGTCGGCCTCGACGGTGGCGTAGTCGCCGGGCATCGAGTAGCGGTGGCCGTCGAGCTCGATGAACGTGGCGGCCGTCTTCGCGGGGTCCTTGTAGTAGCCGACCGGCACGAGTCCGGCCACGGCGACGCGCCCGATGTCACCTGACCCGGGTGCCACGTCGACGCCGTCGTCGTCGATGACCCGGGCGTTGGCGCCGAGCTCGAACTTGGCGGTGCCGGCAGCGTTGCCGGCGCCCGACACCGACTGGCCCATCCCGAGCGCCTCCGACGACGAGAACGCGTCGACGAGGAGCATGCCGGCGTGATGGCGCAGGAGGCCGGACTTGGTGCCCTCGCTCCACATCACGCCCGATGAGGAGAGCATCTTGAGGCTCGATAGGTCCCAGCGGTCGGGTTCGGTGTCGAGCGCTCGCAGCATCGGCTTGCCGAACGCATCGCCCACGATGGCCACGCCGTTCACGCCCTCTCGCTCGACGGTGTCGAGCAGCTCGACCACGTCGAAGGTGCGACCGGGCATGGTCACCACGGAGCCGCCGCCGATCATGCCGATGAGCGCGTTGAACCACCCGGTGCCGTGCATGAGGGGGCACGCGGGCATGACCACCAGCCCGGGCTCGGTCAGCGTGCCGCGGTAGGCGTCGAGGTCGACCGGGCCGGTGAAGAGGGGGTTGGTGCGGCCGCCGAGGATGGTCATCAGGTCGGTCTGGCGCCACATGACGCCCTTCGGCATGCCGGTGGTGCCGCCGGTGTAGAGCATGAGGATGTGGTCGCCCTGACGACCCCATGGAGCAACGGTGCGCTCGTCGGTCGGGGTCGCTACATCCTCGTATGGCGTGGCCCACTCGGGGCAGGGCCCCGAGCCGTCGTCGACCCAGATCCAGGTGCGGACCCCCGGCACCCGGTCACGCACGTTCGCACAGCGCTCGGCGAACTCACCGTGGAAGATGACGGCAACCGCGTCCGAGTTCTCCCACAGGTAGGCCAGCTCGTCGTCGACGTAGCGATAGTTGGTGTTCACCGGCACCAGTCCTGCCTTGAAGATCCCGAACTGCGATTCCATGTACTCGGCGCAGTTGTAGAGGTACTGGGCGACCTTGTCCTGCTCCTGGGCGCCGGCGTCGAGCAGCGTGCGGGCGATGCCGTTCGCCCGCCGGTCGACCTCTGCCCACGTGCGGTGCAGATCACCGTGGCCGAGGGCGAGGCGATCCGGAGCGACCTCGGCCACCACCTCCCAGGCGTCGGCGAAGTTCCATCCGTCGTCCATCGGGTCCCCCATGGCGAGCGATCCTATTGCCACGGTGACAACTAGCGTGGCCGTCGTGGACTTCGAGCTGCCGTCTGACGACGACCCCCGCCGCGCCGCTGTGCGCGAATGGATCGCAGCGCACCCCCTTCCCACCGGTCGCCAGCTCGCCGAGGCCGGTCTGGTCGCGCCGCACTGGCCCCGGCCATACGGGCTCGACGCCGACCCGATCCAGCAGATCGTCATCGACGAGGAGCTGGGTGCCGCCGGGGTCGTCCGGCCATCGAACCCCATCGGCATCGGCTGGGCGGGGCCCACACTGCTCCACGCGGGGACCGCCGAGCAGAAGGATCGCCACCTCCTGCCCCTCCTCGCGGGTGAGGAGATCTGGTGCCAGCTCTTCAGCGAACCCGACGCCGGCTCGGACCTGGCGGCACTCAGCACCCGCGCCGTCCGTGACGGCGACGAGTGGGTGGTGAACGGGCAGAAGATCTGGACCTCGCTCGGCCACCAGGCAGCGTTCGGGATCCTCATCGCCCGCACCGATCCCGATGCGCCGAAGCAGCAGGGCATCTCGTACTTCATCTGCCCGATGGACCTGCCGGGCATCGAGATCCGCCCCATCGTCGAGATGACGGGCAGCCACACGTTCAACGAGGTGTTCTTCACCGACGTCCGGTTGTCGGCCGACGCGCTCGTGGGGGAGGAGCACCGGGGGTGGGCGCTCGCCAAGGTGACGCTTGGCAACGAGCGGGTGTCGCTGTCGAGTGGAGGGGCACTGTGGGGCCGTGGCCCCGACGCCACCACGCTGCTCGACCTGGTTCGCAGGGCTGGCGGAACGGCCGATCCTCTGATGCGTCAACGCCTCGCCCAGCTGCACGTCGAGTCGGAGATCCTCCGGCTCATCCGACTGCGCACCGTCACCGCCGCGATCAGGGGGGAGCAACCGGGCCCTGAGGCATCGATCCGCAAGGTGCTCGCCGACGAGCACGGGCAGCGCATCATGGGGCTGGCGAAGGACTTGGCCGGCCCGGGTGGCATGCTGTTTGACCACGGGCCGCTCGGCACCGAGCCGGCTCTGTGGCACTACGGGTTCCTCTTCTCGCCCGCCCTCACCGTCGGAGGTGGCACTGGAGAGGTCCAACGGAACATCATCTCTGAGCGCGTCCTGGGTCTGCCGCACGATCCCGGGGCCTGATCCCCCTCTCGACAGGAGAACGACCCCCGTGGCCGACACCGACACCGCCGACCAGCTGAAGCGCCACCAGAAGGTGGCCGCCGCCACCGCCCTCGTCGGGGTGCCCGTGGGCACCAAGGGCAAGGTGCTCCTGGTCAACGGCCTCGGACCGTGGATCCGCTACCGCGTGCTGTTCACCAACGGCATCGAGCGGGGCAACGTGCTGCGCGAGCAGCTCGAGGCCGCCTGAACCCTGTCGTCAGGGCTCGTCGGTGTCCAGGTCCGAGAGGGCACCCCAGCCAGACGGAGCCCCGGATGAGCGAGGGCGGGTTCGCGTGCGGCGGGGCGAGGTGAAGAGCTCGTCGCCCATCTCCACGTCGACCGCCTCGATGGCCACCTCGTGGCCCGACCCTGGCTGGGAGCCGCCGATCTCCTCGCTGTGGACGCAGACGCCGGTGGCCACGTCGAGCGTCATGCGGTGGGCCTCGGCGTAGACGTACCCGGGTGTGGTCTCGGCGCCGTCCGGCAGGCCCTCGTCGGCATCGGTCTGGGCGTTGCGCATGAGCGCGCAGCAGGTGCACCGGGGGTCGTACGCGTCGGTCGGCCGGACCACCGCCTCCCACGCGGCTCGGCCACGGTGTTCGACGGCGCGCACCTCGTCGACCACCGTGCCGGCGACCGTCTCACCCTCGTCGGTGCGCGCCGTGCCGTCGGCCAGCTCTGCGGGATCGAGCATCGCCACCCACCGGTAGTTCTGGAAGAACGGCTCTTCGTAGTGCACCTCGATCGAACTGGGCCGGGTGATCACCAGCCCCTCGTCGTCCAGCACTGGCGGCACCTCGTGCGGCCAGGTCGGCACGACCCGTGAAGGAGACGCCGACGGCGCTGCGACGCCGCTGGTGCGGTCCACGGCGTAGAGGAGGACCCCGGTGTTCGGAGTCTGGCGCCCAGCGTGGACCAGCGTGCCGTCGAGCGTCTCGATCCGTATGCCGTCGGGACGCCGCAGCCGCGCCCGGCACGGAGCATGGGTCCAGCCGTCGTGGACGATGAGGGCCAGGGTTCGCCAGCGCCATGGTGAGGAGCGGGCGAGGCGCACGAAGCGCTCGGGGGTGGGTTCCACATCTCGAGTCTGGCGTCGCTGCCACTCCATGGCGATCGCGTTCGACGCAGCGCTGACATAGTCTCCAACAGAGGCGTCCAGAGGGATGCCACGACGAGGGGGATCTCGATGAAGCTCAGCATGTCGCTCAGCTACGCCGGCGGCTTCCACCAGGCGGTCGAACAGGTGAAGGCCTTCGAGAAGGCCGGGGTCGACATGGTCTGGGTGGCCGAGGCCTACGGCAACGACGGCGTCACGCTCATGGGCTACCTGGCCGCGGTGACCGAGACCATCGAGATCGCGTCGGGCATCCTGCCGATCTACACCCGCACACCCACGTTGCTCGCCATGACCGCCGCCGGGCTCGACGAGCTGTCGGGGGGCCGTGCCGTCCTCGGCATCGGCGCCTCGGGCCCGCAGGTCATCGAGGGCTTCCACGGCGTGCCGTACGACCGCCCGCTGCAACGCACCCGCGAGATCATCGAGATCTGTCGCCAGGTGTGGCGACGTGAGCGCGTGGAGCACGACGGCACGGCCTACACGCTGCCGCTCCCGCCCGAGCAGGGCACCGGGCTCGGCAAGGCGCTGAAGATCATCACGCATCCGCAGCGCGCCGACATCCCCATCTATGTCGCGTCGCTCGGCCCCAAGAACGTGGCCATGACCGCCGAGCTGGCCGACGGATGGCTGCCCATCTTCTACAACCCGCACAAGGCGCACACCGTCTGGGGTGACGACCTGGCCGCCGGTGCGGCGAAGCGGTCCGCCGATCTCGGAACCCTGCAGGTGGTGGCCGGTGGCGCCGTCGGCTTCGGCGATGCCGAGACCACCAAGAAGGTGCGCGACGGCGGGCGGGGCATGACCGCGCTCTACGTGGGTGGCATGGGTGCCCGTGGCCGCAACTTCTACAACGACCTGTTCTGCCGCTACGGCCACGAGGCGGAGGCCAAGGAGATCCAGGACCTGTACCTCGACGGCAAGAAGGACGAGGCGGCGGCCAAGATCCCCGACGATTTCCTCGAGCAGAGCTCGCTGTTCGGCGACGAGGGCTTCGTCCGCGACCAGATCCAGGCCTACAAGGAGTCGGGCGTCACTGCGCTGTCGATCCAGCCGGTGGGGCCGAACCCGCTGGAGATCATCGAGAAGGTGAAGGCCTGGGCTGAGTAGGCCTGCGAGCGGGCGACCTCAGCTGGTGAAGCGGCCGAGGGCGGCCTCGGCTTCGTCGACGAAACGCCCCACGAGCTCGCCCGCGGGCACCAGCTCCTCGATGGCACCGGCCCCCTGGCCGGCCGGCCAGAACTCGCGTGTCGGATCGACCTCGGCCGTCTCGTCGGCGCCGAGGTGGTTGGCACCGTCGTTCACCGATCGCATGAACTGCTGGGGGAACGGCTGCAACTCGTCGGGGTTGTCCTCCCAGTACTGGGTGTAGGAGTTGCGCACCACCCGGCACGTCTTGCCGGTGTACCCGCGGCTGATGACGGTGCCGTCGTCGGTGAGTCCCACGAGGGTGTCCTTGTAGCCGGGCGTGGCCCGCGCCTCGGGGGTGGCGATGAATCGGGTGCCCACCCACACCCCGTCGGCACCGAGCATGAGGGCGGCGGCGAGACCGCGCCCGTCGACGATGCCGCCGGCGGCGACGACGGGTATGCGGTCGCCAACGGCATCGACGATCTGGGGGACGAGGGCCATGGTGGCGACCTGTCCGGTGTGGCCGCCCGCCTCGGTGCCCTGCGCCACCACGATGTCGCAGCCCGCCTCGGCCGCGGCGATGGCGTGGCGCACCTTGCCGCACATGTTGATGACGAGCACGTTGTTGCGGTGGCAGAGGTCGACCACATCGCGGGGGACGCCGAGGCCGGCCACGAACACCTGGGCGCCGCCGTCGATGATGGCCTGGACCTTCTTCTCAAGGTCACCGGGTGATGCTGTGAGGAGGTCGACGCCGAAGGGCAGGTCGGTGGCCTCGCGCACGAGGCGGATCTCGTCGACCATCTCGTCGTAGCCCATGGTGGACGCGCCCATGCACCCGAACCCGCCCGCTTGGGTGACGGCGGTGACGAGCTGGTGGTAGGACACCCCGCCCATGCCGGCGAGCATCACTGGATGCTCGATCTGGAGGGCGTCGGTCAATCGGGTGCGGAGCATCCGCGGATGGTACTCAACGTGATGTCAGTTGTGCTGGGTCGTCGCCCGGAGGAAGGCTGGTGGGCCGCTGAGAGCGCCTCGGTGCCAACGGCGAGGCATGAGGGCGATCCCCCTCGGCGAGTCCTCGAAGAGCCACCGACCGAAGTTGCGACGGTTCCACTCTGTGAGCCCGACGGTGCGGATGGCGAGCTCGGCGCGGGTGCGGTTCGACATCACCGTCGTCAGGATCGACGCCATCCGGTGATCGGCGGACAGCTCCTCGTGCACCGCTGCGGAGTAGCGAGCGGCGACGGCGGTCTGCTCCATGTCCGATCGCCCGTCGCCGATGAGGGTCGCAGCGGCCAGACGTCCGGTGACCAGCGCCTGGCCGATGCCCTCGCCGGTGAGCACGTCGGGGGCGCGGGCCGCATCGCCCACGAACAGCGCCCGCCCGCGGCTGAGGGTGGCGCCGCGGATCCCCGCAGGGATCGGCCACGCGCGGTGAGGAGATTCCGGTTCGGCGTCGGCTCCGAGCACACGGCGGATGGTCGGCCGCTCGAGCAGCTGGGGCCACAGTCGCGCCAGGGCCTTGCCGTCGAGTCGAGCGCCCCGCAGCACGCCGAAGCCCACGTTCGTGGCGCCGTCGCCGAGCGGGAACGACCACACGTAGCCGGGGACGAGGTCGGGCTCGAACCACACGTGGAGGTCGCGCGCCTCGGGGCCGGTGCCCCGGAAGTACTGGCGGAACGCGTGCCACTCGCCGCGGTATCCGAGGCCGTCGATGCCGAGGGCTCGCCGCAGGGGCGACCACATGCCGTCGGCCCCCACCGTCCACCGGGCGGTGACGACGCCGAGGCGTCCGAGGTCGAGCTCGATGCGGTCGGCGTGGGAGGTGGCTTCGGTGAGCGTGACGCCCTGCTCCACCCGCACGCCCTCAGCCTCGGCCAGAGCGACCAGCGCAGCGTCGAGGTCGAGGCGCCGGGCGATTGCGGCGTAGGTGCCCGGCCCGTCGGGCAACGGCAGCGTGACGATCCGGCCCGACGGCGAGTGCAGCAGGGTGCGGTGCACCGGGGTCCAGGACCCGACGTGGGCGGGGTCGAGACCAAGGGCATCGAGCTCGCGCAGCGCGAGCGTGGTGAGGCCGTCGCCGCATGTCTTGTCGCGGGGGAAGGTGGCCTTGTCGACGAGCAGGACCCCATGGCCGGCGCGGTGCAGGGTGAGGGCGGCTGCGACGCCGGCCGGCCCGGCGCCCACGACCACGGTTTCGACATCGGCGGTGGCGGCCATCAGGGGGCGGGCGGCGGAGGCTCGGTGGGTGGTGGCGGGTCGGGCGGCGGGGGAGTCGTGGGCACCGTGGTGGCCGGAGGCGGGGTCGTGGTGGGCGGGGTCGTGGTGGGCACCGACGACTCGCCCGAGCAGTTCTCGCCCTCGCGGCGGCGGTAGCGCGCGCCCACCGAGTCGACCTCGACCCGGCCGTCGTGGAAGGTGCGGGTGCGCTCGGTGCGCACACGTGTGCAGGTGCCCTGCATCGACGTGGTCTGGTTGGTCTGCGACACGTCGACGTGCTCGGTGGAGTAGAGGGTGATCGTGATCTGGGTGTCGGTGTAGGTGGGCCAGATCAGCACGCCGTAGGGGCTGGTGTTGCGGATCTCCAGGTCGGGGTGGGGATGCGACAGCGTGGCCTCGCGCCCGTAGGGGTACCGAGAGAAGTAGATGCTGTGGGCCTGGTACTCACCGAAGTCGAGGCCGGCGTAGAAGGCGGCGTTGAAGAGGGTGGTGGTGTACTGCGAGATGCCACCACCCAACTGGTCCACGACGACTCCGTTGGTGATGCCGCCCGCCGGGAGGTACCCCTTCTCCGCGGTGCGGGGACCCACATGGCCGTTCAGCGAGAACGTCTCGCCCGGCCCGATGACGACCCCGCGGGTGGCGTCGGCGATGAGGTGGATGTTGTGGACCCGGTTCTGGCAGCACGAGTGGGTGGTGGTGAAGGTGGCCACCTCCTCGACGATTCCGAGCGACTCGGCCCACTCCTGGTCGCGGTCGATCTCGCCCGCCTCGAGGTCGAGGGCGACGGCGCCGTCGCCCGTGCGGAGCGCATCGGCGATGCGCTCCGCGCTGTCCGCCGCGCAGCAGCCGGTGGGGACCTCTCCCGGCACGATCCGCACCTGGCCGGCCTCGACCGTGAAGCCGACCTCGGACCCGGGCGAGCCGGCATCGCTGAAGATCTCCGATAGTTCCGAGGTGATGGCGCTCTCGTCGAGGCCCCAGCCGGCACCACCCTCGCCGTCGGGTTCGAGGACCAACCACGAACGGAGGCGGGCGACGTCGAGTGGATGCTCCACGGTGCCGACGGTGACCACGAGTGGCTCGTCGGTCGCCGCCTCGGCGTCGGCGGCGGCTTCCTCGGCCGCGTCGTCGGCGGTGACGGGGGCGACGTCGATGAGGAGAGGCTCGACCCTCACCACATCATCGCCAGCTGCGGCGGCTGCGGCGGCTGCGTCGGCAATCCGATCGGAAAGGGACTCGGGATCGACCCCGGCGCCGGGCGTGCCGGCCACGACATCCACGCCGTCGGGTCCGGCATCGAACCGCGGCTCTCGTGCCTCGGTGATGCCCGGAAGATCGATCTCGGTGGCCGCGCTCCGCAACGCCGACTCGTCGACCGCGAATCGCGGGATCACCGCGCGGGAGGTGAAGAAGCTCCCCACCCAGCCGAAGGGGCGAGCGGGCAGCCACACGCCGTCGTCGTGGAGAGCTTCGGCCGTCGCGGCTCGATCGATGGTGAGGCCCAGTGTCGTCGCGGGCAGCTCGACGCCGCCCTGGCCGGCGTCCAACACCACCGGCGTCAAGTCGTACTCGGTGGCCATGTCGTCGAGGTGCGCACTGATGTCCTCGTCGTCGAGACCGGCCACCGACTCGCCGGCGAGCTCGACGTTGCGGCCGACGCGGTCGCCGAGGAAGCCTGGGTCGAGAAACGAGGCGGCCATGAGGATGGCGTAGACGAACACCAGCGCGCCGCCCGCCCAGACGATCGCGCCGCGTCCACGAACCGATGTGGGAAGGCGGGACATCGCGTCAATCATCGCATCTCCCGACCGGTTCACCGACGTCGGGGTTCCATGTTTGTCTCGGATCGCCGTGGGCCGGCTTCACCGGTCCGAAATGGGTGCCGCCGCCGCCGCTCTGTCATGATCCGGTCTGGCCTGGCCGGGGGACGGTCGAGGCCCACCACATTCGAATCCAGGAGAAGAGTCACCGATGAGTGGAATCCTCGAAGGTCGGGTCGCCATCATCACCGGCGCCGGTCGCGGCATCGGGCGCGAGCACGCACTGATGATGGCGGAGCAGGGCGCGAAGGTCGTCGTGAACGACCTCGGCGCCGAGATGGACGGCTCGGGTGGCGGCACCGGCCCCGCCGGCGAGGTCGTCGAGGAGATCCGTGGCATGGGCGCCGAGGCCGTCGTCAACGGCGACGACATCAGCAACTGGGAGGGTGCCCAGCGCCTCGTGAACCAGGCTGTCGAGACCTTCGGCGACCTCCACATCGTGGTCAACAACGCCGGCATCCTGCGCGACCGGATGCTCACCAACATGACCGAGGCCGAGTGGGACGCCGTCATCCAGGTGCACCTCAAGGGCACCTTCGCCCCGTCGCGTTGGGCTGCCGCCTACTGGCGTGAGCAGTCGAAGGCCGGCAAGGAGGTGTCTGGGCGCATCATCAACACCGCGTCGCCGTCGGGCATCTACGGCAACGTCGGCCAGACCAACTACGGCGCGGCCAAGGCCGGCATCGCCAGCTTCACCGTCATCGCCGCCCTCGAGCTGGCCCGCTACGGCGTCACCGTCAACGCCATCGCTCCCACCGCCCTCACCCGCATGACCGAGAACCTCGGCATGGGCCAGATGCCCGAGGAGGCCAAGGAGCAGATGTCGCCGCGGTGGATCTCGCCGATCGTCACCTGGCTGGCGAGCGACGAGGCCAAGAACGTCACGGGCCGCGTCTTCGACGTGAGCGGGCGTTCGCTCGGCATCGCCGAGGGCTGGCACCGTGGCCCCACCGCCGATCCCGTCGACGATCCGGCCCAGCTCGGCCCGGTCGTGGCCAAGCTCATGGCCGATGCCCGCCTCAACGCCGACATGAGCGGCCGCGACGCCGAGGGCCCCGGCCGCCCCGGCAAGTCCATCTGATCCGACCCGTCAGGGTCACATCGCACACGTCCATCGCAACACTGCACGACGAGCAGGGGGGAACGTCATGCCCATCAACCCAGATGCTGTTGGCTCCAAAGGTGAGCCGGGGCGCCGAAGCTGGACCAGCAAGGATGCACTGCTCTACGCGGTGAGCGTCGGCGCCGGAAGCATCGACCCCGTCACCCAGGAGCTGGAGTTCACCACCGAGAACACCCGCGGCGTCGACCAGCGCGTGCTGCCCACCATGGCGGTCGTGCTCGGCGCCGGGGGCGGTGGGATGGCCAAGATCGGGTCGTTCAACCCGGCCATGCTCGTCCATGGCGAGCAGGCCATCACCTTGCACCGCGAGATCCCCGTGTCGGGCGAGCTCGAGGCGCAGAGCGAGGTGGTCGGCATCTACGACAAGGGCAAGGGCGCGGTCATCGTGTCGGAATCGCACTCGACCCTGGTGGAGACCGGCGAGCCGCTGTTCAGCACCCGCTCGTCGATCTTCATCGCCGGTGAGGGCGGCTTCGGCGGCGACCGGGGGCCATCGGGGCCCACCAACGTGCCGCCCGAGCGCGAGCCCGACCACGAGGTCACCTACGCCACCCGGCCCGACCAGGCCCTCACGTACCGCCTCAACGGCGACCGCAACCCGCTGCACTCCGATAAGTCGTTCTCCGACATCGGTGGCTTCCCCAAGCCGATCCTGCACGGCCTCTGCACCTATGGCTTCACCGGCCGCGCACTGCTGCACTCGCTGTGCGAGAGCGACCCGGCCCGCTTCCGACACATGGAGGGGCGCTTCGCCTCGCCGGTGCTGCCGGGCGACGAGCTCACCGTTCGCATGTGGCGCATCGCCGACGGCGAGGCGGTGTTCACCACGTCGGTCGGCGAGAAGGTGGTCATCAGCGGTGGACTCTGCCGCTTCGGCTGAGCCGTCACCGCTCGCTCCGAGGGTCGTCGGCTCCCGAGACCTCGTCTGGTACGGTCGCCGCTGAGCTTGTACGCCCGTGCAGTGGCCGGACTTCGGGTACCCGTGGTCGTGGACGCGATGGATCTCGAGGCCAACCGGCCAGTGCTCGTCCGAGAGACGGATGAGCCGGCCGGTGCGTGGTCGACCATCGTGGCTGTGCTGGACGTCAGCTCGGGAGGTCGATGAGCGAGATCGAGTTGCAACACGTCTACAAGATCTTCGGGCCTCACCCCGAGCGTTCGGTGAGGATGCTCGAGGACGGCCACACGCGCGACGAGGTGAAGGCGGAGACCGGAGCGGTCGCCGCGGTCATCGACGCCTCCCTCACCATCGAGCGGGGCGAGGTCTTCGTGGTGATGGGCTTGTCGGGGTCGGGCAAGTCGACCCTGGTGCGCACGATCAACCGCCTGTTCGAGCCCACCTCCGGTCGGATCGTCATCGACGGCACCGATGTCACCGGCCTGGGTGCGAAGGACCTGCGCCAGATCCGGTCCGGCGGGATCAGCATGGTCTTCCAGCACTTCGCCCTGATGCCCCATCGCACCGTCCTCGACAACGCGGCATGGGGTCTCGAGGCGGCGAAGGTGCCGGTCGGGGAACGGCGCGAGCGTGCACAAGCCGCTCTGGAGTCGGTGGGCCTGGCCGACCGCTCCGACGCATATCCGGGTCAGCTGTCCGGGGGGATGCAGCAGCGGGTCGGTCTCGCTCGCGCCCTGGCCACCGACGCCGAGATCTTGTTGATGGACGAGGCGTTCAGCGCGCTCGACCCGCTGATCCGCCGTGAGATGCAGGACCAGATGCTCGACCTCCAGGAGGGGCTCGGCAAGACGATCGTGTTCATCACCCACGATCTCAACGAAGCGATGCGCATCGGCGATCGCATCGCCGTCATGAAGGACGGACGCATCGTCCAGGTCGGTACGGCGGAAGAGATCCTCCAGGATCCGGCCAACGACTACGTCGCATCGTTCATCCAGGACGTCGACCGATCACGCGTCCTCACCGCCGCGAGCGTGATGGAGCAGCCCGTGGCCACGCTCGGACCCCACGAAGGCCCGCGCGCCGCGATGCGGATCATGCGAGAGAACCAGATGTCGGGTCTCTACGTGGTCGGCACCCGCAGGCGGCTGCGCGGCGCGGTGAGCGACGAGGATGCGACCGCAGCAGCCCGCCGCGACGGCACCATCGAGGAGGTGCTGACCACCGATGTCCCGACCGTCGCTCCGGATTCGCCGCTGGTCGATCTGTTCGCCCCGGCGGCTGGCAGCCCCCTCCCCCTCGCCGTCGTCGACGATGAGGGCATCCTCCTCGGGATCATCCCGCGGGTGACCCTCCTCGCTGCTCTCGCCGGCGACTCCAACGGCGCAAGTGGTGCAGACGACGATGCTGCCGCCGACGGCGTGCCGGCGATGCCCACCGATCAACCCGGCGGCGAAGGGAGCGTCCCCCATGGCTGAGCTGCCGCGCGTGCCGATCGGCCGTTGGATCGACTCTGCGGTCGAGTGGTTGGAGGAGAACGCCGAGTGGGTCTTCGACTACACCAGCGACTTCCTCTCCTGGCTCATCGAGCTGATCGAGAGCTTCCTGATGTGGCCGAACCCCTTGATCCTCACCGCGGCCTTCGCGGCGTTCGCCTGGTGGGTGCGCAGCAAGCCGTTCGCTCTCTTCACGGTGCTCGCGTTCCCTCTGATCGACAGCATGCGGCTCTGGGAGCAGGCCATGTCGTCGCTCGCGCTGGTGCTCGTCGCCAGCGTCATCGCCGTGGCCGTCGGTGTGCCGCTCGGCATCGCCGCGACGCGCAGCCCGCTGGTCAGTCGGGTGACGAGGCCGGCGCTCGATTTCATGCAGACCATGCCAGCATTCGTCTACCTGATCCCGGCCATCGTCTTCTTCGGCCTCGGTGAGGTTCCCGGTGTCGTGGCCACGGTGGTGTTCTCGCTACCGCCGTCGGTGCGGCTCACCGAGCTGGGCATCCGCCAAGTTGACCCCGAGGTGGTCGAGGCCGGGCACGCGTTCGGCTCGCCTCCGAGGCAGATCCTCACGCGCATCCAGATCCCGCTCGCTCTGCCCACGATCATGGCCGGCATCAACCAGGTGATCATGCTGGCCCTGTCGATGGTGGTCATCGCCGGCATCGTCGGCGCTGGCGGCCTGGGCGCGGTCGTGCTCCGCGGCATCACCACGCTCGACGTGGGTCGGGGGTTCGAGGGCGGTCTCGCCATCGTCATCCTCGCCATCTTCCTCGACCGCTCGACATCGTCGGTGAGCGAGCGGGCGTTTCGACGCCAACACGCAGGCAACTGACCGACTGCCGGCGCTCGCCGCCGGCATCAGCAATCCCCCCAACCAAAGAAGGAAGGAACACCCATGAGACGACGTCGACTCCATCCCCTGGTTCGACTTGTGGCGGTGATCGCGGCTCTGACGATGGTTGCCGCTGCCTGTGGTGACGACGAGAGCGACGACGAGAACGGCGCGGGAGCACCGGACGACACCGAGCAGACCGACGGCGGCGACCAAGCGGCGTGCGACTCGATCTCCATCGGCTGGATCCCGTGGGACGAGGACATCGTGGTCACCGAGCTGTGGGCCGTCCTCCTCGAGGACGCGGGCTACGAGGTCGAGACCACCCAGAGCGACGCCGCTCCGGTGTTCCAGGGTGTCGCGAAGGGCGACCTCGACCTGTTCTTCGATGCCTGGCTCCCTGCCACCCACGCCCCCTACTGGGAGGAGTTCGGCGAGGAACTGGAGGACCTGGCGACCTGGTACGACCAGGGCACGCTCAACATCGCGGTCCCCGAGTACGTCGAGATCGACTCGATCGCCGAGCTCGCCGGCAACGCCGACATGTTCGGTGCTGAGATCATCGGCATCGAGGCGGGTGCTGGTCTGATGCGCACCACCCAGGAGGAGGCCATCCCCACCTACGGGCTCGACGACTACACCCTCGTCGAGAGCAGCACCCCGGCAATGCTCGCCGAGCTCGAGCGGGCCATCGGGGACGAGGAGCCCATCGTTGTCACCCTGTGGCACCCCCACTGGGCTTACTCGGTGTACCCCATCAAGGACCTCGAGGATCCCGAAGGCGCCATGGGTGGCGCCGAGGAGCTGCACGCCGTTGCTCGTCCCGGCTTCACCGACGACTGCCCGGAGGTCAGCGGCTGGATCTCCGACTTCGAGCTGAACGACGAGCAGCTCGCCGAGCTCGAGGACATCGTGCTCAACCAGTACGAGTCCGGCCAGGAAGAGGAAGGAATCCGTGAGTGGCTGTCCGGTGAGGGCAACCAGGAGCTCGTGGATAGCTGGATGAGCTGACGGTCGCTCGCTGAACGATGCATCGTGCTGAGGGGCGTCCCACCGGGCGCCCCTCAGCCGCGTGCGGGCTCAGAACAGGCGCAGCTCGTTCGACTCGATGCCGCGCAGCTCGTCGTAGTCGACCTCGACGCACACGATGTCGCGGGTGAGGGCCAGGGTGCGCGCCTGCGGTTTGATGACCTGGGCGACGAACATGCCGCGCACGTCGGCGAGTGCAGGATCGGCGCGGATCAGCTCGAGGTAGCGGGTGAGTTGCTCGACGCCATCGATCTCCCCACGGCGCTTCACCTCGATGGCCACCAACCGGCCGTCGGCATCGCGGCACATCAGGTCGACGGGCCCGATGTCGGTGGGGTACTCGCGCCGCACCAGCGAGAGCCCCTCGGCCATGGCGTGGGTGTTGGCGGCGAGCAGCTCTTGGAGGTGCGCCTCGACGCCGTCCTTCGACAGGCCCGGGTCGATGCCCAGCTCGTGGGCGGTGTCGGAGAGGACCTCGGCGATGGTGATCGTGAGCGTCTCGCCCTTGGGGTTGGTCACCGTCCACTCGGCTCCAGCCTCGACCACGCGGTTCGGTGCGTTCATCCAGTTCAGTGGCTTGTAGGCCCCGCCGTCGGCGTGGATGGCGACGCAGCCGTCGGCCTTCACCATGATGAGGCGGGTGGCCATCGGGAGGTGGGCGGTGAGCCGCCCGGCATAGTCGACGGAGCAGCGAGCGATCACGAGGCGCATCGGCTCGCACCGTAGTGCCAGGCCCACACGAACCCCCAAGGCCATCAGTTGGCGGGATCGAGCGCCTGGGGAATTGTAGACCCGTCGTCCTGGCAGAGGTGCGAGGGATAGCGCTCCTACGCGCCCCAAGGTTGCCGTCATCCCCGCAAGACGTGACCTGTCGTCTGCGGCGAGGCCGGTGATCCCCCATCCCGGCTGACCGTGCGGGTACGCGCGAGTGCGACCAGCGGGTTGTTGGTCGTCGCCAAGCCCAAGTCGGGTGAGGTCGAACACCGAAGGTCTAGGCATCGAAAGGTCGCTGCCGTCCGGGCCCGAGGCTGTTCAGGATCTGCGGCCGTAGTTCGGTCGCAGAAGGAGCGCAATGTGATACCGGATCCTGTCCGGCCCGACAGCGATGTCGCCGTTCGGGTGCTCGCGGCATTCGACGATGCCGCTGCTCGCGCCGCACTTCACGCAGGCGGTCGTCCCGTCCGGGAGTTGAGCATCTGGATTGCCCCGGACAGTCCCTACTGGTCGGACGTGGTCGACCTCCTCCCCAATTTGCCTGATGACGTCGACCAGTTGCTCATCGTCGCCCCGGTAGCGTCAGTTGAAATCGCAAATGCTCAGGCATCGGATGCCGATTGGCCGGGCCGTCCGAACATTCCCAATTGGCCGCACCCACGCATCGTCGTGGCGCGTTCCACTACTCCCAGGCCTCTGCCGATGTGGCCTGAGGACATCGAGCTCCTCCTCGAACTGGCTGGAGCGGAGGAAGCAGCCCTACGGCGGCGGGTGGAGCAGCTCGTGCCTGAACTCCGCCAAGTCGTAGAGATGTGGTCAGGGTTTATCGGCATGGCGGTGGGCTGATGGCAGCAGTTGGTTGACAGCTGGATGGCCGACGACGACCTGTACGATCCGATCTTCGGGGGCCTTGTCGACGATGAGGTCGAAGCCTTCCGAGACGCAGTCACCCATCTCGCGGCTGTGCTCAAGACGAACCCGCCGCTTCGAGAAGCCGAAGTGGCGGACGTTCCGCTTGCCTTCGACATCATCGACTCGGACCTCGCTGGCGCCGATGATGCCTTGCATCGGGCTCTTGCGGCACTTGGGCCTAAGGTCGCCGAGGCCCACCAAAAGGCGGACGCACGTCGTCGCCGCCAGGAAGAGGAGAACGAGGCAGCCCGGTGGGCAGCGACTCACGGCTCGCAGCGGCTGCGCCTCGCGATCGAGGCGGGCGTGCTCCCCCAGTCTCTTGGCATCTACCGGGACGAACGACTCCGTACCGAGCATCCCGGGTGGATGTGGGTCACGGCGGGCGACCAGAGCCTGCTGCGCAAGTCTGCAGTAAACCCTTCCGAGGAAGCGCTGCGCACCTTGCTCGACGTGAAGAACACAGTGGCGGGCGCCCGTCTCGTCTACGATCCAGAGGCGAAAGCGCAGTTGGTATTCGCGTACATCATGGGCCGACTCGCTTGGCGACCTACCAGCGCCGGCTGGGACGCAAGTCACATCCCAGACACGGGCGGGATGCTTGTGGCGGTAGACGAAGTCCTCTACGTCCCCAGTGTGGCGGACGCGGAGGAGCCCTTCTGATGGCCGGGTACTTCGGGGCCACGCAGGCCAAGGCCGACGGCTTGAGCTCGTCCTGCTTTGCACAGGACCCGGGAGCTGGGTGGGTGGCAATGTCCCGATCGTCCGTGCACGGCCGGGAGTGCCTGGGAGCGTGTGGGAGGTCGCGCCATGCCTAGGCTGGTGTCGATTCCTCGCCATCCGGACAAGGATGTTGAGAGCGTGTTGGTTCATCTGCGAGCTGGAGGCTGGCGTGCGCAAGTCCCCGGCGGGCACTGGGCGAGGCTCTACTGCCCGCATGGTTGTTGTCAGCTCAGTGTGGCGAAGTCCCCCCGCAGCTCTGGAAACGAGGCGAGGCGTGTGAAGAGAAGTGCAGCGAAGTGCCCAGGCGGTTGGTGCCCCTCGCTCGCTTGGCGTCACGGGTTCTTACAGATACAGTGTGTTGGAAGTTCACAACAGGGAGTACGGACGTGACGGGTGAGTTCAGCTTCGCTCTAGAGGTTGAGGGCTTCGACGTTGAGAACGACGAGCACCTCGACGCGCTCTATGGCGCGTTTGAGGATGTAGGGGCAAGCGTCCAGTCGGGGCGAGTGACGATCGGCTTCGTCGTGGCTGCCCGCGGTGCCTCCCATGCGTTGGGGGAGACTACGGACCGTCTCGAGGCGGTAGTGCCTACGGTCCGCGTCCTCAGGGTGGACCGCGACTTGGTCTCCATTCCCGACATCGCCGATCGGACCGACCGCACGCCTGAGAGCGTCCGTTTGCTGGTGGGAGGCAAGAGGGGCCTTGGCGGCTTTCCTGCCCCCTGTGGAACGCTTGGAGGCGGAATCCGGGTGTGGGAGTGGGCGACGGTCGCCGGATGGTTCGCTCAACGGGACAACTCAGTCGAGGGTGCGAATCTGATCGACCATGAGTCCGCCACGCTCTTCGATGCCAGGCTCCTGAACAGGTACACCACCGACTCGGCTCTCGAGCCAGTTCCGGTGAAGCGGGCCACCCGCCGGGTGCACAGGCAGATGCTCCCGGCGGGGCAGGCTCACCCCTTCTACGATCAAGCCACTTCGACACGGAAAGGCCCCGCCTCACGGTCCCGCGAGGACTTGGCCGTATGACCGACGAGGTTGAACTCGCAGGTCAAGTTGGCGCGCTCGCCAATCTTTTGCAGATCAAGCTCCTTCGCTCTACGTCCGAGTTGCAGGCAGGCTACGAGCCGGGCCAGCTCGCAGCAGACGTGGACGCGTCCTACGACTGGGCTCTCATGGACGATGCGCGTCTCCTTGTTTGTGAGATCGGCTGCGAGGTCCACATTCGCAGGGGTGCTGAGGCCGTGTTCGACTGCTCGGCCATCTACGGCGCCGTTTATGCACTGCCTGAAGATGTTCAGCTCTCCGACGAGGCGTATGGAGCGTTCGCCGCAACAAGCGCCACGTTCTCCGTCCACCCCTACCTCCGTGAGTTCATCCAGTCGCTCACTACTCGGGCGGGGCTCCCGCCGCTCTCGCTAGCTACGCTACGGTGACCCCTGGACCTGATTGCAATCCAAACAGGTGCTCCTGAGGTCGTGAAGGGCGCAACAGCGGAACGAACGAGCCGCGCACCAAAGGGAGCGCGGAAGTCCACTGGTGGCAAGCGGCACTAGTTGTCGTGCCCTGGGACGCAGTGGTTCCGCTGATTCAGAGCCGTCTGGGCGGGGTGAGGTTGTCGAAGCACTGGTGCTCGAGGATTCCATCCTCATGGCACGTCGGCGCCGCGCTTGCGGAACCGCTCGCGGATGAGCTGGCGGCGAGCCTGGAGGTCGCGGTAGGTGAGCGTCGTGGTCTCGTCGGGGTCGACGCCGAAGGTGGCCTTGACCCCGCTGAGGTCGAGGTCGACCGTGCGGGGGTCGACACCGATGTCGGCGGCGATCGTCTCGCCATGGGTGGTGGCGAAGTACATCGAGATCTGGGTGATCTCGGCGAACAGGTCGAGGTCGGGCGCCAGCCGAGCGATGGCACCGTCGAGGAACACCAGGTTCTTCACGAAGAGCATCAGCTCCTTCGGCATGCTGGCGCCGTACGCGAGCAGAGCCTTCACGACCTTCTGGATCTCGCCGATGAGCTCATCGGGCGACATCTTGGTGGGATCGAGCGGTGCTCGGTCGAGCCCGAGGTCGACGACGACGGCGTCGAGATCGGTGTCGGGCGGAAGCGCCCCCAGGTCGCGCAGCGCAGCGAGCTGGCCCTTCACGTCGTTGATGCTGGCGGTGAGGAGCAAGCGGAGGAAGGCACGGCGGCGGGCGTCGGTGAGCCGGCCGGTGATGCCGAAGTCGAGCAGGGCGGTGCGGCCGTCGGGCAGGACGAAGAGGTTCCCGCCGTGCAGGTCGCCGTGGAAGATGCCATGGAGCATGCAGCCCTCCATGAAACCGATCATCCCGGTGCGCACGATGGCTTCGGTGTCGAGGCCAGCGGCGTGCATGCCCACCACATCGTCGAAGGCGAAGCCATCGAGGCGCTCCATGACGAGCACCCGCCGGGTGACGAGCGTTGGGTGGGGTCGCGGGATCACGTAGCCACGCTGGCCGAGGGCGGCGAAGGACCGGGCGACGTCGAGCATGTTGTCGGCCTCGGCCCGGAAGTCGAGCTCTTCGGTGATGGTCTCGGCGAACAGCTCGACGAGCGCCGGCGGGTTGGCCAGCGCGGCGACAGGGATGCGTCCCACGAGGAACGGCGCCAGCCACGCCATCACCTGGAGGTCGCGGAGGACGACCTGGCCGACGATGGGGCGCTGCACCTTCACCACGACGTCTTCACCGGTGTGGAGCCGCGCCGCGTGCACCTGGGCGATGGAGGCAGCGGCGAGGGGAGTGGTGTCGATCCAGGCGAACACTGAGTCGAGCGGGGCACCGAGATCCTGCTCGATGACCCGGCGCACCTCAGCGAACGGCTCGGCCGGAACCCGGTCGCGGCACCTCTTGAACTCGCCGACCAGTTCGTCGGGGAAGAGGCCCTCACCCGAGGAGATGATCTGCGCCAGTTTGATGAAGGTGGGGCCGAGCTCCTCGATGGCGATGCGCATGCGCCGCGACAGGCCGGCCCGGGAGCGTGACCGATCACCCGAGCGCCGCTCGACCACCATCCAGCCGAGGAGGGCGCGGCCGAGGTGGAACACTACGACGACGAGCCGACCGGGAGGCGGGACACGTCGCGGTCGGACGAGGCCGGGGAGCTGACGACGGACCACCGAACGGACGGTGGGTACCGAGCGGCGCCACGGCATGGCGGCGGGGTCGACGATCCAGGGCGGATCATCGGAGAAGGCACCGATCTCGAGGTCGGTCGGTGTCATCGGGTCAGCTCCACAGACGAGCTTCCTCGTCGCCGATGCTGGTGCCGACCCGCCGCTGGACGATCTCGATGATCGAGTCGGCGTACTCCTTACGGCAGATGAGGAGGTCGGGGAGCCACGGGTCGGGGCGGTTGTAGTGCAGGGGGCTGCCGTCGATGCGCGACACGTGGAGCCCGGCAGCCGCCGCAACTGCGACCGGGGCGCACGAGTCCCACTCGTACTGGCCACCGGCATGGGCGTAGATCTCCGCTTCGCCGCGGACCACTGCCATGGCCTTCGCTCCGGCCGACCCGAGTGGGACGAGCTCTCCAGCGAGGTCGTCGGCGATGTCGTAGCAGATGGCGGCCGGCCGGCTGCGGCTGACGACGAGCCGGGGCCCCCCGGGGTGGAGCTCGGGCAGGACCGGCGCCGGTCCGGTCGAAAGCGTCATCCCGAGGGCCGGCAGTGCCACGGCGCCAGCAACCGGTTCGTGGCCGACCACGAGGGCCACGTGCACGGCGTAGTCGTGACGAGGGTTTTCGCCAAACTCACGGGTTCCGTCGAGAGGATCGACGATCCACGTCCGCGTCGCGGTGAGACGCTCGACGTGGTCGGTCCCCTCCTCGGAGAGCACCGAGTCGTCGGGTACCAGCTCGGCCAGTGCCGCGACGATGAGATCGTGCGCTTGGCGATCGCCTTCCTGCTCGATCGCCCACCGCGGAGCGCCCTGCGCCACGAGGTCGGCGCGCAGCGCCACCAGTAGTTCCCCTGCGGCGGTGGCCACCTGGGCTGCGATGGAGTGGTCGTCGAGGCCCTCCTGGTGGGTATCGTCGGGTTCGACCGAGCTCAACTTCTGACCAACGGCTTGTACTTGAGGCGGTGCGGCTGCTCGGCGTCGACCCCGAGCTCCTTGCGCCGGAAGGCCTCGTACTCCGAGAAGTTGCCCTCGAACCAGCGGACTTCGGAGTTGCCCTCGAAAGCGAGCACGTGGGTGGCCACACGATCGAGGAACCAGCGATCGTGGCTGATGATGACAGCACATCCGGGGAAGGCCTCGAGGCCGTCCTCGAGGGCTCGTAGCGTGTCGACGTCGAGGTCGTTGGTGGGCTCGTCGAGGAGCAGGACGTTGCCGCCGGTGGTGAGCACCTTGGCCAGGTGCACCCGGTTGCGCTCGCCTCCGGAGAGGTCACCGACCTTCTTCTGCTGATCGGAGCCCTTGAAGTTGAACCCGGCCACGTAGGCCCGGCCGTGGATCTCCTTGCCGCCCACCTTGATGGTGTCGGCGCCCCCTGTGATCTCCTCGTAGACGGTGCGGTCGGAGTCGAGCACGTCGCGCGACTGGTCGACGTAGGCGAGCTGCACGGTGGGGCCGACACGGACCTCTCCGCTGTCGGGGGTCTCGGATCCGGTGATCATCCGGAACAGGGTGGTCTTGCCGGCACCGTTCGCGCCGATGATGCCGACGATGCCGGCACGGGGGAGCGTGAACGACAGGTCGTCGATGAGGAGGCGGTCGCCGAAGCCCTTGGTGAGGTGGTCGGCCTCGATGACGACGTCGCCGAGGCGGTCGCCGGCGGGGATGCTGATCTGGAGGGCATCGTCACGCCCCTGGGTGGCCTGGGCCTCGGCGAGGAGCGACTCGTAGGCGCTCAGACGGGCCTTGCCCTTGGCTTGGCGGGCCCTCGGTGCCATGCGCACCCACTCGAGCTCGCGGGCGAGGGTGCGCTGCCGCACCGACTCGCTCTTCTCCTCCTGGGCGAGGCGGGCCTGCTTCTGCTCGAGCCACGAGGTGTAGTTGCCTTCGAAGGGGAAGCCCCGGCCGCGGTCGAGCTCGAGGATCCAGCCGGCCACGTTGTCGAGGAAGTACCGGTCGTGGGTGATGGCGACCACGGTGCCGGAGTAGTCGCGCAGGAACCGCTCGAGCCACGCCACCGACTCGGCGTCGAGGTGGTTGGTCGGCTCGTCGAGGAGCAGGAGGTCGGGGCGGGCGAGCAACAGGCGGCACAGGGCCACACGGCGGCGCTCGCCACCCGACAGCTTGGTGACATCGGCGTCGCCGGGGGGCAGGCGCAGGGCGTCCATGGCGATCTCGATGGTGCGCTGCAGGTCCCAGGCGTCGGCCGCCTCGATCTTCGCCTCGAGGTCGGCCTGCTCGGCTCCGAGCTTCTCGTAGTCGGCGTCGGGATCGGACCAGCCCGCCAGCACCTTGTCATAACGGGCGAGGAGGGTGGCCGTCTCGCCGACCCCATCCATGACGTTGCCGAGCACGTCCTTGTCGGCGTCGAGCTGTGGCTCCTGCTCGAGGAGGCCCACGGTGAAGCCGGGCGAGAGGCGGGCCTCGCCCGAGTAGCCGTCGTCGAGTCCGGCCATGATGCGCAGCAGCGACGACTTGCCCGAGCCGTTCGAGCCGATGACGCCGATCTTGGCGCCCGGGTAGAAGCTGAGGTTGATGTCGGAGAGCACGGTGCGGTCCGGTGGGTAGAACCGGGTGACCTTGTGCATCGTGTAGATGAATTGGGCGCTCATGGCGGTCGAGGCTACCGGGCGCCTCTGCGGTCACCTTCGGGCGGGCGCGACGGTGCCCCGGCGCCGAAGCGACCGGGGCACCGTGATCGTGATGCAGTTCAGGACTTCTTGGCGGGGCCCTTCTTTGCCGGGGCCTTCTTGGCGGGAGCCTTCCTGGCGGGGGCCTTGGTCGCGGGTGCCTTCTTGGCCGGCGCCTTCCTGGCGGGGGCCTTCTTCGCAGGTGCCTTGGTTGCGGGTGCCTTCTTGGCCGGTGCCTTCTTGGCGGGGGCCTTCTTCGCAGGTGCCTTCTTCGCTGGTGCCTTGGTTGCGGGTGCCTTGGTTGCGGACGTCTTCTTGGCGGGGGCCTTCTTGGCGGGAGCCTTCCTGGCGGGGGCCTTGGTTGCGGGTGCCTTCTTGGCCGGGGCTTTCTTCGCTGCCGTCTTCTTGGTTGCCACTTGTGTGGTTCTCCTTGTCCGGGATGGGGTGCTCGCCGGCTCGTTCGACGCGCGTTGGTCTCCTGCCGGGCTGGGTCCTGCGATGGCGTCGATGTCGCCGTCCTCGTCCTTCCCCGGCTCGGCGGTGTCGAGTCCGGGAAGTGCGAGATCAATGCCGCGTCGCGGCGTGTCGAAGGATTGGACCACGAAGGTGCGTGTCTCGCCAAGGGTCAGCACGTCGCGAGCCCGCCGCGGCGGCGGGTCGTCCATGGCCTTCAGCGGGATGTAGCACTGCGCTCCATCGGCGTTCACGTAGGCACCGTGTGATGAGAAGCGATCGACGATCCCTTCGACCTGTGAACCCACGGGGTGCCCGCCGATGAACTCGATGAACGTCATCGGCGCGTTGAGAGGCTCTGTCGTGTTCTTGGCCTCGCGCCCCGAATCGGACCGGGTCGACTTCGACGGTGAGCGCGTGCTCGACGCGGTCGCGGTCGCGGTCTTGGCCTTGGCCTTGGTCCGACCACGAGAAGGTGCCTTCTTCGCGGGTTCCTTGGTTGCGGGGGAGGCCTTTGCGGCCGATGCGCGCTTGCGAGGCGGTGGAGTCTTCGGCGTGGGAGGAGGGCCGAGCTCCTCGCCGGACGAGGTTCCGCGCCGGCTCGCCGACTTGGTGCCACGCGTGGCGCGCCGACTGGCGGGGCCGCGGACCGGCGTTCGGGGCAGGAAGATCCAGCCGACGTGCTCGACCGGTTTGCCGCCGATGAGCCGGCCCTCGTCGAACAGCCAGGCGTACTGGCCGTGGAACTCCTGGAAGGAGTCGTTCGAGAGCACGATGGCATCGGACTTGTCGGCGATCTGGAGGATGAACGCGTCGCCGCGACCGATGGCACCAGCCGGTGGTGACACCAGCTCGCCCGCCAGAACCGCCTCTTCGTAGCGCTCTCGCTCGCCCGGGTCGATGCGATGACCAAAGGTGGCATCGACGACGACGGTGACCAGATCGTGTGGTTGCTCGCTCAGGAAGGCGCGCACGGCTTCGTCGAGCTGTTGCAGGCTCGGCGCGGTGTGCCCTTCGGTGGCGATGTTGGAGCCGTCGACGACGACGTGGTGGGAAGGCATCTCGACAGGACAGTCAAGCAGTTCCCGCGAGGGGTGCAAGGGATCCCGCTACTCGCGGCGTGTCTACGATCGTCCGATGATCCGTGCAGCTCTCTTCGACTTTGGTGGCGTCCTCCTCTCGAGTCCCTTCGAAGCCTTTGCCCTCTACGAGGAGGAGCACGGTCTTCCCCACGGCTTCATCCGGCAGTTGAATGCCACAAATCCCGACTCCAACGCGTGGGCCAAGCTCGAGCGCAGCGAAGTCGACCTAGGTCAGTTCGCTGATCTTTTCGAAGCCGAAGCGCGGGCGACCGGCCGTGAGATCGACGGACGTGCCGTACTCGGCATGCTCGGAGGAGAGCTGAGGCCGGCGATGGTCGAGGCCCTGCGCCGTTGCTCGGAGCGGCTCGTCACCGGACTGCTGACCAACAACTTCGTCAGCCGCCCCTTGCCCGGCGAGGGCAGTGCGACCCTCGATGCCGTAGCCGTCGACCCGACGGGACGCGCCGCCGCCATCGCCGGGGTGATGGCGCTCTTCGATGGGATCGTCGAGTCGAGCAAGGTCGGCGTGCGCAAGCCCGACCCCCGCTTCTACGAGATGGCGTGCGAGCTCCTCGGCATAGAGCCGGCCGAGGCCGTGTTCCTCGACGACCTCGGCATCAACCTCAAGCCAGCGCGCCAGCTCGGGATGACCACCATCAAGGTGGTCGATCCCGACGACGCCATCGCCGAACTGGAATCCGTGGTCGGCTTCGCCCTCCGCTGACGCATCCGTTCTGGCTCCCGGATCTCTACCGCACGGGTAGAGATCCGGGAGCCAGAAGTGTGTCGCAGGCAGATCGGGCGGCACGGACAGCGGCAAGGACGTCCTGAGGCGCAGCGAGCAGGTCGGCCTCCCGCACCCGGTGCACGGCGTAGCCGACGGCATTGAGACGGACATCACGCCGGGCATCGTTGCGACGATCGCTCGGGGACGTGTGGAACCGTGCACTGTCGACCTCGACCACGAGACGGCTCGATCGAGGAAGTCGACGCGGCCGATCGGCCCGTCGGCATCACCGAGCACCACCTGGCGATCGAAGGTCTCGTCGCCCGCCGCGTCGATGAGTCGGACGAACCGTGACTCGAGCTGGCTCTCGGGCGGCAGGTACTCGGGATCTCGGTCACCCAGCAGCCATCGCATGACGCGGGTGCCGGGCTTCCCCCGTCCGCCGAGCTCGTCGACGATCGCCGACAGCGATGCATGGCCGATGAGGTTGCGCGCCCACATGGTGTCGAGGGCGCGCTCGACCTTCAGGGGATGCTCGATGGCCGCGATGTCGAAGATGGTCCGAGCCGGGGTCGTGACCGGGACGCCCCGACGCAACGTCACGTGATGATCGGCGAGGTCACGGGGCTCGTGGGCGACCAAGTCGTGGCCCCGTTGCGTGCTGTTGCGCGGTCGGCTGAGTCGGATCGGCTCGAGTCGGAAGCCTGGAACGTCCCACCACGCCACCCCCGATCGGTGGGAGAGGCATGCTGACTGGCCGGCACCCAGCGTGGCTGCGAGTGCTCGTTGGTCGACGGTGACGGGTGCTCCAGCGACCCTGATCGCTGCTGTGCCGGCGGGCTCCCAACGCCCGCTCTGCACCAGCCGCCAGAGCTGCTGTGAGGTGAGCCCGAGCTGGCATGCGCGTGCTCGGCTGACCAATCCGTGGTTCCTCGAGGCAAGCGTGCGGAGGTCGTTCTCGATGTCCATCGCCCCAGTCCACCGAGGGGGTGTGACACTTTGATGCCAGTACCGGCCTTCGCCGCGTTCTGGCTCCCGGATCTCTACCCGAGCGGTAGAGATCCGGGAGCCAGAACGGGAGTCTGCCGCGACTACAGATCGGCGAATGCTCGGGTGAGGATGTCGCGCTGCTCGTGGGCGTGGATGGCGGCCGAGCCGGTCGCCGGACTTCCCGACTCGATCCGGCTGACCCGGCGGATCGAGTGGGTGTCCTCGTGGGCCTCGTAGAGCCGGCCCTTCACGAAGTTCCAGGGACCCATGTTCTCGGGCTCCTCTTGGAGCCAGACGATCTCGGAGGCGTTCGAGTAGCGCTCGAGCGTCGCCGCGACCGCGTCGAACGGCCACGGGTAGAGCTGCTCGACCCGCACCACCGCCGCGGGCGCACCCACCTCGTCGCCGTGGGCGATGGCCTCGTAGGCCACCTTGCCGCTGCAGAACACGACGCGCCGGATGGCCGTGGGGTCATCGATCCTCGGATCGTCGATGACCTCCTTGAAGTGCCCCGACGTGAGGTCGGCGATCGGACTGCGTGCCGGCTTGGCCCGCAAGAGCGACTTGGGCGTGATGATCACCAGCGGCTTGCGCACCTCGCGGTGCATCTGACGGCGCAGGATGTGGAAGTACTGGGCCGACGTGGTGGCGTTGACCACCTGGATGTTGTCCTCGGCGGCCAGGATGAGGAACCGCTCGATGCGAGCCGAGGAGTGCTCGGGGCCCTGGCCCTCGTAGCCGTGGGGCAGCAGCATGACCAGGCCCGAGGTCTGTCCCCACTTGTCCTCGGCCGACACGATGAACTGGTCGATGATGATCTGGGCGCCGTTCATGAAGTCGCCGAACTGCGCCTCCCAGCACACCAGCGCGTCCTTGTTGGTGACCGAGTAGCCGTACTCGAACCCCAGAGCGGCGTACTCGCTGAGCAGCGAGTCATAGATCCACAGCCGGGTGCTTTCCTCGGCCAGACTCACCAGGGGCACGTGTTCGGCGCCGGTCTCGTGGTCGACGAGGGTCGAGTGCCGCTGCGAGAAGGTGCCGCGCCGCGAGTCCTGGCCGGTCAGCCGGATGGAGATCCCCTCGTGGAGGAGCGACCCGAACGCCATGGCCTCGGCCAGTGACCAGTCGACCTCGTCGTCGGCGAACATCTTGTCGCGCGTCTCGAACTGGCGAGCGAGCTTGGGGTGGACGGTGAAGCCCTCGGGATAGGTGGACAGCGTCGTGTAGATGCGGTCGATGACCTCGCGGTCGACACCGGTCCCGACGTGCGGCAGCACGCCCATGGGGGTCGGCCGGCGCGGTGCGTGCGCGCCGGGAGCGGTCGCCGCTTGGCGGGTCTCGTCGAGGGCCTCCTGCAGGCGGGCCCGGTAGTCGTCGAGCGCCTGCTCGGCCTCCTCGAGCGAGATGTCGCCTCGCTTGACGAGCGCCTCGGTGTAGAGCTTGCGCACCGAGCGGCGGGAGTCGATCTTGGCGTACATCTGCGGCTGGGTGTAGCTCGGATCGTCACCCTCGTTGTGTCCGAACCGGCGGTAGCAGAACATGTCGATGACGACATCTTTGTCGAAGCGCTGGCGGTATTGGAAGGCGAGGCGGGCCACGCGCACGCAGGCTTCGGGATCGTCACCGTTCACGTGGAAGATCGGTGCCTGCACCATCTTCGCCACATCGGTCGGGTACTCGGAGGACCGGGCCGAATCGGGAGCGGTGGTGAAGCCGAGCTGGTTGTTGATGATGACGTGGATGGTGCCGCCGACGCGGTACCCCTTGATCATCGAGAGGTTCAGCGTCTCGGCGACGACGCCCTGCCCTGCGAACGCGGCGTCGCCGTGGATCAGCAAGGGCAGCACCGGGTAGTCGCCGTGGTCGAGGGCGTCCATGTGGGCGCGGGTCATGCCGACGACCACCGGGTCGACGGCCTCGAGGTGCGAGGGGTTGGCGGCGAGCTCGATGGGCATCTCGCGGCCGCTGCGGCTGACGAACTTGCCCGACTGGCCGAGGTGGTACTTCACGTCGCCGGAGCCTTGGATCGATTCGGGGTCGATGTTGCCCTCGAACTCCTTGAAGATCTGGTCGTAGCTCTTGCCCACGATGTTGGTGAGCACGTTGAGCCGGCCGCGGTGGGCCATGCCGAGGATGGCGCGCTCGTGGTCGGAGTCGGCGGCCTCGCTGAGGATGGCGTCGAGGAGCGGGATGGTGCTCTCGGCGCCCTCGATGCCGAATCGCTTCTGGCCGACGTACTTGGTGCCGAGGAACTTCTCGAAGGCCTCGGCGGCGTTGAGTCGCCCGAGGATGTGACGTTGCTCCTCGGGTGAGATCTGGACGCTGACGCCTTCGACCTGCTCCTGGATCCAGCGCTTCTCGGCTGGTTCCTGGATGTGCATGTACTCGATGCCGATGGTGCGGCAGTAGGCGTCGCGCAGCACGTCGAGGATGTCGCCGAGCGTCATCCTCGAGCGACCGCCCACGGGGGCGTAGATGCCCGCGCCGGTGGCGGTGAGGAACTCGCGGTCGAGGTCCCAGATCGTGAGACCGTACGTGGCCGGGTCGAGCTCGGGGTGCATCGACGGCTCTTCGGACGACAGCGGGTCGAGGTCGGCGATGAGGTGGCCGCGCACCCGGTACATGTTGATGAGGGTGCTGACCGCGATCTGCTTCTCGAGCTGCGACTCCTCGCGGTCGACCGGGTTGATGTCGCGGCGCCACTGGACGGCCTCGTATGGCACGGCGAGCGAACGGAACACGTCGTCGTAGAAGTGGTCGGCTCCGAGCAGGAGCTCGTGGACCTTCTTCAGGAACAGACCGGACTCGGCTCCCTGGATGATGCGGTGGTCGTAGGTGGAGGTGAGCGTGATCACCTTCGACACGCCGAGGTCGGCGAGCGTGCGGGTGTCGGCGGCCTGGTAGGCGGTGGGGTAGTCGATGGCGCCCACGCCGACGATGAGGCCCTGGCCCTGCATCAGCCGGGGCACCGACTGGACGGTGCCGATGGTGCCCGGGTTGGTGAGGCTCACGGTGGTGCCGGCGAAGTCGTCGGGCGAGAGCTTGTTGGTGCGGACCTTGCGGATGAGGTCCTCGTAGGCGGCGTGGAAGCCGGCGAAGTCGAGCGTGTCGGCGTCCTTGACGCACGGCACCATCAACGTGCGAGAGCCGTCGGACTTCTCGATGTCGACGGCGACTCCCAGGCCCACGTGATCGTGGCGGATGACGTAGGGCTTCCCGTCGTCGCCCCGTTCGAACGACGAGCTCATGACCGGCATCGAGTCGGCGATGGCCCGCACCACCGCGTAGCCGATGAGGTGGGTGAACGAGACCTTGCCGCCGCGGGTGCGCCCGAGGTAGCCGTTGATGACCTTGCGGTTCACCTCGAGCAGCTTGGCGGGCACCTCACGGAAGCTGGTGGCCGTGGGGACCTCGAGGCTCGTCTCCATGTTCTCGACGATGCGTGCGGCGGCTCCGCGGATGGGCGTGCCGACCGGTGCGGCGGTCTGGGCGGCGGGTTCGGCGGGAGCCGTGGTTGCAGGTGGCGGCGTGGCAGGTGGTGTGGCCGTAGGTGGTGGGGTTGCGGGGGCCGGAGTCGGTGACTCGGTGCGGTAGTCGGTGAAGAACTCCTGCCAGCTCTCGCTGACCGAAGCGGGGTTGGCGAGGTATCGCTCGTACATCTCGTCGACCAGCCATGCGTTGGGCCCGAGAGTCGAGCCGGATGGGGGGTTTGGTTCAGCCACGGGGCCGATGATATCGGGGGGCGTCGCCGCCTCTGTGATGGTCGGTAGGGTCGAGTCGTGCGCATCGCGACCTGGAACGTGAACTCCCTCAACGCCCGCATGCCGAGGGTCGAGCAATGGCTTGCCGACGTGCGGCCCGACGTGCTCTGCATGCAGGAGACCAAGCTCGCCGATTCAGGCTTCCCCGCCATGGCGTTCGAGGCGATGGGCTACGAGTCGGTCCACCACGGCGACGGACGCTGGAACGGCGTCGCCATCCTCAGCCGGATCGGCCTGACCGATCCGCTCGTCGGCTTCGAGCCCGGGCTCGAGCCCGACACCGACACGCGTCTGGTGTCGGCCACGTGTGGCGGGGTGCGGGTCACATCGGTCTACGTGCCGAACGGCCGGTCGGTCGACGACCCCCACTACCAGTACAAGCTCTCGTGGCTCGGCCGTCTGCGGAGCCACCTCGACACCACGTGCCGCACCGACGGCAAAGTGGTGGTCTGCGGCGACTTCAACATCGCTCCCGAGGACATCGACGTGTGGGACCCGACGGCTTTCATCGGCTCGACCCACGTCACCGCTCCCGAGCGGGATGCCCTAGCGGCTGTGCGCGAATGGGGGCTGGTCGACACGTTCCGCCAGCGTTACGACGGTGTCGAGGGGCTCTACTCCTACTGGGACTACACGGCGGGCCGGTTCCACAAGCGGCAGGGGATGCGCATCGACTACCTGTTGGCGTCGGCGCCGCTGGCCGAGCGCTCCACCGTCGACCTGGTCGACCGCAACGCCCGCAAGGGCACCAAGCCGTCGGACCATGCGCCGGTCATCGCCGGGTACGACGTCGATGCCGAAGATGCCGAAGATGCCGAAGATGCCTGAGCCCGACGCCGACGCCGACGCCGAACCAGCGGGAGGCGGTTGGGCGGCGGCGTTCATCACCGGAGAGGCCCACGTCGAGCTCACGCCGTTGCGCCTCGAGAAGCGCCGTCTCGCGGTGGCGATGCGCCGCACCATCGAGGCAATGGTGTCGGTCGATGCCCCCATCGACGAGGTCCGGGCGGCGGCCGACGAGCTCGAAGCCCTCGCCGTGCGCTTCGAGGCCGCACCCGAGTCGAGCTACGTGGGGTTTGCCGAGGCGGCCAACTCGCCGCACTCCGACGGCTTCTTCGACCACAGTCCGATCCTCGGCCAGGCCAACCCCCTGGCACCTCCACTGCACCTCGAGTTCGGCCACGACATCATCGTGGCCACCGCCACCTTCGGGTCGGCCTACGAGGGGCCGCCCGGATGCGTCCACGGTGGCTGGATCGCGGCCGCGTTCGACGAGGTGCTCGGGGCCACCCAATCGCTCAGCGGTTCGGGTGGGATGACCGCCTACCTCAAGGTCGACTACCGGTCGCCCACGCCGCTGCACCAGCCGTTGCGGTTCGAGGGTGAGCTGGTGCGCACCGAGGGGCGCAAGATCTTCACGACCGGCCGGTTGCTGCACGGCGACGTTCTCACCGCCGAGGCCGAGGCGCTGTTCATCTCGATCGACTTCGCCCGCTTCGCCGAGATGCGCGCTCGGCGGGAGCGGACCGGTTCCTGAGGCGACAGCGGTCGCAGCAATTGCAAGTGAGAACGGTACTCAATATCGTTCGCGGCAATGGAAACGACCGCATGGAGAACGGGACTGACCGCCCTCGTCGCGTGCACCTGCGGTCTGGCCGCGTGCACGGGCCCGTCGGCCGATTCGACCGACGGCCCGCTGGTGATCGCAACCACCTCGATCATCGGCGATGTCGTGTCGTCGATCGTGGGCGACGCCGCTCGGGTCGAGGTGCTGATCCCGGCCGGCAGCGACCCCCACAGCTTCGAACCGTCGGCCCGCGAGATCGCATCGCTGCGTGAGGCCTCGGTGATCGTCGCCATCGGGTCGGGCCTCGAGGCCGGGCTCGCGTCGCCGCTCATCTCGGCGGCCGACGACGGGACTCCGGTGGTCGAGCTGATCGACGTGGTGCAACCGCTACTGATCGGTACGGGCGACCACGACCACGACGACAACGACGAGCACGGCGAGCTCGACGAGCACCAACCCGATGACGGCCACGAGCACGGCGACGAGGATCCGCATTTCTGGCACGACCCGCTCCGCATGGCCGACGTGATCCCGGCTCTCGTCGATGCCATCGTCGAGGCCGAGCCCACGCTCGACACCACCGAGCTGAGCTCGCGCGCCGCTGCGCTGGTCGAGGAGCTCCGGGCCCTCGACGCCGAGATCGTCGAGACGTTGGCCGCGGTGCCATCCGAGCACCGGTTCCTCGTCACCAACCACGACACCTTCGGCTACTTTGCGGCGCGGTACGACTTCGAGGTGATCGGTGCGGTCATCCCCGGTGGCGACACCCTCGCCGAGACGAACCCCGCCGACCTGTCACACCTCATCGACGAGGTCGAGGCGCATGGTCTGCCGGCGATCTTCTCCGAGTCGTCCGGCTCTGCTGCATTGTCGAACACGCTGGTCGACGGGGTCGACCACCCCGTCGAGGTCGTCGAGCTGTTCACCGACTCGCTCGGACCGCCCGGCTCGGGGGCCGACACCTACGTGGGGATGCTGCGCACCAACGCGGAGCGGGTGGCCGAGGCGCTGGCGTGACCTTCGTGGCTGCGTAGGCTCCGGCCGTGGACTGGCTCGTCGCGCCGTTCGAGGACGCGTTCATGCAACGTGCGTTGCTCGGCGGCATCCTCACCGTGGTGACCACATCGATCGTGGGCACCTGGGTGGTGATCCGCGGCATGACCTTCATCGGCGACGCCCTCGCCCACGGTGTGCTGCCCGGCATCGCCCTGGCGTTCGTGTGGGGGCTCGACCTGCGCCTCGGGGCACTGGCGTCCGCCCTCGTGGTGGTGGCCGGAGTAGGCCTCGTGAACCGTCGCACCCGGCTGCCCGAGGACACCGGCATCGGTCTCCTCTTCGTCGGGATGCTGGCCCTCGGCGTCATCATCATCTCCCGGCAGCGGTCCTACGCCGGTGAGCTGAGCCAGTTCCTGTTCGGAAACGTCCTCGCGGTCACGACCGCCGACCTGTGGGTGCAGGGAGTGGCTGCGGTGGGGGTCACCATCGCGGTCGTCGGGGGCTACCGGGCGTTCCTCCTGGTGTCGTTCAACCCCGAGAAGGCGAGCTCGCTCGGCTTCCGGCCCCGCGTGGCCCACATGGCCATGTTGGTGCTGGTGGCGGTGGCGGTGATCACCTCGTTCCAGGCGGTGGGCACTCTGCTCGTCTTCGGCCTGCTGGTGGCCCCGCCGGCGACGGCGTCGCTGCTGGTCCGGCGGGTCCCCTCGATGATGGTGGTGGGCGTGCTCCTCGGCATCGCGTCGGTCGTGGTCGGGTTGGTGGTGAGCTTCCACCACGCCACCGCACCCAGCGCCACCATGGCGTTCACGGCCGTTGCCATCTTCTTCGTGGTCCTCGCGGGCCGTGAGGTGCTGGCGATGGTGCGTCCGCCGGCCTGAGCCGCAAGTGGCGTGTCGACCGCCGCCTCGCTCTCGAGGCAGGGTGCGCCGTGCTCGATCTCGACTCGGGGGTGCAGCGCGAGCGCGCGCACGCCTTCTACTTCCGCGAGGGCCTCTCGATCCGGAGCTACCACTTCGCGCCGCCCCTCGGCTGAAATCGGAACCGGAGGAAGCGGTCAGCTGGCGTGCTCGGCCACCACCGCCAGGAGCTCGTCGCCGTGGCGCTCGATCTTCACCGGCCCGATCCCGGGGAGCGACCGCAGCTGGCTGCGGTTGGATGGCCGGGCTCCGGCCACCGCCACCAGCGTGGCGTCGGAGAACACGACGTAGGCGGGGACGCCGGCAGCCTTGGCCTTGGTGGCGCGCCACCGCTTGAGTGCCTCGAAGATCTCGGTGTCGTCGGGGTCGAGGCCAGCCGGTGCGCCACGTCGGCCTCGTCGACCGGTACGGGGCGAACGGGGATCGGTGGTGGCGAGCTTCTCGCGCTCGTGGCGCAGGAACGCCTTCCAGTCCGACGGCCCCTCACCGGCGAGGACGGCCATCGATGCCGCGGCCTCGACCTGCTCAAGGTATGGGGACGCCTCGCGGTTCATGGTGCGCTGCCCGAAGGTGCGGGTCTCGGCCCAGGTGCACCGCAGGCGCTGTTCGGCTCGGGTGACCGCCACGTAGAAGAGGCGCCGCTCCTCGGCGAGTGCGCCCGCGGTCTTGGCATGGCCGATGGGGACGAGGCCATGCTCGAGCCCGCCGAGGTGGACGATGGGCCACTCGAGGCCCTTCGCGGCGTGGAACGTGGTGACGTCGACCGCGTCGCGATCGGGGGAATCGGAGCCGACGGTGGCGCTGAGCCACCCCGCGAACGACGAGACTGACGGGATGGGGTCGATCCGCTCGTAGTCGTGGGCCAGGCGCACGAGCATCTCGAGGCTGGCGCGGCGTTCGGCCACCGCGTCGGACTGGTCGGTGGGCACCTCGGCCTCGTCGTCGGTGGCGGGTTCGCCGTCGCCGATGCTGGCCGCGAGGTCGGCGATGGCCGCCGTGTAGGTGCCCGGATGGCGCCGGAGGTTGGCCAGCGCGGTGCGCACCTCGGCCTGCTCGAGCAGCCCGGTGCCACCCCGCACCCGATGGGGGATGCCGGCACTGCGCAACGCCTCGCCGACCAGGGCGGTCTGGGCGTTGGTGCGAACGAGCACGGCCTGTGACGACCATCGACTGCCGGGGGAGTGGGCGTCGCGCACGGCACGGGCGATGCCCTTGGCTTCGCTGTCGTCGTTGGCGTACTTCACGATGGTGGGGGCGGGCCCCTCGGGTCGGTTGGCGCGCAGCGGCGACGACTTGGGGCGCGACGGCGACAGCACGGCGTTGGCCACCGCCAGGATCTGCGGGCTCGACCGGTAGTTCTCCGACAGCTCGACCTGGCCGCTGCCAGGGAACCACCGTTCGAAGTCGGTGAGGTAGCCGGCATCGGCCCCGTTCCAGGCGTAGATGGCCTGGTTCGGGTCGCCCACGACACAGAGATCGGGGCGGTCGCCCAGCCATCCCTTGAGGAGGTCGAACTGGAGGGGGTTGACGTCTTGGAACTCGTCGACGAACAGGTGGCGGAACCGCCACCGCTGGGCTGCCGCCACCTCGGGGTCGGCGAGGTCGCGGATGCACAGGCGCAGGAGGTCGTCGAAGTCGATCATCCGTCGCTGGCGCTTGGCCTCCTCGTAGCGCTCGAACACCGAGGCGACGACCTTGGCGGGCACGGGCGGGGTGCGATTGGCCAGCGATGCTTCGTGCACGTAGGTGCCGGGACCGATGCGGCGTGCCGTGGCCCATTCGATCTCACCGACGACGTCGACCGCCTTCACGTCGCGGGGGACGAGACCCGCCACGAAGCGGACCTTGCGGTCGAGCAGCTCGGGGGGACGGACGTCGCGCTCGGTCCACCTGGCGCGCAGCTGGGCGTAGGCCACCGAGTGGAACGTGCCGGCGGCAACCGTGTCGCGCATGCCGAGGGCCCGTAGGCGCTTGCCGAGCTCGCCGGCCGCCTTGCGCGTGAACGTGAGGGCGAGCACGTGGCGCGGATCGGCGTCGCCGGTGGCGACCCGGTGGCCGATGCGTCGCGTGAGCACGCGCGTCTTGCCCGAACCGGCTCCGGCGATGATGCACAGGGGTGCCGCGGTGCTGGTGACGGCGGCCCGCTGGGCGTCGTTGAGGTCGTCGAGCAGGCGGTCGGGGTCCACCGCGCCACCCTACCGAGAGGCTGTGACGCCGTCGGCCGGTCGGCGGCCGTCGACCGTCGGCTCACTAGGGTGGCGCCGTGATTAAGGTGAGCGCCGAGCGGTTCGAGGAGCTCGTGGTGGATGCACTCGACGAGATCCCCGAGGCGCTGGCCCAGCTCATGGACAACGTGGTGGTGGTGATCGAGGACGAACCCGACGAGCCCGGGCTCCTCGGCCTCTACGAAGGCACCCCGCTCACCGAGCGCGACACCTACGGCGGCTTCGAGCTCCCCGATCGGGTGTCGATCTACCGCAACCCGATCTGCGCACTCGCCACCTCTGAGGACGAGGTGGTCGAGGAGGTCCTCGTCACCGTCGTGCACGAGATCGCCCACCACTTCGGCATCGACGACGACCGGCTCCACGACCTCGGTTGGGCCTGAACCGCCACCGTCCGCGAGGCTCTGCGATCATCTCGTTCGACCCGCCAGGAGGCGAGCAGTGGCACACGAGCTCTCCATCACGGCCATCGGGGCCGATCGCCCCGGCGTCGTCGCTGGCGTCACCGGCGCCCTCGCCGCGCTCGACGCCAACCTCGAGGACACGTCGATGACCATCCTCGGCGGCCGCTTCGCCATGGTCCTCATCGTCGAGGTCCCCGAAGAGGTCGACGTGGCGGCGGTGGAGGTGGCACTGGCGTTCCCCGCATCCGAGCTGCACCTCGACATCAGCGTGCATCCGAGCGACCCGACGGGCGCGTCCAGCGAGGGGGAGCGCTGGAGCGTGTCGGTGTACGGCGCCGATCGCCCGGGCATCGTCCACCGCTTCGCCCTGGCGCTGGCCGACGCGCGCGTCAACATCACCGACCTCGCCACGCGGGTCATCGGCGATCCGGCGCGCCCCGTCTACGCCATGCTGCTCGACGTCGTCATCCCCGAGGACGTCGACGCCGCCACCGTCGAGAGCCAGCTCCGCGCCATCGCCGGCGAGCTGGAAGTTGAGTGCTCGATGCACGCCGCCGACGCCGACATCCTCTGACGCTCCCGTGATCCGCCCGGTCGTCCTCCTGCCCGATCCCATCCTCAGCACCCCCGCTCGGCCGGTCACCGAGTTCGGTGAGGCCACGCTCGCCCTCGCCGCCGACCTGCTCGACACCATGCGCGGCAGCTCGCACAGCGTTGGGGTGGCCGCTCCGCAGATCGGGGTCGGCATCCGTGCCTTCGCGCTCGACGTCACCGGTCACAGGAAGGCGAAGAGCTGCCACGGCGAGCTCGTCCTGTTCAACCCCGAGGTGGTCCTGGCCCACGGGCGCGACGTCGGGCGCGAGGGCTGCATGAGCGTCCCCGACCTCACCGGCGACGTCGCCCGCCACACCACCATCGTCGTGCGCGGCTACACCCCCGAGGGCGACGAGCGGGTGCTCGAGTGCGACGCGTTCGAGGCCAGGGCGTTGCAGCACGAGCTCGACCACCTCGATGGACACGTGTTCCTCGACCGGGTCGTCTCCTCCGACCGCGTGTTCCAGCGGCGCGTGTATCGCTGATCCCCGTGTTCGGGGTACGGCCACCGCATGGCCACCCTCCACTCCATCGGCAGCATCCAACGACGCGACGGGAGCCGGCGATGCGTTCGCCGGTGGCCTCGGATGGGCGCTGTTGGACGGACTCGACCCAGTGGAGGCGGTCGCGATCGGGGTGGCCGCGGCCAGCTGCGCGGTTGGCGTCGTCGGCTCGCAGGCCGCCTATCCCACCCGTATGGACCTCGAGGCGATGCGTGGCCGGGTCACGATCACCACCATCCATTAGGCGGAGGTCCGGCACCTCTGGATCGTGCGGTCCTACACTCCGGCCGTGGCGTTCCCCGAGGAGTACCTCCATCCCAACGAAGAGCTGGTGCTCGATCTGCGCCCGCACTGGTTCCAGATGTTGCCGTCGACGGCGGCGCTGATCGCCGCCATCGTCATCGGACTGCTGGTCATCACCCAGATCGGCAACGACGTGGTGAGCATCCTCGCGGGCGTCCTCATCCTCACGGCTCTCGTCTGGTTCGGTGTGAACTACGCCTCGTGGGTCAGCAGCCACTTCGTGCTCACCTCCGACCGCCTCATCCACCGCGAGGGCATCATCAGCCGCTCCGGCATCGAGATCCCGCTCGAACGGATCAACACTGTGTTCTCCTCCCAGTCGATCTTCGAGCGGATGATCGGTGCCGGCGATCTCGTCATCGAGTCGGCGAGCACCGAGGGTCGTCAGGAGTTCGCGAACATGCGCAAGCCGAGCGCCATCCAGAACGAGATCTACGTGGCCATGGAGGCCAACGAGAACCGCAAGTTCGACCGGATCTCGGGCGGGGCCCCGGCCGCGGCACCCGCTTCGATCCCCGAACAGATCGAGCAGCTCGACTCGCTGCGCGAACGGGGCCTCATCTCCGACGCCGAGTTCGCCCGCAAGAAGGCCGAGCTGCTCGACCGGATGTAGCGCTGTTCGAGTGGCGAGTGGATGCTCCTTGCCCTCGGCCGGACCAGCTACTCATAAGGCCCGAGGAACCGGTCACCGTTGAAGTGGATCAGGTGGGTCGGCGACTCGGCGACCCAGACCTCGGTCTCCCAGGAGATGTCGCCGATGTACTTCGCCAACGTCCGTCGATCGAGGAACGACGTGACGAACACGAGCCCAGCTGTCGAACCGGCGAACAGGGACTGAAGCTCCTCGTGTCGCTTCGTGTCCACAGGTCCGTGGCTGGTGACGGCCTCGATGAGCTCGAGCCAGTCACGCTCGATGTAGTGCACCACCAGATCGGGCATCTTCCCGTGCTCCTCGATGGTCACGCCGAGGCCTTCGAGGACTTCGCGGTCGTACACGGCGAACTTCTCGTCGGCGTCTCCGACGTAGAGCACGCGCCCGCCGGGTGTGAACACCGGGCAGAAGTCCTTCACCAGGGCTGCGATCAGCACGTTCTGTCCGCCCGGCGAAAGGGTGAGGTCAGCTCCGTCCGGTAGGACGACGGGGATGCGTTGGAGCTGGCGTTCCTTGGCCCACCGTTCCGTGAGCGTCTCCACACGGACTTGGTACCGGCGCAGTGCGAGAGGCCAGTTCCGTCCGCCGAAGGACCGCAGCAGGTCGAGGGCGAAGCTGTTGACCTGGTAGGTGGTCTTGCCGCTGTTGACCGGACGGTCGGGCTGGTCGGGATTCTGGAGGATCAATCCGCCATGCAGGAACTGGTGGACGGTCTGCCGGCGAACGGTCTCGCGGGAGTTCGGCGCGTAGCGCCTCCCATAGTGCTCCACGGCTTGTCCGGGGTGAGGTCAAGTAGCGCGAGCAACACCAGGCCACTGCGCTCGTTGAGCTGCTGGTTCGGGAAGCCGAGCTGGGTGAGCGCGTCGATCGCCTCGGTGACGGTTGCCACCGATCAAGCGTCCGTGAGGGAAGGCACGAACCGCTCCACCAGCAAATCGATGGTGTTCTGGTCGTGTTCGGCTTCCCGGGCGGCCGTACCGAGTTCGACCAGCTGATCCACCGACGGGTACCGGAGCGAGCGAAGGTCTGTCGCGTTCACCTGCGTGTGCCCGTTGAACTGGCGGAAGAACAGGTCGACGATCGTCGAGTTCAGGTAAGCAGCGATCCCCCACGCGACCTCGAGCGGCAGCCCGGCGTTGAGGTTGTGGAAGACGTTCACGTGGTGTTCCACGGCAACCCTTGCCCCTGGGAGGTCACCCTTCTCGAGAACGCTGGCGACGATCCGCCTCCGCTCTTCCTTCGACGAGAACCGCTTCACGAGGACGTAGTTGCCCGCCGGTAAGAGCAGCTTCTGCGTCTCGTGGGCATCGGCTAGAGCGTTCGCCTTCTTCCCGCCAGGGACGGGCCAGCGCACGCGGCCCGCTCGCATGTGAGTTGGGTACAGGAGCGGGACCATGCCGGGTCCAGCTTCCATGCGAAGGTGCTCTCGGACCCGGAAATCCACGACCCTTCCGGTGGATACCGCCACACCCAACGTCGGGAGCTCACACGGCAACGCTCCCATTCTGCCCGCCACGTCGGCGTGTGCTTCATCCGGGACCAGGTGAATGATGGTGTTCGCATCACCGGGATGCACCACGCGTTCGAACGGAACGACGCGTTGGTGCGTCAGACCGGATCCTCCGCCGCTGCTCGACTCGATGACAACGGAGCCCTGCTCGACCTCCTTGACCAGATGGAAGATCACGTTCTCTTGGAGGACCGCCGTGTCCCGGAACGCCTCGTCGCGAGAGTCGAACACGTGGATCCGACGAAGGGCTGTTGAAGCGAGTAGCTCCTTCCGAAACGCCTTGAAGTAGGGGCCGTTGCAGAAGCTCCTTGGGGTGATGGCGACGAGTTGACCTCCGGGAGCGAGCATGCGGGCAGCGAGCGCGACGAATGCCGCGTAGAGGTTCGTGACCTCGATCCCGATGCTCGACAACCGTCGCCGATCGGCCGAGTCGGTGTTGAGCTTGCGGTAGGGCGGATTGAGGATCACCAGGTCGAAGAGCTCGGGCTCGGCGGCGAAGAGCCCGCCTCGGAGCTGCTCGCAGCCCCAAGTGATGAAGTCGGCTGAGTGAAGCGTCGCCGACCTCGCCAGCGGCAGGTCTTCGCACTCGATCAGGGTCGCTTCGAGCGCTCGCATCAAGCCCCCATCGACCTCGACCGCGGTCAGATCGAGCGTGACGGGCCACCCCTCATCTCGGGCCCGGTCGACCAACGCTGCTGTCAGCGACCCAACCCCGGCGCCCGGATCGAGCACTCGGAGAGCGCCCGGCGGTGGCACATCGAACATGCCGGCGAGCACGCGCGCGATCGCAGCGGGGGTGAAGAACTGTCCGAGCTCGCCCCGCTGTGTGGCCTCCCGGCAGGCGGACTCCCGAACCCGACGCGCCTCGACTCGGAGCGACAGATCGGTGCTCGGAGGGTTGAGCTCGGTCGTCATTGCTCCAGTCTGCCCCGCCGGTGTGACAGCTACCGGCCGACCCTCCCCGATCAAGGCCGGCGCTACTGGTCGAGTGCAGAGGCGCGAAGGAATCGCCGAGCTGCTCGACCGGATGTGATGTAGCGCCGCTCCTCCCCGTGCCACCGGCAGGAGGGGAGTGGAGGTCGAGGTGCGGCTGTTGTGGGAGGTCGCGCGCCGCAGCTTCTGGAGGTGGTCGACCTACCGGATGGCCACGGCCGCGGGGGTGTTCACCACACGGTGTTCGGCTACCTGCGCGCCTACATCCTCATCGGGGTCGCCGCCGCGGGAGGCGGCGAGGTCGCCGGCTGGGACGAGGGCCTCATGGTGACGTTCGCGTTCATCACCCAGTCGCTGCTGGCCGGCACCGGCGCGTTCGGTGAACAGGAGCTGGCCGAGCGCATCCGCAGCGGCGACGTCGTGGTCGACCTCTACCGCCCGGTCGACGTCCAGCTCTGGTGGCTCGCGTCGTGGTCCGGCCGCTCCGCCTACACGTTCGGGTCCCGTGGCATCCCGCCGATGCTGCTCGGCGCCGTGGTCTTCGACCTCCGAGTGCCGCCCGATGCTGCGACATGGATCGTGTTCGCCCTGTCGGTCGTGCTCGCATCGGGCATCGGCTTCGCCATCCGCTTTGCCGCCAACCTCGTGGCGTTCTGGCTGCTCGACAGCCGCGGGGTCGACCAGCTCGTCACCCTCGTCCTCACCTTCTTCGGCGGCCTGCTCGTGCCCATCGTCCTCTTCCCGCCCTGGCTCGAGGCGGTCGCCCGGCTGCTGCCGTTCGCCGCCATGGCGCAGGTGCCGGCCGAGGTCTTCCTCGGCCTGCACCCCGGACGCGGCGCGCTCACGGCCCTGGCGACGCAGCTGGCGTGGTTCGTCGCCCTGCTGGCGCTCGGCCGCGTGATGCTCGGAGCAGCGACCCGCAAGGTGGTGATCCAGGGTGGGTGACGTGAGGTCGATGCTCACCACCTACCGGCACCTGGTGGGCGCGAAGATCCGCTCCGACTGGCAGTACCGCACCTCGTTCGTCCGGTACCTGCTGTCGCAGACCGTCGTCACCGCGCTCGATCTGGCTGTCATCCTCGTCCTGTCCGAGGTGGTGCCGTCGCTCGGCGGATGGAACCTCTCCCAGGTGGCCGTGCTCTACGGGCTCACCACCTTGTCGTTCGGCCTCGGCGACCTGTTCGTCAGCCAGGTCGAGACCGTGGCCACCCACATCCAGCTCGGGACCTTCGACCGCTTCCTCCTCCGGCCCCTTCCGACGATCGTGCAGCTCCCGGCGAGCGAGTTCGCCCTCCGCCGGGTCGGGCGGTCGATCCCCGCCATCATCACGCTCGTGGTGGCGCTGTCGATGGCCGAGATCGATTGGACCGTCGATCGCCTTGCACTGGTGCCGATGACGGTGGTGGCAGGCACGATCATCTTCGGGGCCGTGTGGGTCGTCACCGCCTCGATCTCGTTCTGGGCCGTCGGCGCCCGGGAGGTCGCCAACTCGTTCACCTACGGCGGTGGCTTCGCCCACCAGCACCCGCTGCACGTGTACTCCCGGTGGGTGCGCACGTTGCTCGGCTGGATCCTGCCGATGGCGTTCATCGCCTACGTGCCGGCGGTGCACCTGCTCGAGGCGCCCAACCCGCTGGGCATCCCATCGTGGCTGGCACTCACGCCGCCGCTCGTGGCGATCGCCGCCGTGGTCGTCGCCCGCACCGTGTGGCGCGCCGGCATCCGCAACCACCAGAGCACAGGGACCTGACATGGCATCGACCGACCAGCCGGCCATCGTCGCCGACCACCTCGAGAAGACCTTCGCCGTGCGGCATCGCGCCGGCCGGCTGCGCCGACATCGCATCGAAGTGAGGGCGGTCGATGGCGTGTCGTTCCGCGTCGACCCGGGCGAGATGGTGGGCTACCTCGGACCCAACGGCGCCGGAAAATCCACCACCATCAAGATGCTCACCGGCATCCTCACCCCGAGCGGCGGCAGCCTCGCCACACTGGGGCTCGACCCCACCCGTCACCGCACCGAGCTGGCGCAGCGCATCGGCGTCGTCTTCGGCCAGCGCACCCAGCTGTGGTGGGACCTACCGCTCGCCGACAGCTTCGAGCTGCTGCACCACGTCTACCGCACCGACCGCCGCCGCCACGAGGAGAACCTCGGCTCGTTCGTCGAACTGCTCGACATGAGCTCGTTCATGCTCACCCCGGTTCGCCAGCTGTCGCTCGGCCAACGGATGCGCGGCGAGCTCACCGCCGCGCTGCTCCACGATCCCGCCCTTGTCGTGCTCGACGAGCCCACCATCGGCCTCGACATCGTCTCCAAGCTGGCCGTGCGCGAGTTCCTCGTGAACCTCAACCGCGAGCGGGGCACGACCGTGCTGCTCACCACCCACGACCTCGACGACGTCGAGCACCTGTGCCAGCGGATGATGATCATCGATCACGGTCGGGTCATCCACGACGGAGGGGTGGCCGAGTTCAAGTCGACCTATGGCACCCACCGCACCGTCGTGGTCGACCTGGTCGATGCTGCGCCGCCGCTCGACGTTTTGGGCACGATGGTCACCCGGGTCGACGGTCCGCGGCAGCGGTTGCGGTTCGACCGCAGCACGACCACAGCGGCCCAGGTGATCGCGGGCATCGTCGAGGAGGCGGCGATCTCCGACCTCTCGATCGAGGACCTGGTGCGGCAGGTCTACGACGCAGGCGGCTGAGCGGCTGGTTCGGCCACGCAGGTTGGTGCGCTGATCGGTGTGGGCAGTGCGTCGGCGCGTGGGTCGGAGGAGGAGAGAGATATGGCCAAGGTCGCGATCGTGCTCGGTGAGGACTTCGAGGACAGCGAGTTCGACACGCCCCGTTCCGCACTGGTGGACGCAGGTCACGACGTCGTCGTCGTAGGGGTGGAGAAGGGCGCCGAGGTTGTCGGCAAGCGTGGCGAGGTCCGCCAGCGCGTCGACGCGGAGGTCGACGAGATCGACCTGCGTGACATCGATGCCCTCGTCATCCCGGGCGGCTACTCGCCCGACCACCTGCGCACCGACGAGGGCATCGTCCGCTTCGTGAAGGACATCGTCGAGTGGGGCACCACGGTGGCGGCCATCTGCGACGCCGGGAGCCTGCTGATCGAAGCCGATGTGGTGGCGGGACGCACCCTCACGTCGTGGCCATCGATCCGCACCGATCTGGTCAACGCCGGTGCGGCTTGGATGGACAGCGAGGTCGTGCTCGACGGAAACCTCATCACCTCGCGCAACCCCGACGACCTGCCGGCGTTCACCAACGCGGTCCTCGGTGCACTGCGAAGCGGGAGTCAGCACGGCAAGGGTGCCGCCTGACTCTGCGCTCGGTCAGTCCATGCCCCCGATGGCGGCCGCCATCATCTCTAGGTGGTCGAGTTGCCACGGGGCCCGCATGGCCAGGTTGATCTGCTGGGCACCGGCCTCGACGTAGCGGCCGAGGTGTTCGACCATCTGCTGCTCGGAGCCCATGAGTACGCCGGCCCGCACGCCGACGGCCAAGCCACCGAACTGCTCGTCGAGGTCGGCGTCGGTGGGGCACAGGCCCACGTTGACCGCACATCGGATGTCGTCGATCGATCGGCCGGCGTCGGCGGCGTGGCCGGCCAGCACCTCGCGCTTGTGGGCGAAGGCCTCGGGGGACGGGAACGGGATGTTCCAGCCATCGGCGTAGCGCCCGGCGATCTTCAGCGTGCGCTTCTCGCCGCCGCCGCCGATCCAGATGGGCAGCTCGGGCTGGATGGGCTTCGGCTCGCAGCGCGCCTCGGTGAGCTGGAAGTGCTCGCCGCTGAAGTCGGTGGTGTCGTCGCGGAGGAGCCCACGGACGCATTGCACCGACTCCTCGAGGATGTCGAGGCGGACGCCGGGTCTCGGGAAGTCGATGCCGTAGGCGGCGTACTCGTTGTGGGCCCAGCCGGCACCGAGCCCGATGTCGGCCCGGCCACCCGAGAGGTGGTCGATGGTGGTGATGGCGTTGGCCAGCACCGCGGGGTGGCGATAGCCGGCGCAGTAGACGAGTGATCCGACCCGGACGCGGGTCGTCTCACATGCCAGGGCGGCGTGGGCGCTCACCGCTTCGAGGCAGTGGGCGCCGGTGAAGTCGGCGGAGTAGAAGTGGTCCCAGATCGAGATCCAGTCGAATCCGAGCTCCTCGATGCGGTGCCAGAGCGACCGCAGGTCATCGACGGTGGTGTTCTGCAGTCCGGTGTGGACGCCGAAGATCGGTCGCACGTCTCGTCTCCCCTGTGTGGTCCCGATCCGACAGTAGCCGTCGGCATCGGACCGGTCGTCGGCCAGGATGGTTGTCCCGCCGAGTTATACGCTGTACGGTCGGCGCAACCACGACCTCGACGGTCCGTATCCAGGGGGATGCACCCGAATGAGCACCACCGATCTCGACGCCATCCTGGCGGTCACCAACACCGACCGCGACGAAGCGATCCACGCCGTCAAGGACAACGCCGACGCCATCTTCACCTGGGACTACGACAAGGGCAGCCGACCGGCGCTCAACAAGCTCTACGAGAAGGCCAAGCACTCGCAGTGGAACGGCGAGACCGACCTCGACTGGTCGATCGACGTCGACCAAGAGCAGCTGATCCGCGCCGCCGGCGGTCCGCCGAGCACCGAGGCCTTCGCCGCCTTCGGGGTCGATCTCAAGGGCACCGCCCTCGAGAAGTGGGGCGAGAAGGAGTGGATGCAGTGGGCGGTGCTCAACCAGAACTGGAGCCTCTCGCAGTTCATGCACGGTGAGCAGGGCGCGTTGATCTGCACCGCGAAGATCGTCGAGACCGTGCCGTGGATCGACGCCAAGTACTACGCCGCCACCCAGGTGATGGACGAAGCCCGCCACGTCGAGGTGTTCGCCAAGTACCTCGACGACAAGCTCTCGGGGCACTTCCCGATCAACAGCCACCTGAAGGCGTTGCTCGACGACATCATCACCGACAGCCGCTGGGACATGACCTACCTCGGCATGCAGATCATGGTCGAGGGCCTGGCCCTCGCTGCGTTCGGCATGGCGCAGCAGACCACTGCCGACCCGCTGCTCAAGCAGCTCCTGCGCTACGTGATGAGCGACGAGGCCCGCCACGTCGCCTTCGGCGTGATCTCGTTGCAGGAGTTCTACCAGGGGCTCAGCGACGCCGAGATGCTCGAGCGCCAGGAGTTCGCCTTCGAGGCCGCCATCCGCATGCGCAACCGCTTCCTCCAGCAGGAGGTCTGGGACGAGATGGGCGTCGACGTGCGCGAGGCCGTCCGCATCTTCGACAAGCCCGACGAAGAGAAGAACAAGGACCCGTTCCAGCAGCTCCTCTTCTCCAAGATCGTTCCGAACTGCAAGAAGTTGGGTCTGCTCGACGCGAACGACGGCTGGCTCCGCTCCCGCTTCGATACCCTCGGGGTCACCCAGTTCGAGGACTGGAGCGACACCGGCGACGACTACGAGACCTTCGATGCGGTCAACGAAGACCGCGCAGCTGCTGCCGGCTGACCTCCATCCAACAGCCGGCTGAGTCCGGAACCCCACTCGCAACGGCTCCGGCACCCCACTCAGCTCGATGCGCGTCAGGGGTCGACCGTTCGTGCCCACTCGGAGATCTCGGCGATGCCGATCTCGCCGAACGGGCCGAGGCGGGTGACGATCACTGCGGTGTCGGGGTACACCACGACCAGCTGGTTGCCGAGTCCGATGGCCGCGTAGCCAGAGGGGCTGTCGTCGGTGAGGTCGGTCTGGCCGGGGGCGGTCGCGCCCGCATCGCCGAGCAGCCACCAGAGGAAGCCGTAGTTGGGGTTGAGCTCGGTCGATGGCGCTATCGCCTCGGCCACGAAGCTCTCGCTCACGACCTGGTCGCCGTCCCACTCGCCGCCGCGCAGGTAGAGCAGCCCGAACCGGGCGAGGTCGCGGCACGTGGTCTGGAGGCCCATGAAGGCGAGGGTGTTGCCCGCGGTGTCGGTGGTCATGGTCGACTCCACGCCGAGCGGATCGAAGAGGTGCTCCTCGGCGAACTCCGCGACCGGGGTGCCGGTGGCCCGCTCGAGCACCTCCTCGAGGGTCTGGATGGCGGCGTTGTTGTACGCCCACACCGTGCCCGGGTCGTGCTGCTGGGTGAGGGCGATGGAGAACGCCGACTTGTCCTCGGCCACCACCGCCATCGACACGTAATCGGTCTGGTAGTCGTGGAAGCGTCCGGAGTCGTTCGACAGGAGGTTGCGGATGGTGATCGGCTCCGACGGCGTGCCCTTCCACTCGGTGAGGAAGTCGGACGCAGGCTGGTCGATGTCGAGGTGACCCTGGTCCTGGGCGATGCCGACGAGGGTGGCGGTGATCGACTTGGTGACCGAGTAGGCCTCGCGCTCGGTGTCGGCGGTGGAGCCGTCCCAGTGCCACTCGTCGACAAGGTTCCCGTCGCGGGTGACGACGAGGCACTGCGAGTCCGCTGCCTCGGCGGTGGCCGCCAGCTCGTCGAGCGACGCCCTGTCCATGCCGGCCTCGCCGAGATCGATCGTCGGCCACTCGTCGCCGGGCCACGCCCGGTCGTCCACGGGCGCTGTGGTCGTGGTCGTGGGGGCAGCGGCGGCGACCGGTTGGGTCGTGGTCGTGGCGTCGGCGGCCGAGTCGCCGTCGGTGTCGTCGCCACCACAGGCGGCGAGCAGGAGTGCCGACGATGCGATGACGGCAACGCTCCTCAGCACGGTGAGAGCGGTCGAGGAGCGAGACATCCGGCGATCGTACCGGTGGCCCGCCCGGCGTCCGGATCGGGCTCGGCGGTCAGTCGATTCGCATCGGGAGGTGGTCGATGCCGTCCTCGTCGAACACCGGTCCGCTGATGACGAACCCGAACCGCCGATACCAGCGCTCCAGGTGCGCCTGCGCGTGGATGACGACCGGGCGGGGCGCGTCGGTGAGGGCGGCGTGCAACAGGTGCGCGGCGAGGCCGCGGCCGCGCGACGCCGGAGCGGTGACGACCCGGCCGATGCGCGTGGTGCCGTCGGCCTCGGTGAGTACCCGTAGGTAGGCCACCGGCACGGCGTCCTCCTCGATCCACCAGTGCCGGGCGGCGTGCTCGAGGTCACGACCGTCGAGTTCGGGGTAGGCGCACCTCTGCTCCACCACGAACACGTCGGTGCGCAGGCGGAGGATCTCGTAGAGGGTGGCGGGGCTGAGCTCGTCGAAGGCGGCGTGGCGCACGGTCGGCTTGCCGGCGGCCTGGTCTCCGGATGTCACGGCGCCGACGATACGACGTCGCGCTGGGTCGCCGACCAACCCTTTCGCATGATGGGTGGTGAACACGTGGCATCGTTGATGTCACACATGCACAGTCGAGGGCGTGCCGTGGGGCCGCAGGACGGAACGAGTCGATGAGCGGGACAGGCGACGATCTCGTCGTGTTGGCCGTGGGCGACCTCGCACCCAGCCGGCCCGACCCTGCCTCGCTGTTCGAGCGGGTCCGGGGCCACCTGTCGGCGGCCGACATCACCTTCGGCCAACTCGAGATCAACCTCACCGAGCGAGGGGTGCGCCTGCCCCAAGCACGACACACCGACCGGACCCCGCCGGCGACCGCTGGGGCGCTGCGCGACGCCGGCTTCGATGTCATCTCGTTCGCCGGGAACCACTGCATGGACTGGGGTCCCGAGGGGTTCTTCGACACGATCGACGCCCTGCGGGCGGCCGACCTCACGGTGGTGGGCGTCGGCGCCGACATCGCCGCCGCTCGCGAACCGGTCATCGTCGAGCGGCGCGGCCGGCGCATCGCGTTCGTCGCCTACAGCTCGATCTTGCCCATGGGCTACTGGGCCACCGAGAGCCGACCGGGTTGTGCACCGATGCGCGCCCACACGTTCTACGAGCAGATCGAGCACGACCACCGGGCACGCCGGCGCGGGTGCACACCTTCGCCGACCGAGGCGACCTCACCTCCATGCAGGCCGACGTCGCCGCCGCTCGCGAGCAGGCCGACGTCGCCGCCGCTCGCGAGCAGGCCGACCTCGTCCTCGTCTCCATGCACTGGGGCATCCACTTCGTGCCGGCGGCGATCGCCGACTACCAGAGCGAGGTGGGACGCGCTGCCATCGATGCCGGGGCCGACGTGGTGCTGGGCCACCACCCCCACATCCTGAAGGGGGTCGAGGTGCACCGCGGGCGGCCCATCATCCACAGCCTCTGCAACTTCGCGGTCGACCTCCAGATCGACGAGGAGCACGCCGCCCGTCCGAGCTTCCGCGAGATCCAGAGCCTGCACCCCAATTGGGAGATCGACGTCGGGAGCTCCTACGGGTTCCCTGCCGACTCACGTCGCTCGGTGGTGGCCCGCGTGCTGCTCGAGGGCGGAGGACCGCCCCGCATCTCGCTCCTGCCGGTCCACATCGACCGCACGTCGGTCCCCGAGATCCTCCCCGCATCCGATCCCCGGTTCGCCGAGGTGCACGACTACCTGGTGGAGATCACCCGCGCGGCCGGGCTCAATGGTCGCCTCGTCGTCGATGGCGACGAGCTGGTGATCGACGCGGTGCCCGAGTGAGCACGGTGGGCCTCTCGGCGGCGATCGCCCGCCACATCGCCACGACCCGGTACGAACAGCTGTCGGACGACGCGATCGTCGGCGCCAAGCGGTCGCTCCTCGACGCGCTGGGGGTGATGCTGGCCGCGTCGACGCTGGGGGAGGGGACTCGGGCGTTCGCCGACCTGGTGGTGACCGATGGTGGCACCCCGACCAGCACGCTCATCGGGTTCGGTGCCAAGGTCCCGGCCCGCTCTGCCGCTCTTGCCAACGGCGCTCTCGCCCACGCGCTCGACTTCGAGGACGCCCACGACACCGCGCTCGTCCACCCCAACGCGCAGACAATGCCGGCCGTGCTCGCGCTCGCCGAGGTCACCCGACCTCGGACGGGAGGTGCTCACCGCTCTCGCCGTGGGCTGCGACCTGGTCTGCCGGCTCGGTCTGGCGCTCGAGGAGGATCCGGCGACCCACGGTTGGTACCCGCCCGCGATCCTCCAACCCTTTGGAGCCGCAGCCGGTGCGGCGCGGGTGCTCGGCCTCGATGACGCCGTGACCCTCGACGCGCTCTCACTCACGCTGGCGCAGGTCACCGGGACGGCCGAGATGACCACCGGCGCCCGCTCGCTCGTCCGAGGGGTGCGCGACGGGTTCGGCGCCCACGCCGGGGTGCTCGCCGCGCAACTGGCCAGCCATGGGGTGCACGGGTTCGACCGTCCCTTCGAGGGCGACGTCGGCCTCTTCGCGCTCTACGCCGGTGGGCTCAGTCGTGGCGAGGTCCTGCTCGATCAGCTGGGAGAGCGGTTCGAGGGCGCCCACCTCGGCTACAAGCTCTGGCCGAGCTGCCGCGGCACCCACGCCGCCATCGCCGCCAGCCTCGAGCTGCGCGAGCGCGGAATCGTCGCCGAGACGATCACCGACATCGTGGTGGTGGGCTCGTCCCTCAACCGGATGCTCTGCGAGCCCCGCGAGCAGCGGATCGCACCGCGCACCGCCATCGACGCCAAGTTCAGCCTGCCGTTCACGGTGGCCCGTGCCATCGTGCACGGCACGGTGGGCCTCGATGCGTTCTCCGCCGAGTCGCTCGCCGATCCACAGGTGCGGCAGGTGGCCGCCCGCGTGAGGTACGCGGTGGACGAGAACGACGGGCCCGGAGCCGCCACGCGCTGCCGGCTCGAACTCACCACCGATGGCGGCGACACCCACCGGATCGTCGTCGATGCCGCCCCCGGAGGTGCGGGCACACCGATGTCCGACGAGGTGCTCGAGGCCAAGTTCCGGGCCAACGCGGCGCACTCGGTGGTGCCCCTCACGGCGGGGGCGATCGACGCCATCGTCGCCGCGGTGGCATCGCTCGACCAGTCGGCCGATGTGGGGCACGACCTGCTGGATCTGCTCCGCGCCGACGTTTGACGCCGCGTCAGCAGCCGGTGAGGATGGCTCGATCGCGAGCTGACGAGGGGGAGCGCATGGGGCCGTTGTCGGGACTGAAGGTCATCGAGGTGGCGGGCATCGGGCCGGGGCCGTTCTGCGCCATGATGCTGGCCGACATGGGCGCCGACGTGATCCGTGTCGACCGGGCCGGCAGCGTGCGCGGGGGTGATCCCGACGCTCCGCCGGCTGATGTGATGAACCGTGGACGCCGCTCGATCGGCGTCGACCTCAAGCACCCCGATGGGGTCGAGACGTTGCTGGCGCTCGTCGAGAGCGCCGACGCCCTCATCGAGGGGTTCCGTCCCGGCGTCGCCGAACGCCTGGGCATCGGTCCGGCGGACTGCCTCGCCCGCAACCCGCGCCTCGTCTACGGACGGATGACCGGTTGGGGCCAGAGCGGGCCGTACGCACCCACCGCCGGTCACGACATCAACTACATCGCGCTCGCCGGAGCGCTCGAGCCCATCGGGCGAGCCGGTGGGCCGCCGGTACCCCCCTTGAACCTGGTGGGCGACTTCGGCGGTGGTGGCCTCATGCTCGCCTTCGGCCTGGTGTGCGCTCTGCTCGATGCGCAGCGCACCGGTGAGGGTCAGGTGGTCGATGCGGCCATGGTCGACGGTGCCGCGGTGCTGATGACCATGTTCCACGCGTTCACCGCCATGGGCATCTGGAACCCCGAGCGAGGCACCAACCTGCTCGACACCGGCGCCCACTTCTACGACACCTACGAGACCTCCGACGCCAAGTTCGTGTCGATCGGGTCGATCGAGCCCCAGTTCTACGCCGAGCTCCTCCGCCTCACCGGCCTCACCGACGACGCCGACTTCGCAGCCCAGATGGACCGCAGTCGCTGGCCCGAGCTGACCACCCGTCTCGCCGAGGTGTTCCGCACCAAGACCCGCGACGAGTGGTGCGAGATCATGGAGGGCACCGACGTGTGCTTCGCCCCGGTGCTGTCGATCGCCGAAGCGCCGCATCACCCACACAACCGCGAGCGCGGCACGTTCGTCGAGGTGGCGGGCATCACCCAGCCCGCCCCCGCTCCTCGGTTCAGTCGCACTGAAGCGGTGATCCAGCGGCCCCCGGCGCACGCGGGGCAGCACACCGACGAGGTCCTCGCCGAGAGCGGACTCGATGCCGCTCGCATCGCGGAGTTGCGGGCGACCGGCGCCATCGCGTGACCAACCGGCCACCGCAGCAGCGATAGGGTCGCCGGCGATGGCCACGCTCGTCTCGTTCCACGCCCATCCCGACGACGAATCGATCAACACGGGGGGCCTCATGGCCCGGGCCGCTGCCGAGGGCCACCGGGTGGTGCTCGTTGTGGCCACCCGTGGTGAGCACGGCGAGGTGGCACCGGGCTTCCTGGCCGAGGGTGAGCAACTCGGGGTCCGGCGGGTGGCCGAGACGTTCGCATCGGCCGAGATCCTCGGGGTCGCCCGGGTCGAGCTGTTGGGCTACGTCGACTCGGGGATGATCGGTACCCCCGAGAACGAATCGACCTACGCCTTCTGGGGCGCCGACGTCGAGGCCGCGGCCAACCGGCTCGCCGCCATCCTGCGCGAAGAGTCGGCCGACGTGCTCACGATCTACGACGACCACGGCGGCTACGGGCACCCCGACCACATCCAGGTGCACCGCGTCGGCGCACGCGCCGCGGCCATCGCCGGCACGCCACACGTGTTCGAGGCCACGATGAACCGCGATGCGATCGCCGAGATGATGGCGGCCGCCGCCGAGCTCGGCATCGGCGTCGACGAGGTCGACGAGCCCGATGCGACCAGCCAGCCCGACTTCGGCAGCCCGCAGACGATCATCACCCACGCCGTCGACGTCGCCGACCAGATCGACCTCAAGCGCCGTTCGATGATGGCCCACGCCAGCCAGATCACCGAAGGGTCGTTCTTCCTGGCGATGCCGCCCGAGGGGTTCGCCCGGGCCTTCGGCACCGAGTGGTTCATCGAACACGGCAGCCGCCACAGCAGCGGCCCCCACTACGTCCACCTCCTCCCCGGGCTCGACTGATGGCTCAGATCCACCTCATCCGCCACGGCCAGGCCAGCGCCGGCTTCGACACCGAACGTGATCCCGGTCTCGACCACACGGGCCGGGCTCAGGCCGTGTTGGCCGCGTCGGGCATCGCCACCAAGGGACCCCTGCCCATCCTCGTCAGCCCCCTCCGTCGCTGCCGCGAGACCGCAGCGCCGCTCGAAGCGCTGTGGGAGGTCGAGGCCACCGTCGAAGCCGCCGTCGCCGAGGTGGTCGCTCCCACCGACGACCTCGCGGGTCGAGGCGAGTGGCTGCGCACGGCGCTGGCCGGCAGCTGGTCCGAGCTCGAGCCCGAGCCGCGTGCCTGGCGCGACCAGCTGTTGCGTCGCATCGCGGGCATCGACGTCGAAACGGTCGTCGTCACCCACTTCATCGCCATCAACGCCGTCATCGGCGCCGCCACCACCGACGATCGGGTGATGGTCGCCCGGCTGGCCAACGGCACGCGCACGGTGGTCGACAACGGCCCCGACGGCCTCACGCTCGTGTCCACCGGCACCATGGGCGCCAGCGAGGTCCTCTGATGCTCGAGGGCTGGGCCCACACCTCGCCGGCCCAACAGATCGTCGCCGGTCCGAGCGCGCTCGACGCGCTCCCCGACGTGTTGCGGTCCCTCGGCATCAAGCGCGCCCTGCTCGTCACCACCAAGGGGCGCCGCGCCACCGAGGCGGGCGAACGGGTGGTGCAGCGTCTCGCACGGGCGCACTGCGCCACCGTCGACTCGGTCGAGGTGAACGTGCCGGCGCCGTCGGTGCAGCGGGCGGTGGCCGAGCTGCGCAGCTCGGGAGCCGACGGTCTCGTCAGCCTCGGTGGGGGCTCCGCGGTCGACACCGCCAAGGCGCTGGCGTTCTTCGCCGAGCACGAGGCCGGCGCCCCAGGCTCCGGCTTCGCCGACCGGCCGCTGCTGCCGCACATCGCCATCCCCACCACGCTGGTCGGTGCCCCCTACACGTCCACCTTCTCGATGGTCGATCCGCACGCGCGGCGTTCCACCACCACCGGCGGCCCCACCACCACCCCGGCTGCGGTCGTCATCGATCTCGACGTCGCCGCCGACCTTCCGGTGTCCCATCTCGCGACCAGCATCGCGGTCGCCCTGGCCCACGGCATCGAGGCCGTGTGGTCGGCAACGGCCACGCCCGAGGCGGCGGCGGTCGGTCTCGCCGGACTCCGGCACCTCGCCGCCGCGGCTTCGGGCGCCGTCGAAGAACCGGACGATCTCGAGCGTCGGGCCGCGATCCTCACCGCCGCCATGCTCTGCGGACGAGCTCGTCAGAACGTGGGCGACGGTCTGCAACAGGCGCTCGCCCAGCTGGTCGGAGCTCGTGGGGCGGCGTCGCATGCTGCCGCGCACATGGCCTTGCTCGTCCCCACCACCCGCTTCCTGGCCGAGGCGGTGTCGGCCGAGGTCGCTCGTTCGGTCGCCGGGGCGCTCGGGGGCACCGACGACCCGGCCGATGCCGTGGGGGCGCTCCTCGATCGCCTCGGCGGCGTCCCACGCCTGGCCGAGCTCGGCGTGAACGACGACGACCTCGATGCGGTGGCCCGCCAGTCGGGTTCGCAGCGCGGGGTGCAGACCGCGGCGCGTCCGGTCGGCGAGACCGACGTGCGCGCCCTGCTCGACGACGCCTCCTGAGGCGCCGATCAGCGGCCCGAGTCGCGGATCGCACCCCACACCCGTTCGGGTGAGGCCGGCATGTCGAGGCCGGTGATGCCGTATGGCGACAAGGCGTCGACCACGGCGTTCATCACCGCGGCGGCCGAGCCGATGGTTCCGGCCTCGCCCACCCCCTTCACGCCCATCGGGTTCACCGGACTGGGCGTCACCGTGGAGCCCAAGGTGAAGCTCGGGGTCTCGACCGCGGTGGGCACCAGGTAGTCGCCCAGGTTGGTGGTGCGCAGCTGCCCGGCGTCGTCGTAGACCACCTCCTCCCACAGCGCCTGGGCCACTCCCTGCAGGATGCCGCCGTGGATCTGGCCCTCGACGATGAGCGGGTTGACCTGGTTGCCGCAGTCGTCGACGGCGATGTAGTCGCGCAGGGCCACGTGGCCGGTCTCGGTGTCGATCTCGACCACCGCCACGTGGGTGCCGAACGGGAAGGTGAAGTTGGGCGGGTCCCAGCTGACCTGCGCTTCGAGGTTGGGTTCCATGCCGTCGGGCAGGTCGTGGGCGGTGAAGGCCTCGAACGCGACGGCGGCGAGCGCCATCTCGCGGCTCGGGGTACCGCGCACCCGGAACGTGCCGTCGACCAGCTCGAGGTCGTGCTCGTCGGCCTCCATCTGGTGGGCGGCGATGCGGCGCGCCTTCTCGATGACCTTCTCGGTGGCGTGCCAGATCGCGGTGCCGCCGACGGCGAGTGAGCGGCTCCCGTAGGTGTCGAGGCCGAGGGGAGCGACCGCGGTGTCGGAGTGGAGCACCTCGACCTGGTCGGGGTCGATGCCGAGCCGATCGGCCACCAACATCGACCAGCTCGTCTCGTGGCCCTGGCCGTGGGGGGCGGTGCCGGTGATCACCTGCACCGTGCCCGTGGGCAGCAACCTGACGGTGGCCGACTCCCAACCGCCGGCGCCGTAGTTGAGCGCGGCAAGGGTGCGGCTGGGCGCCAGCCCGCACATCTCGACGTAGGTGCACATGCCGATGCCGAGCTGACGGGGGTCGCCCGCGGCTCGCCGCTGTGCCTGCTCGGCGCGCAGGTCGTCGACCCGGGCCAGTTCGAGGGCGGCGGTGAGGTTCGGGTCGTAGTCGCCGCTGTCGAACTCGAGCCCGGCGACCGATGCGTAGGGGAACGCGTCGGTTGGGATGAAGTTGCGACGGCGGATCTCCTCGGGAGCGATGCCGACCTCGCGTGCGAGCGCGTCGATGGCCCGCTCGATCGCGTAGCTCGCCTCTGGTCGACCGGCGCCCCGGTAGGCGTCGGTCGGCGTCTTGTTGGTGAACAGGCCGGTGCAGGTGAACGAGTAGGCGGCCACGTCGTAGAGCCCGTGGTAGAGGAACGCGCCGAGGAGCGGGATGCCGGGTGTGACGAGCTGGAGGTAGGCGCCCATGTCGGCCAGCAGTCGGACCCGCACCGCGGTGATGCGGCCATCGGCATCGGCGGCCAGCTCCACGTGTTGCACCTGCCCACGGCCGTGCACGGTGGCCTGCCCACCCTCGGAGCGCGTCTCGGTCCAGCGAACCGGTTGGCCGGTGAGCCGGGCCAACGTGACGCAGAGGACCTCTTCGGCGTACACGTCGAGCTTCGAGCCGAACCCGCCGCCCACCGCTGGTGCCACCACTCGCAGCTTGTGCTCGGGGAGGCCGGCGGTGACGGCGAGCATCACCTTGAGGACGTGGGGCACCTGGGTCGAGGAGTAGACGGTCATGTCGCCGTTGTGGGGTGCCGGAATCGCCACCACACCGCGAGGTTCCATCGCCGCGGCGATCAACCGCTGCTGCACGTAGCGTTCGTCCACCGTGTGCGCTGCGCTGGCGAACGCGGCGTCGACCGCCGCCTCGTCGGGCTTCAGCTCCCAGGTGTAGGAGCGATTGGTGCCCAGCTCGTCGTGCACCACCACCCGGTCGGTGCCGGCGTCGTCGAGGTCGACCACCGCGTCGAGCGGCTCGTAGTCGACCACGACGGCCTCGGCGGCGTCGATCGCTGCCGCCCGGCTCGTTGCGGTGACGACAGCGACGATGTCGCCGACGTAGTTGGCCTGGGTGGCGGCCACCGGGTGGTGCACGGGCGCCTTCATGTCGTCGGTGACCGGCCACGCGCACGGCATGGGGTTGGCCCACACCTCGGCGAGGTCGGCCCCCGACCAGGCACCCTTCACACCGGGCTTGGCGAGCGCGCTCGTGAGGTCCACATCGACGATGCGGGCGCGCGCGTGCGGGCTGCGCACCGCCACCATCACAAGGCGCCCGGCACGACGAGGTCATCGACGAACTTGCCTTCGCCGGTGAGCAGCTCGGGGTCTTCCTTGCGGAGCCGGCGGACGCCGAGCAGGGATCCGGCCGAGGTCGCGCTCGCCGGGCTCTCGGTGCGGTCGTCGGAGATGGTCATGGCGCCCCCTCGGATGTATGCCGGTGTCAGCTGTCACACTCTCGCGCGGTTGTGAATGTCGTGCTCAGACACGGTCCTCACTCCCACACCGGGTCGAGTGCCTCTCGTACGGTGCCGTCGCGGCCGAAGACCAGGAAGCGGTCGAACGACCGCATGAACCACCGGTCGTGGGTGACGCACAGGACTGTGCCGCTGAAGCCGCCGAGGGCGTGCTTGAGCGCCTCGGCCGACACCAGGTCGAGGTTGTCAGTCGGCTCGTCGAACAACAGCAGGGTGGCGCCCCCCAGCTCGAGCAGGAGGATCTGGAGACGTGCCTGCTGGCCGCCCGAGAGGGTCTCGAACGGCTGGTCTGAAGCCTCCTGCAGCTCGTAGCGCCGCAGCGACGCCATGGCCTGCCCCCGCGCGAGGCCGCGGTCCATGACGATGTCGAGCAGTCGGCGGCCCACCAGCTCGGGATGGTCGTGGGTCTGGGAGAAGTGCCCCGGGACGACCCGCGCCCCGAGCTTCCACGACCCGGTGTGGCGCACCGCTCCACCCGCCAGTAGCCGGAGGAAGTGGCTCTTGCCGGTGCCGTTGAGACCGAGGATGCCCTCCCGCTCGTCGAACAGGATCTCGGTGCTGAACGGCTGCGTCAGCCCCACGAGCGTCAGGCCCTCGATGGTGACGGCCCGCTTGCCGGTGCGACCGCCCTCCAGGCGCATCGCCACGTTCTGGTCCTTCGGCCGCTCGCGCGGAAGGTCGGCCTCGTGCCGACGGATCTTCGACTGCGTGGCACGCAGCTTGCCGGCGAAGGCATCGGAGTAGCGCAACCGCTGGCGCAGCTCGGTCACCTGGGCATCGAGGCGCTTCTGTTCCTCCCGCCAGCGGCGGTGCTCCTCGTCGAGGCGGTCGAGGCGCGCGTGGCGTGCCTCGTGCCACGTGGCGAACGTGCCGCCGTGGGTCCACGCGCCCCGCGCTTCGAGGGTGACCACCAAGGTTGCGACCCTGGCCAGGAGCTCGCGGTCGTGGCTCACGAACAGGATCGTCTTCGGGCAGGCCACGAGCGACGCTTCGAGCCACTCCTTGCCTGGCACGTAGAGGTAGTTGTCGGGCTCGTCGAGGAGGAGCACGTCGTCGTCGCCCCGCAGAGGCGCCTCGAGGGCGAGGCGCTTCTGCTCACCGCCCGACAACTGGCCGGCCCGTCGGTCGCCGGCGTCGCTGAACGGCTGGCGCAGCGCGGCCATCGTGCAGACGTCCCACAGCACCTCGACGTCGTAGCCACCCGCATCGCCCCACCCGCCCCACGCCTCGGCCAGGCGAGCGATGTGAGGAGCTGTCGCACGGTCGTTTCGTCGCGGACCGAACCGATGAACTGGCGCATCACCCCGAGGCGACCATCGACGCGGATCGTTCCCGTGGCGCCCACCTCGTCGCCGGCCAGGAGGCGGACGAGCGTGGTCTTGCCCGTGCCGTTGGCGCCGACGAGGGCCACGTGCTCGCCGTCGCCGACGCGGAAGCTCACGTCGTCGAAGAGCTGCTGCCCGCCGGCGAACCGGAAGCGTAGGTCGTTCACCTCGAGCATGGCCACGGCGTCGCACGCTACGGCGGGGGGTGCGGGTGCCGCATCCGGATTCTGTGGGGCTCAGGCTCCGAGCTCGTCGAGCAGCGCCGGCAGATCGCGGAGCGAGGTGAGCGCGCGGAACCTCTCGTGTCCCACGTCGGGGGGTTCGACCACCTCGACCTCCCATGTGACGTGGTACGGCACGTGCGCGGCGTGGCTGCCGAGCTCGAGCACCGGCAGGATGTCGCTGCGCACCGAGTTGCCCACCATGAGGAACCGGTCGGGTGCGACGGCGTGGCGGGCGAGGATCCGGCGGTAGGTGGCGATGTCCTTCTCGGCCACGATTTCGATGCCCTCGACCCGATCGACCAGTCCCGACGCGGCGGCTTTGCTCTCCTGGTGGAACAGGTCGCCCTTGGTGATGACGACGAGACGGACCCGACCGGAGAGGGCATCGATGGCCTCGGTGACGCCGTCGAGGAGCTCGACCGGGTGAGCCAGGAGCCCCTTGCCGGCATCGATGATCGCCTGGATTTCGGCCACCGACACCTGCCCGTTCGACACCTCGATGGCGGTCTCGATCATCGACAGGGTGAAGCCCTTCACGCCGTAGCCGAAGAGGGCGAGGTTGCGACGCTCGGTGGCGAGCATCCGAAGGCGCAGGTCGGTGGGCTCGGCGTAGGGCGACAGCAGGTCGGCCAGCGCATCCTCGGTGACCACGAAGTGCGACTCGCTGTGCCACAGGGTGTCGTCGCCGTCGAGGCCGACCATGTCGATCATGCGACGAGTCTGCCCGCCCTCGATCGGTTCTTGGTACGAGACCTCGGCTCTCGACGCGTGTGGCGTACCAGGAAGCCCCATCGGCCGGCCAGCCGGGGTCGGGCGTCCTGCGACACCTCCTCTCGGGCCTGGCTCGTAGCGTTGGTGTCATGGACGAGACCGAACCCACCACGCCCGAGCGTCTTCCTCTCGCGCGGCGCACGCCGCCTCCGAAGGAGGAGCCGATGGAGATCGCCGACCGCGACACGATCGACGAGGTCGCGTCCCGGCTCGGCAAGTGGGCCAAGGACGACGATGAGTCCTGAGGCCCTGTCGGAGTGGCAGCGCGGTGCACCTAGCATCGACACCGTGACCGTCATCAAGATCAACGCCATCTTGATGTTGGCTGCTGACGGCCAGCGACAGTCGATCCAGTAGAGGCAGAAACCCTTGTGTTTGGTGGGTTCTGTTGCCGGTCGTTGCCGCTCTTTGCGCGCTGTACGTGTCCCCCAGGGTCTCCGGACACCGTTTCGGCCTGTCGTCGCGGAATACGTCCGGTTCCGGACCATTTTCGGCACCTGGGGGGCTACTCGCCGTCTGGTCGACCTCGCCACCGACGTGGAGAGCGCAACCGCTCGGCTCGACAAGGCCGTTGACGGCGCCAACAGTGCCGCCCGCCGTTCCGACCTCACCGAGGCTCCGCCCCGGGCAAGGGCCGTCTATGGCGTGAGGGCAGCGCGACGCAACGCCAGCTCGGCGCCGCCCGTGAGCGTGTGCGCCAAGCACGGGCCGACGTCCGCAAGGCGTAACGCGACCTCGACACGGCAGCGAGCAAGGCGGGGAGAGCCCCGAGGGTCTCGCCGATGCCGTGGCGTCCGCTGAGCGCCGCCTCGCAGATGCCGAGGCCAATGCCCCACGGCTCACCGCCGAGCTCGACACGGTGTCGGGCACCTTCCTGCCCGAGCAACCCCGCTCCCTTCGTGGCACCTTCGCCGAGGGCGAGACCGCCGGGCGGCTCGACCAGAAGGCACGCTCCGCCGAGCGTGTCGCCCGACTCGCTGACCGTCGCCAGGTGGCCACGCGTCAGCGCCTCGACGCTGCCATTGCCGAGGCCATCGACTCGCTCGAGGCGGCGCCGGCCCGGTATCGGCCCGCCCTCGTCCGCAGCCGCCGTGCCGTGGCCGAGCTCGAGCGCATGGCCGACGAGGTCGACGCCACCACCCCGGGCGCCGGCGATGTCATGCGCCAGGCAGCCGCCGAGATCCCGACCACGCTCGCCGCCCTGTCTCTTATACACATCTGACG
>JAENWR010000119.1 GCA_016649895.1 Acidimicrobiia bacterium | reverse complement strand
GTGCTGGTGCTGGTGCTGGTGCTGGTGATCGTGCCGTCGGCCACCGAGGTGACGAGGACGGTGCCCTCGGGCGCGTCGGCGACATGGCGGACGAGTGTGCCCTCGGCGGTGCGGGTGATCGACCAGCCCCGGGCGAGCACCCTCTGGGGGTCGAGGGCGCGCACGTGGCGGGCGAGGGCCTCGAGCTGCGCGGTGGCGCGGTCGATGCTGCGGGTGGGTGCCCGCCCCACGGCGGTGTGCAGCTCGGCGACGCGAGCACCGCTCAGCTCGACGGTGGTGCGCGCTCCCGACGCCACCCGTGCCGTCATGTTGCGGAGGTCTGCCCCCTCGCGGGCGAGGACATCGATGCTGCTGCGGGCGATGGCGCGCCACAGGTCGTCGCAGCGGTCGCGGTAGGCGGCGACGATCTCGCAGAGGAACGTGGCGCACGCGGTGGGGGTCGTGAACGAGCGATGGGCCACACGGTCGGCGACGCTGTCGTCGATCTCGTGGCCGATGCCGGTGATGACGGGGACGGGCATGGCGGCGATGGCTCGGGCCACGGCCTCGGAGTCGAAGGTGACGAGGTCGGTGCGCGAGCCACCTCCGCGCACGAGCGCGACCACGTCGAGCGCCAAGCGGGCCGCGGTGGCGAGCGCGGCGACCACGTGCTCGACCGACCCCGCCCCCTGGACGCGGGCGTCGATGAGGCTCACCTGCCACCCGACCTGGCTGCGCTCGAGCTGGTGGAGCACGTCAGCGGCGGCGGCGCTGTCGGCGCTGGTGATGAGGCCGACGCGCAGCGGCACCGGCGCCAGGGGGAGGCGGACGTTGCGATCGAGCAGCCCCTCGAGTGCCAGCGTGCGCAGGAGGGCGTCGCGGTCGGCGGCCATGCGACCGAGGGTGTGGGTGGGATCGATGATCGTCATGCGCAGCTGCACGCGGCCCTGCGGCGCGTAGAAGAGGACCTCGCCGCGGATGCGCACCTCGATGCCGTCGGTGAGGCGCATGCCGCCGCCAGCACGGGCGAGGATGTGCTCGACCGTGCGGGCGTTGCTGCGGAAGAGCACCACGCTGAGGTTCGCCTCGGTGGGTCGGCCGAGGGTGCCGGGTTCGACCAGGCGGAAGTACACGTGACCGTTGGGGGAGCCCTTCAGGCCGTGGACCTCGCCGGTGACCCAGAGCTGCTCGGCGAACGCCGTGGACAGAGCATCCGAGATCCGAGCGTTCAGCTCGGCGACACTGAGGGTGTGCGCTTCCACCGAGTCGACGCTAGCTGCCCTACCGCGCTTGCCCGCCGGGTGGCCCGTGGCACGTAGCAACCCGCGCCCGAACCCGTTGCTGCCGTTCCCGGAACCCAGTCGATCCGGATCGGCAGTCGGGGGTGGCGCTCCCGGCCTGGTGTCGGCTGCCGCGCTGCTGGCCCACGTCACCGACCTGGTGGCGGTCGTCGATGCGCGCGGCGAGATCATCGCCGTGAGCCAGTCGGTGTCGAGCCGCCTCGGACATCGACCCGAGCAGCTCGTGGGCGCGCCGGTGTCGAGGCTCTTCGTTGCCGATCACGCCGAGGTCCCGGCCGAGGTTCTCGACCGGGTCTTCCTCGAACCCGGAGCGCACGGTCCCATCCAGCTCCTCGCCGTTGCGGCCGACGGGCACGTGCGGCGGGTCGAAGCCACCATCGACAACCACCTCGAGGGCATCGTCGACCTCACCGGCAACGCCTCGTCGGGCGCGGTGGTGGTGACCGCCGTCGATCTCACCGAGCGCCAGATGGTCGACGCGTCACTCGCCGAGCAGCGCAGCCTCCTCGAATCGATCGCCCGCGGTGCGAACCTGGGTGACATCGCGCTCGGCCTCGTCGAGCGCCTCGAGCGATGGATCCCCGATGCCGCGGCGTTGGTGCTCGTGCCGGGGCCCGACGGTTCTCTCTCGGCTGTCGCGTCGGCGGGGGTGCCCGAGGGGTTCGCCGCGGCCATCGACCGGAGCGGGCCCGACTCGCCGATCCTCGCGGCGTTGGCCGGTCGACCCGACGAGGTGTCGATGGCATCGCCACGCGACGCCAGGTGGTTCCCGGTGCGCGCGGCATGCCGCTCGGCCGGCATCGAGGCGCTCTGGGTGCGGCCGTTGCGCCCTCCCGACGGCGACGAACCCATCGGAGCGGTGCTGGTGGTCCGGTCCGACCTGCGAGCGCCCACCGAGCTCGAGCTCGACCTCCTCGAGCAGTCGGCCCACCTGGCGGCGATCTCGATCGAACGCGAGACGGCTCTGGCCGCGCTGCAGCACGCGGCGGTGCACGACGAGCTCACCGGGCTCCCCAACCGGACCCTGCTCCTCGACCGCATCGGGCAGGCGTTGGCCCGTGCGTCGCGCACCCAGCAGAAGGTGGGCGTCCTGTTCGTCGACCTCGATCGGTTCAAGCACATCAACGACACGCTCGGGCACGCCACCGGGGATGCGGTCCTGCGCGCTGTTGCCGAGCGTCTACAGGGGGTGCTCCGGTCGGGCGACACCGTCGGCCGGCTCGGGGGCGACGAGTTCCTCATGGTGTGCACCGAGATCGACGGCGATGCCGACGCGCTGGCGGTGGGCCAGCGGGTGGCCGACGCCCTCGTCGAGCCGGTGCGGTGCGGCGGTGCCAGCCTCCGCATCCGGGCGAGCATCGGTGTCGCGGTGGCCGACGACGGCGCCGACGAACCCGAGAACGTCATCCGCGACGCCGACCATGCGATGTACCGGGCCAAGGATCGCGGTCGCGATGGTGTGGTCCTGTTCGAGCGCGCCGACCACCTATGGGTGTTGACTCGGGTCGACATCGAGCAAGCGCTGCATGGGGCTTAGGAGCGCGGCGAGCTCGTCCTGCACTACCAGCCCGTTGTGCGGCTGGCCGATCGCCGCCAGACCGGCGTCGAGGCGCTCGTGCGCTGGGAGCGCCCCGGGGAGGGACTCCTGCACCCCGGCGCGTTCATCGACATCGCCGAGGACACCGGGCTCATCGTGCCGCTCGGGTCGTGGATCATCGAGGAGGCGTTTCGCTCGGCCGCCGCCTGGCCCCCGACGCGGGGAGGCCGCATCCAGGTGGCCGTCAACCTGTCGCCGCGGCAGCTGTCGGCCCCCGGCCTCCTCGACCGTGTCTCCGTGCTGTTCGAACGCACCGGGGTCGCACCATCGTCGATCTGCTTCGAGGTCACCGAGCTGGCGCTGATGCGCGACGAGGACCTGGCCGTTGACACCCTCGAACGCCTCAAGGGGCTCGGTGCGCACATCGCCATCGACGACTTCGGCACCGGTTACGCCACCCTCGACTACCTGCGCAGGTTCTCCATGGCCGACGTGTTGAAGATCGATCGCTCGTTCGTGGAGGGCCTCGAAGAGGTGGGTGGTCAGGAGCAGGCCATCGTGGGCGCGTCGGTCGCCCTCGCCCACTCGCTCGGCATCAGCGTGGTGGCCGAGGGCGTCGAGACCCAGGCACAGCTCGATGCGGTCATCGCTCTCGACTGCGACATGGCGCAGGGCTACCTGCTCGGTGTCCCCGAGTGGTTCGTGAACGCCGTGGCCACGTCGACCGTGACGCGCTGAGACCGACCGGGGTCGCTTCCTGCCGGGTGGCTAGAGGAGGGCCGGGTACACGAGTGACTTCAGCTGGCCCCTGAAGTTGAAGGTGCCCGACGGGATGAGCTGGGTCATGAACACGACCGCCAGCTCCTCGACGGGGTCGCACCAGAACGTGGTGGAGGCCATGCCGCCCCACATGAAGTCGCCGGCGGTACCGATCTGCGCCGACTGGGCGGCGCCCTGGTTGACGGCCATGGTGAGGCCGAAGCCCATGCCGTCGAAGCCGACCTCGCCGTAACCGCCGGGCATGGCGAACTGGCGCATGTCGACCCCACCGGGCAGGTGGTTCATGGTCATCAGCTCGATGGTCTTGCGGCCGAGGATGCGCACCCCGTCGACCTCGCCGCCGTTCAGCATCATCTGGGTGAAGCGCAGGTAGTCGGGCAGGGTCGACACCAAGCCGCCGCCCCCGGAGAGGAACGAGCGGAGGGTGCGGTAGCGGCTCTCCTGCGGATCCTCGAGCAGGCGGAGCGACTTGTCGCGGGCGCGGCCGTAGCTGGCGGCGAATCGGTCGACCTTGTCGTCGGGCACGTCGAACGCGGTGTCGGTCATGCCGAGCGGCTCGAAGATGGTCGTGCGAAGGTACTCGTCGAACCGCATGCCCGACATGACCTCGACGAGCCGGGCACACACGTCGGTGGAGATGCCGTAGACCCAGCGGGTGCCCGGCTGGAAGTCGAGTGATTCGTTGCCGAGGTTGGCGCAGAAGGTCTCGAGCGTGTGCTTCCCGTCGAGGAAGCTGTCGCCGTTGGCATCGACGCGGACCGACAACGTGCTCATGCCGAACCCGCCCATGTGCATCAGCATGTCGCGCACGTTGGGCGGGCGGATCGGGTCGACCAGGCGGACCGACCCGTCCTCGGCCATCTCCTTCACCTTGAGGTCGCGCCACTCGGGGATGAACCGGTGCACGGGGTCGGTGAGCTGGAAGAACCCCTGCTCGTAGAGCGACATGAGGGCCACGCCGGTGATGGGCTTGGTCATCGAGTAGATGCGCCAGATGGTGTCCTCGGTGACGGGCAGCTCGCGTTCGCGGTCGCGGACGCCGAGGGCGTCGTAGTAGCCGACGTGTCCGTGTCGGGCGACCGCGACCTGGCAGCCGGCGAGCTTGCCCGGTGTGATGTAGTTGCGCTCGAGGTGCTCGCTGATGCGTGCGAGCTGGCGCTCGTCGAGCGCGGCGGCGGCCGGGTTGATCTTCATCTTGGCCCCCCTGGGTCACTGGATGGGGCGAGATGCTAGCCGAACACCTCGTCGGCCGAGAGGACGCGTGGGCAGGTGAACGAGCCCGAGCTGCCGTCGGTGAGGGTGAACGTGCCCGACAGGCCGTCGGGGGCGAGCGAGAAGGAGCTGCCGGCCGTGTGGTCGGTGCCCGACGTGGTGGAGTCGAGGTAGTAGGTGGTGCTGCCAGCATCGGTGGTCGTCCCGAGCCGAGCCGCGCTGACGTAGTAGGTGAAGGCGGCGTACGGGTGCGGGGCCGGCTGCTCGAGCGCATCGAAGCCCTCGGAGAAGCCGATGTCGAGCCGGTAGGCGAAGCCGTCGTCCATGCAGTAGCCGCCGGCCAGGTCGAGCGACGCTGCGCCGCTCATCACCAGGGTGGGCACGTCGCCGGGCACTGCCGTACACGCGTCGTCGATGCTGATGAGCTCGAGGCTCAACTCGAAGTCGACCGGCGTTGCCGTGGCGGCGGTCATCACGATGCGGTCGGGGTCGAGCGGGGGGAGTGGTTCCGGCGCGCCGGGGCAGGCGCACTCGCCGGGGCCGACGCAGAAGGCGATGGCGGCGGTGACGACGGCGTCGTCACCGCCGGTGCTGCCGATCGCGAGCTGGGCGCCGCCGACGTGCACCCGCAGCACGGGTGTCGCGTCCGAGGTGGAGATGTTGACGTCGAAGGCGGAGCTGCTCATCGCCGGGAGGGGACCCGCGGGGTTGGCCGGCCGGCCCTCTGCCACCGTCAGCCGTCGGGCGCCGCGGGTGGAGGCGATGCCCGGCCCGCTCGACTCCCAGATCGGACCGATGTCGGGGGCGCGGGTCGCCCGACGCCCGAGCCGCAGCGCGGTCTCGGCGTCGCTCGCGCTCGCGGCGATGTGGAGGGCCTCGAGGCTGCTCTCCGCCTGGCCCATGTCGTCGAGGACCGACCACGGGTCGGTGCCGTCGGCCTCGATGGCGGCGTAGAAGCCGATGGCCGGGTAGGTGCGGCGGAAGAGCGAGATGTCGGGCCGGCTCAGCCAGGCGTTCCACTGGCGCGCCGACGAGGGCGACCCCCCGGCGAAGGTCTCGCCCACCCACTCGGCCTGGCCCTCCTCGATCCAGGCCGGTACATCTGCTCGCGCGACCAACATCTGGTAGCAGTGGAAGACCTCGTGAGCGGTGGTGCTCTCGAGCGAGCTCTCCGTGCCCGTGGCGACGCGGGCGGCGATGCGGACACGGCAGTGGAGATCGTCGGCCTCGCCCAGGGGCCCCGTGCCGTCGGCCATGGAGTCGCCATCGAACGCGCCCAGCTCGCTGTCGGGGACGACGTGGATGCGGATGGGCAGCGCGGAGGGACGGCCGAGTCGGTCGTTCAGGTAGAGCATCGAACGAGCCGCGATGATGGCGACTCGAGCCTCGGCGGGTACCGCGCGCAGTGCCACTGGAACGACGTGGCCTGCGGAGGCGTCGTCCTCGTCGCCTGCCGCCGCCTCGACCAGTTGGCCCTCGGTGCTGGTCTCGAGGGCGCTCTCGATGGCGGCGCGCTGCTCGGCGGTGAGCTCCTCGGCCCGGGCCGTGAGGATGCGAATGGGCAGCGACCCGGATCGCAGCCCCTCCGTCGGCACGCTGCTGTCGTCGGCGCCGGGAATCGGCCCGTAGTTGGCGGCGAACATGTCGAGCGCCAGGTCGGTGGGGATCGTGCCGTCGGCGTCGACCCGCTCCGAGAACGCCTCGTCGAAGGGGCTCCCCGCTGCCGGGTCGACGGCGTCGCCGTCGCCGTTGGTGGATGACGGGCTCGGCCGGGCCGTCGCCTCGTCGTCTGCGTCGCCACCGCAGCCGGCGGCGAGCACCGCCAGGATGGTGAGCAGCGCCACCAGCGAACGGGTCTCGAACCTGAGGTGGCGGCGCACGGCCGGACGCTACTCGTGCTCCGGCCGCGGCGCCGTCGGGATCGCGGACGCTCCGGGCCTTGCAACTGGTGAAACGTCTCGCGTCAGGTCTGTTCGGCCGGCCCGCCCTTCTTTCGCCGACGCGTTGCCTCCCTGAGGCGGTCGCGCCTGCGTTTCGACCGACCCCTCGGGCCGTCCCGTGTCTTCTCGACCTCCGCCTTGGCATGACGGACGTCGCTCATCCGCTCGAGCAGTTGCTCGAGCGGTCGGTGGGCGGGGTGGGCGTTGTCCAGTTGCTTGATGCGCCGTGCCGCCTCTTCGTAGCACCAGTCGTCGGACCGCTCACCGATGACGAGGATGGTGATGCGTCGGTCATCCTCGGAGCTGAACACGATCCGCCAGTCGCGGTTCCCCACGACGATCTTTCGCAGGCCCACCAGGTTCAGGCCCCCGCGAGCGCCGAGGGGCTTCCCGGCTTGCGGGCCTGCGTCCGCGAGGTGTTTCAGCTTCTTGACGACGCGGATGACGACCGAGCGGTCAAGTCGCTCTAGGTCCTCCACCGCGGCGTCCGTCAGAAGGACCGTCCAGGTCACTCCTCGATGGCCGCCAGTTCCTCTTCCGTGATCCCGTGCAGCTTGATGATCTCGTCCAGGGTGGTCCGTCTCCCAGAATCGGTCGCAATTCGAGCCACCGCAACGATCCCGTCGAACAGGTCCCGCTGGATCTCCTCGAGATCCTCGTAGTCCTGGCCGGACACAACGACCACCCGTTCGTGGCCGACGCTGATTGCAATTGGCTGATGGTCAAGCAGGACATCAGAGAACAGGCTGGCTCCACGCCGGCGTGCTTCCTCGACGGTCAGGACCTCTGGCTCAGCGAAGGTCACCGCTCACCGCTCCCTTGTAACTACGACTTTGTGATTTGTTGCACGAACTCACTTCAAGCTACAGCAGCTTTCCCCCATTCATCCATCGGCCAGTCGCGGGACCATGTGAGGAACCCCCCCGGCGAGTGAAGGTACTCGGTGCAGCAATTCGGCCAGCGGATTCGTCGCACCGAGAGCCGACGGTGGTCACGACCGGGTGCCCCCCATGTGGGTTGCTTGCTCACAACCGTGGGTCACATGGAGGGCGTCACCCAGTCTGACGACCTTCAGCGGAAGGTGTGGGATTCGAACCCACGGTGACCCGGAGGCCACAACGACTTTCGAGGCCGTCCCATTCGTCCGCTCTGGCAACCTTCCGTCGGCGATGTTAGCGGTCGGGGTCGCCGTCGCCGCAAAGGGTCAGCGCAGCGCCGTCCGCGGCGGTGTCCGCTCCACTGCTGCCGGCGTCGTGCCGACCGCCTGGCGGAAGGCCGGGCCGAACGCGCTGGGGGCCGTGGGTGACACCGCGCGGGTGATGCGCTACGACGCCAGCGCTCGGGGCAGCCGGGGTCAGCGGCGCTTGGCAGCGAAGAAGGCGCGCAGCAGGTCGCCGCACTCCTCGCCGAGCACGCCGTGGACGACGGTGGCCTCGTGGTTGAGGCGGGGGTCGGAGCACAGGTTGTAGAGCGAACCGCACGCGCCGGCCTTGGGGTCGGCGGCGCCGTAGACGACCCGACCCACCCGGGCCGCCACCGCGGCGCCGGCACACATCGGGCAGGGTTCGAGCGTGGCCACCAGGGTGACGTCGTGCAGGCGCCAGCCATCGCCCACGACCTTGGCGGCGTCGCGAAGGGCGAGCAGCTCGGCGTGGGCCGTGGGGTCGCCGTGCAGCTCGCGCTCGTTGTGCCGTCGGGCGATGATGCGGCCCTGGTGCACCACCACCGCCCCGATGGGAACGTCGCCGTGCGCCGCCGCCGCACCTGCCTCGTCGATGGCCGCCCGCATCGCCTCGACATCCGAGACCGCGTCATGGGACACCGAGCCATCGGACACCGCGTCATGGGGGCCGGCTTCGTCGACGCTCACGCTTCTCGGACCTCGTCGTTCGGGTGGGACCTGGGCACGCTGATCGGCGGAGGGGGTGGGATTCGAACCCACGGTAGGTTGCCCTACACACGCTTTCCAAGCGTGCCGATTCGGCCGCTCTCGCACCCCTCCCGGGTTGCCCCTCGGGAGAACCTCCGGGGCGGGTACTGCTTGTGGAGACGACAGGGTATCGTGGCCGAGTGCCCGCTCTCGCATGTGGCGGTCGGGCCCTGTGCAACTGTAGTCCGTGAACCGAGTCAGGGCCGGGAGGCAGCAGCTCTCAGCGGAGCCTGCGGTGTGCCGCAGTTCGTCTGGCCGCCACTTGTGGGAGCGGGCACCTGCGCGTCCCGACCATGGGGACCACCGCCACCGGTAGAGTCGGCCCGATGGCGTACCAGTCCCTCTACCGCCGCTACCGGTCAGGCCGATTCGATGAGGTCCGGGGCCAGGAGCACGTGGTGCGCGCCCTGCGCAACGCGGTGCGCGACGAACGCGTCGGCCACGCCTACCTGTTCAGCGGGCCGCGCGGCACCGGCAAGACCTCGACCGCCCGCATCCTCGCCAAGGCGCTCAACTGCGACCACCTCGACGATGGCGAGCCGTGCGGCACCTGCGACTCGTGCCGCTCGATCGAGGCCGGCACCTCGTTCGACCTCCACGAGCTCGACGCCGCGTCGAACAACGGTGTCGAGGCCGTCCGCGACCTCATCAGCCGCACCAGCATCGGATCGCCCGGGCGCACGAAGGTCTACATCCTCGACGAGGTGCACATGCTCTCGGCAGGTGCATCCAACGCGCTGCTGAAGACGCTCGAAGAACCGCCTCCGCACGTGGTGTTCGTACTCGCCACCACCGATCCCCACAAGGTGCTGCCCACCATCCGCAGCCGAACCCAGCACCTCGAGTTCGGGCTGCTGCCCGCCGACGTCATGGCCGAGCACGTGCGGTGGGTGGTGGCCGACGCCGAGCTCGACGTCACCGAGGAGGGCATCGCCTACGCGCTGCGCCAGGGTGGCGGTTCGGCTCGCGACACGCTGTCGGCGCTCGACCAGGTGGCGGCGGCAGGTGGCGTGCCTGCCGCGGGCGAGTCGATCGACGAGCTGGTCGAGGCGCTCTGCGAATCCGACACGGCGGCGGCGATGGTGGCGGTGTCGTCCGCGCTCTCGTTCGGCCGCGAGCCGCGCCCGCTGGCCGAGGACCTGCTCGGGCGCTTGCGCGACATCTTCCTCGCATCGGTCCACGGCCCGCTCCACCACCTCACCGACGCCGACCAGGCGCGCGCCACCGAGCAGGCGTCTCGCCTCGGTCGGGCCACGCTCACCCGCGCCCTCGAGCTGGTCGGCGAGGCCATCGCCGACATGCGCCACGTGGGCGACACCCGGATACCGCTCGAGGTGGCGCTGGTGCGGATGACCCGCCCCGACCTCGACACCACCGTCGAGGCCTTGCTCGAACGGGTGGCCCGTCTCGAACGGCTGTTGGCCGACGGCGCAGTGCCGGCTCCCGCGGCCCCGGCTCCTGCGGCCCCGGCTCCTGCGGCCCCGGCTCCTGCGGCCCCGGCTCCTGCGGCC
>JAENWR010000001.1 GCA_016649895.1 Acidimicrobiia bacterium | reverse complement strand
CGGCAGGCTGCTCGGGCTCGGGCTCGGGCTCGGGAGCGGCGTCGGCCTGCGGTTCGGGCTGCGCATCCGGCTCGGCGGCAGGTGCCGGCGCCTCCCCCGCCTCGCCGACGATCGCGAGCACCGTGCCCACGTCGACGGTGTCGCCCTCGGGCACCTTGATCTCGGTGAGGGTCCCGGCAACGGGCGACGGAACCTCGGAGTCGACCTTGTCGGTCGACACCTCGAAGAGGATCTCGTCGGCGGCCACCTGGTCGCCCACCTGCTTGAACCACTTGGTGATCGTGCCCTCGGTGACGGTCTCACCGAGCTGGGGCATCGTGACCTCGGACATGGGGTGCGGTCCTCCGCGAGCTGTGGGGTTGGGGGGGGGTTTCAGTGCAGCGAACGGCGGGTGAGCGCCATGAGCGTCTCTCCGAACGTCTCACTGAGGGTGGGGTGGGGCTGGATGAACGCCGCGGCCTCGGTGACGGTGGCTTCCCAGTTGACGGCGAGGTAGGCCTGCCCGAGCTGCTCGGTGACCCACGGCCCCGCCATGTGCACGCCGAGGATCTGTCCGCCGGTGCCGTCGGCCTCCTTCACGGCGATGATCTTCACCAACCCCTCGGTCTCGCCGACGATCATGGCTCGACTGTTCCCGGCGTAGCGGTGCTTCGACACCACGACGTCGAACCCGGCCTCCTTGGCCGACTCCTCGCTGTGGCCGGCGGAGGCCACCTCGGGGTGGCAGTAGATGCACAGCGGGATGCGCCCGTAGTCGACGGGGACCGGGTTCTCGCCCAGGATGTCGCGGATGGCCACCATGCCCTCGGCGAAGGCCACGTGGGCCAGCTGGGCGGTGGGGATGACATCGCCAACGGCCCACACGCCATCGACCGAGGTGCGGCAGTTCTCGTCGACCTCGATGAAGCCGCGGTCGGTGACGGTGACGCCGGTGGCGTCGAGACCGAGCTCGTCGACGTAGGGACGCCGACCAACCGAGACGACCACGACGTCGACCTGCACGGACTCGCCGTCGGCCACCTCGATGGTGGTGCCCTGGTCGCCGGGGGTGTGCCCTGTGACCTGCACGCCGGTGCGCACCTCGATGCCGCGCTTCTTGAACGACCGTTGCACGACCTGGGCCACCTCGGAGTCGACGCCGGGGAGGATCTTCGGGAGGGCCTCGAGGATGGTGACCTTCGAGCCGAGGTCGGAGAGCATCGAGGCGAACTCGCAGCCGATGGCACCGCCGCCGATGACCGCGGCAGACGCCGGGATCTCACGGATGGCGAGCACCTCGTCGGAGGTGAGCACGACCGTGCCGTCGATGTCGAAGCCGGGGATGGTGCGGGTGGTGGAGCCGGCGGCGAGGATGACGGCATCGCCGGTGATGGACGAATCGCCCGACTCGCCGCCGCTGACGCGCACTGTGCGATGGTCGGCATCGAGGCGACCGACGCCGTCGAGGACCGTGACCTTGCGACCCTTCAGCAGGCCGCCGAGGCCGTTGACGAGGTTGTCGATGATGCTCTGCTTGCGGTCCTGGGTGATGCCGAAGTCGAGCCCGGGTGCATCGGTGAGCACGCCGAACTCCTTGGCGCCCGCGACGGCGCGGTACACCGCAGCGGTCTCGAGCAGCTCCTTTGCCGGTATGCACCCCACGTTGAGGCACGTTCCGCCGATCCACCGCTTCTCGACCATGGCAACCCGGAGTCCGGCCGACGCCCCGTAGAGCGCCGACGCATATCCACCCGGCCCTCCACCGATGATGACGACGTCGAAGTGCGTGTCGTCGCCACTCGCGGGATCAGGGTTCTCGGCCGTGGGGACCACCTCCAGGTGCAGGCTCGGCGTCGACTCTACCGTCAGCGATCGGGGGCTCGAACCGACGATGGGCCGGCCATCACCTCACCAGCCACACCTGCACCGTGAACGCCACGAGGATGGCCATCCCGCAGAGGAGGGCAGCGATGATCAGGCGACGGGTGCTCACCGACACGACGTTAGAGCCGTTGGTAGAGCCGTTGGTCGACGACCCCGCACTGGCGAGGGGTTGTGCCATCCCCCAGATCGCCGTTAGGGTGCCCTATCTGTTCGATGCAACCACGGTGAACCTCGAGGGAGACGCCCGTGATCGCCTGCCAGTGCAACGCCGTGAGCGACCGTGCCGTCGTGCAGGCCATCACCGACGGTGAGATCATCGAGCTGCTCAACGAGGTGCTCACCGCCGAGCTGACCGCGATCAACCAGTACTTCGTGCACGCCAAGATGCAGCACAACTGGGGCTACCTCCGGCTCGCCGAGCACACTCGCGACGAGTCGATCGACGAGATGAAGCACGCCGAGACCATCACCGAACGCATCTTGTACCTCGAGGACACCCCCAACCTGCAGCGGCTCGGCAGCGTCAGGGTCGGCGAGACCGTTCCCGAGCAGTTCCGGCTCGACCTCGACGTGGAGCACGCGGCCATCGAACGGCTCAACCGCTGCGTCGCCGTCGCCGTGGCCAAGGGCGACAACGGCAGCCGCGACCTGTTCGAGACCCTCCTGGTCGACGAGGAGGAGCACGCCGATTGGCTCGAGACGCAGCTCGGCGTCATCGACGCGGTCGGCGAGGCGAACTACCTGGCCCAGCAGCTCTACAGCTGAAGGCGAGGCGACCTGACGCGGCTCAGCGTCGCCGACGACGCAGCAGGGCGTTGAACAGCTCGAGGATCACCAGACCCACTGCGACGGTGACGATGAGCACCAGCCAGAGCGGCCCTCTGAACTCCCAGAAGTAGGCGGTGACCCTGACCTCGTCGGTGTTCTGGAAGATGAACACCAGGAGCAGCACCGCCAGGACCCCTGCCACGACGACGCCGGGATTCAACCCACGCTTCGAACGTTCATCTGCCACGCCGGACCTCCCCGTCCTCGGTTGCTCCACCGTACGCCCAGCGGGCCACCGCGGGGGCGATCCACCCGCGCCCCGGCAGACTGAAGCCGACATCACCATCCACGAGGAGCGAGTCGATGAAGGTCGTCATCAGCGGGGCCAACGGGTTCATCGGCACTGCGCTCCAAGCCGAGCTGGAGCGGCGGGGGCACACCTCGGTGGCCCTCACCCGCAGTCCCGGGCCGGGCGACATCGGCTGGGATCCAGTTGCGGGGCGCATCGACTCCGCATCGCTGGAGGACGCCGATGCCGTGGTGCACCTCGCCGGTGAGGGCATCGCCGACTCGCGCTGGACCGAGGAGCAAAAGCGCACGATCCTCGACAGCCGCACCCGCGGCACCACGCTGCTGGCCGAGACCATCGCCGGCCTCGAACGTCGTCCCTCGGTGTTCATCAGCGGGTCGGCGATCGGCTACTACGGCGACCGCGGCGACGAGGTCCTCACCGAGGAGAGCCCGGCGGGCGACGACTTCCTCGCCGGTGTCTGCGTGGCGTGGGAGGCCGCCACTCGACCCGCCGCCGATGCCGGTGTCCGCACCTGCACGATCCGCACCGGCATCGTGCTCGACGCCGAGGGCGGGGCGCTGGCCAAGCAGCTGCTGCCGTTCAAGCTCGGCGTCGGCGGACGCCTCGGATCGGGGGACCAGTGGCAGAGTTGGATCACCCTGGCCGACCACGTCGCCGCGATCTGCCACCTCATCGAGACCGACGTGTCGGGCCCGGTGAACGTGGTGGCCCCCAACCCGGTGACGAACCACGAGTTCACCGCCACGCTCGGGAGGGTGCTCGGGCGGCCAACCCTGCTGCCGATCCCGACCTTCGCGCCCGCACTCCTGTACGGCCGCGAGCTCGTCAAGTCGCTGCTCCTCGTGAGCCAGCGGGTGCGGCCGACCGTGCTGCTCGACAGCGGCTTCGAGTTCGGTCACACCCACCTCGAGCCGGCGCTGCGTGCCGTCCTCGGCCGGCCCGAGCGGGCGTCCGACGACCGCATGGTGTCGGTGACGCGCACCATCGCCGCGTCGGCGACCGACATCTTCGCGGTGCTGACCGACCCATCGCAGCACGCCCGCATCGACGGATCGGGCTCGGTCACCGGCTCACACGACAGCGATCCCGAGCCGCTCCGCCTCGGGTCGCGCTTCAGCATGGGGATGAAGATCGGGGTGCCCTACCGGATGAGCAACGAGGTGGTCGAGTACGAGCCCGACCGCCTCATCGCCTGGACGCACTTCGGGGGGCATCGCTGGCGCTACCAGCTCCAACCGGTCGAGGGCGGCACTCGCGTCACCGAGACCTTCGACTGGTCGACATCGAAGGCGCCCTGGTTCATCGAGCTGCTCGGCTGGCCGCGACGGCACCCGCCGGCCATGGCGGCCACCCTCGAGCGCCTCGACGAGGTGGCCACCAACCCCGCGACCTGACCAGCGGCGATCAACGCTGCCGCATCACTTGGGCTGGAACCGCAGCCCACCATCGACGCGCACGACCTCGGCGTTCATGTAGTCGTTGGTGAGGAGCTCGACGGCCATCGAGGCGAACTCGGCCGACGTGCCGAGCCGGTCGGGGAACAGCACGTCGCGCTTGAGGTTGGCCTTGAAGGCATCGGACTGCGGGCCCGAACCGTAGATCGGGGTGTCGATGAGACCGGGGGCGATGCAGTTGACCCGGACGCCGACGACGCTGAGGTCGCGGGCCATCGGCAGGGTGAGTCCGACCACGCCGCCCTTCGACGCCGAGTACGAGACCTGGCCGACCTGGCCCTCGAACGCCGCGACCGAGGTGACGGTGACGATGGCGCCGCGCTGACCGTCGGCGTCGACGGGATCGTTCTGCGACATGGCCGTGGCAGCCAGACGGGCGCAGTTGAACGTGCCGACCAGGTTGACCTGGATCACCTTGTTGAACACGTCGAGGTCGTGGGCCGACTCGTACTGCCCATCGCGCCCGATCGTTCGAGTTGCGAAGCCGATGCCCGCCGCGGTGACAAGCGCCCGGAGGGGACCCATCTCCTTGGCCGCTTCGATCGCCGCGATCACCTGCGCGGTGTCGGTGACATCGGCCGAGGCGAACACGCCACCGATGTCGCGGGCGACGGCCTCCCCCTTCTCGGCGTTCATGTCGACGACGACGACGCGGGCGCCACGCTCCGCGAGCAGCCGGGCCGTAGCCTCACCGAGGCCAGAGGCGCCGCCGGTGACCAGTGCTGAGCTTCCGTTCAGATCCATGAGCGGAGGTTACTCACACCATGTCAGCACCGGGAAAGGGTCAGCAGGGGGAAGCGTCAGCCGAGTTGTGGTCGGCGGACCGGTCAGCCGTAGAGCTTGGTGTCGCACTCCCGCACGCGGGACGCGAGCGCCATCGCCACCTTCACGGCGATCGCCGGAACGGTGAGGAGCAGGGTCTTGAACTCCCGCGGGTCGAGCACCAGGGTCGTGAGGGCCGACGTGGCGGTCACGGTGGCACTGCGGGGGCCCTTGTCGAGCAGGGCGACCTCACCAACGCAGTCGCCCGGCCCCAGCGTGGCGACGCTCGTCCCGTCGACCGTGACCTCGGCCGAGCCCTCGACGATGACGAACGCCTCGCGCGCCGACGCTCCTTGTTCCATGAGCACCGTTCCGGAGTCGAGCTTCACCTCGGTGGTGACCTTCGAGATCTGGGCGAGCTCTGCGTCGGTCGCTCCCGAAAAGAGCGACACCGATGCCAGTTGTGCGAGGTAGTCGGCCATGCGCGCAGACTAGGAGCGTGAGTCGGTAACATGCAGCACAGCCGCCGAGTACCGTCCGGGCGGTGCGACACCGATGGGTCGTCGCGATCACCCACGGTACCGACCTCGCGCTGACCAGGATCGAGGGTCGGTTCGAGACCCGAACCCTCTCCTCCCCCACCCGCATCGCGACGCTCACCGGCCGTCCGGCCAAGGAGTGGCGGAAGGTGACGGTCACCTCGTCGGGCGAGGGGATCGAGGTGACCCGACGGACGAACGGCGCTGGTCGCTGGATGCTGCACGACCTCCACCTCGCCGAGCGCATGGCCGACGCAGCTCCCGGCTGACACCGCTCGCGCACCGGTTCGTCCACGGCCCAGCGAGGGCGCAAGGACGTGAGGCGTCCCCTACGACGCGGCTCGGAGCACCATGAGGAACTGGCCGCCACCTGGCTCGATGTCGACGGTGACCGCGAGGTTCGGCGACAGGCGCGAGAGTCGGTCGACGAGCCACGCGGCCGCCACCTCGGCGTCGTCGCGCGTCGGGCAGCGCCCGACGGCCTCTCGACCACCCTTGCGCTCGAGCCGACCGGCGGTGGCGATGAGCGGCGCCGGATCGGCGACGAAGAGGTGGTCGGCCCAGGGCGCCACCGGGTTGGTGGCGCCCTTGCCGGTGTTGCACGCTCGGTGCGCGAGCCGCTCGGTCACCGCGGTCGCACCCTTTGCCTTGGACTTCGCCTTCGCCTTGGCCGCCGTGGTGCGCTGGTCGACACTCGGTCCGCGTGGATCGTTCACCGACATGTCGGGATCGACCGGCTCGTCGCAGAGCCAGCACCGCCAGCCGTCCTGCTCGCCGATCTCGTCGAGCCGGCTCACCGTGGTCGTCGTCGATCCGGGGAACCATGCACGTCGGCACCCTAGTCCGCCGCCTTCCGCGCGAAGCGACGAGCCCCACTGCCGGACGACCACCGGTTCTTGGTACGAGAACTCGCCTCCGCACGCGCCTGACGTACCCAGAACGGTGTGCGTCGGACCATGGCGAGCTGGGCAGGGCGCTTGGCCATCAACCGATCATCTCCACCTGCACGCCGAGTAGCTGGTAGGTGCTCTGCGCACGACGATCCCTGGTGCCCAGCGGAAGCCCGGCCGCTCGGGCGGCGAGCGCGACCAGCCCGTCGTAGGTGGCGCCGCCCGCGACGCCGCTGTCGGCCAGCGCGGTCGATGCGGACCGAACCGCCCGGACATCCAACACCACAGCTGGTTCGAAACGCTCACGCAGCAGGCGAACCGCATCCTCCGGGGCGACACGTGCATCGCCGGGCAGGCGGGTGAGGACTGCGTAGGTCTCGTGCAGGGCGTGCCCCGAAAGGGCGACCGAGCGGTCGACGAGTGACTCGCTCACGACGCGGTGAGCGACATGCGATGTCAAGAGCAACGGGACCGCCACGCTGGTGTCGAGGAGCAGGTCTGTCACCGGCGGCCGGCATCGATCAGTGCGACCACATCGTCGTCGGTGATGGGTGTATCGGCGACGGCGACGAGCCGCCCCTCTCGCTCCTCGATGCGTGCTGTGCGGCTCACCGGCGTGACGTGCAGACCATCCCCGTACTCGCTGACGTCGACCTTTGTCCCAGGGGTCAACCGCAACCTGTCCCGCAACGGCTTGGGCAACACGATCCGGCCGACCTCATCAACGGTGGCTTCCATAGGGAGAACGCTACCAGTTGGATCCCAGACGTGGCCGGGATCGGGTTGTTCCCGGGTGTTCGTCAACCCGCTCCAGGCGGTGCGCTCCGGCGCGACAGCGAACCTAGTTCTCGAGCACCCGACCAGTCCGTTCGATGATGACGTCGACAGCGCGCAGCAGCTGGTCGGATCCGAATCCGGCTTCGAGGATCTCGTCGCGGACCATCTCGACGTTGTCGGTGACGGCGTCACCGACAACGTCGACGGCCCGTCGGGCGGCCCTCTCGCCGAGCCCCCACGTGACCGCTTCGCTCACCAGGTCACCGACGCGTACGTCGCGGATGTCGTACTGCTCGCCAATGCGCAGGCCGAACTCGGTGCTCACGTCGGTCCAGGACGCGGTGGCGACGACATCGTACATCGGTGCGAGGCGCACCCCATCGTCGTGGACGACCGAGAGGTTGCGCGCGTGGAGGTCAGCATTGCCGACGCATACCGTGTACGCAACCTGTTGCAGCAGGGCTCGCTGGTCGAGCAGCGGGTCGGCGCCGTAGGTCTCGAGCGCTTGGGCGATTGCGGCGAGCCTCACACGATTGTTCGACTCGTCCTGATACTTCTCCGACGGTGGTCGGCCGAGGATCTGGCAGCCGTCCTCCTGATGTAGGCGGTTCGTTCCGCGCCGGTCATAGCGTTCCACGACGAGAACCTTGCGGCCGCCGATCGTCTCAAGGCTAGTGGTCGCCGCGGTGAAGCCGACACCGCTGATGCGGTCACTGGCGATGACCGCGGCGAGGCGCACGCAGAGGTGCTCGACCTCGGCGATGCCGGGAAAGCGTTCGCTCCCATCGCTGTTGAGTGCGGAGGGCTTCAGGATGTGGGTCGACGGTGTCGTTCCCGTCGGAGTGCCGTAGCGCACGGTGTCGTGCTCGCCGCTCTCGCCCTCCCCGCTGTCGCGTACGACGACCAGCTTCTCCTGGACGCCGCCGAGACTGAGTCGGATGGTGTCGTCGGTGCCGTCACCCAACGGGAGGGTGCGCAGGTCGGCGAGCGCGGCGGTCAGCTCTGCCGGGTCCAACCAGCGCACACCCGGCGGGGCTGGTTCGGAGTCGCGGTCGTGGAACGCGACGGCACCGGCGCAGTCGCCGCCGTAGCGCGCCAGCAGACCGAAGGTGTCCCCTGCGGGGAGGCGGGCATTCTTGGCGAGCTGGTCTCGCATCCATCCTTCCGGGAGGACACCGTCGAGGTAGGCCTGGGTTCCCTGCATCGCCGGCCACACCTCATTGCGGACGGGCAGGCGGACTGAGATAAGGGGCTGGCCCACCTGGGCCCCGACGACGTCGTCGAGGTAGCGCAGTGCGCACAGGCCGCTACCTGCGTCGCTGATCTCGGCGACGGGAATGCCGTCGAGGGTCACCACCAGCGGGTCGCGGCTCACGGTTGGTTGCTGTCGTGGCGGCGCACGGGGACGAGATCGACGCCGACGGCATTGAGGGCACGCACGAGCCGGATGAGGTGAGTGGTACCCTTGCCAGATTCGAGCTCACCAAGGTAGGCGCGAGTGACGCCAAGGAGATCCGCGAATTGCTCCTGGGTCAGGTTCCGACGCCGCCGCTCGTCTCGAAGCGTCGTAGCGATCAACTTGATCGTGTCGTTTGTAGCCATGGCGGTCCGTTCTCCTGAACTGCGAGTTGTCAGGAAATCCTGACAGTCCACTTCGCAACCCTGATGCACGGTAGATCCCGACAATCCTCAGCCGGTCGACGCTCGACCCCAGCCGCCGCTTGGCGTCAGCATCCGCAACACATCGCCGGCCCTCAGCTGGATCGTGCACTTGTCAGGCAGGTGCTCGGCCCGGGCTCTCGCCTCACACCCGGCAGCAACCAGTTCTCCCCCACCGCTCCCCCGTCGCAGTCGGTAGCGCAGCACCCGGAGTGGGAACGAGCGCTCCAAAGCCTCGATGGGCGTGTTCTTCGTATTCGTCATGCAGGCCGCTGACAGGTGCCCCTCGTCGGCGGCACCCAGGTTGCGAACCTCCTCGAGTTCTCGCACCACTACGATGTCCAGGTCCGTCGCCGGAGCGTGCAAGGAGCCATGAAGGATCGCGATCGACTCGGCCTCAGCATGCTCTTCGCCCCGCTCGAGGTGCTGCCGCCGACGAGCCGCCTCGACCTCGGTGGCCTCGTCAACGTCAACGGCCGCCCCACTCCGGTGTCGGGAGCCGACCTGGCGGTCGCCCCGGTGCCGCGAGGTGCGGACGCGTTGGACGACGCCCGGTCGATCATCGTCAACGGCCTGCGCTCCGGGGCCGTCGATCGCCTTGGTGACCGCCGCCTGGACCAGATCATCCCGGCCATCGCCGGTTGCCCCCGCCTGATCGCGGAGCAGCCGATCCCGACGCGCCTGGGGCGGATCCTCCGGGGGCAGAACATCGCCACGTGGGCCGATGTCGCCGCCGCCCCGATCGGCGACATCCGGGCGTGGGCGGGCATGGGCCGCACCACCACCGCGGCCCTCGTCGATGCCGCGCTGGCCGCCGCCTGCGAGCGAATCGATGCCGAGGACCCCCGCACCGATGTCAGCCCCCGCGGCGGTGCTGACGACCGGGGCCCCGCCGCGGACGAGGCGACCTGGTTGCTCGCGGAGCTCGATGCCGTCCTCGGCGCGGTGGGAGACCTCCGCGATCAGGTCGTCTTCGAACACCTGGTGCTCCCGCTCACGAGCCACAAGGGCCCGGTGGCCCGAGCGGAACTGGGCGATCAGATCGGGTTGGGCGGCGAACGGGTCCGCCAGCTCCGTGAACGGGCCACCCGTCGTGTGGCCGCGGTCGTGGCTCGGTACCCGGGGCGCGTAGCGCCGGTCGTCGCCCGTGTCACCGAGCGGTTGGGATCGGTCGCGCCGATGGTTGTGGCAGACGAGGTGCTCCTCGCCGAGGGTCTGCCTGCGCTCCCGGACACCCGCTCGCTCCTCGTGCTCCACCTCGCCGGCCCGTACGTCCCGGTGAAGGCGCGGGAAGGCTGGCTCGCGGCCGCGCCCGATGGTTCGGGCGATCCGGTGGTCGAGACTCGACGGGTGCTCCACGAGGACGGTGGCGTCCGCCCCCTGGATCAGGTCCGCGGCGACCTCGCGGCGATCGGCATCTCGCCCGACCACGTCGAGGCGTGGCTGGCCGAACAGCCGGCCCGGATCGTGCACGACCTGGTGGTGTCGACCGACGGTTCGCAGACGGAGCGGGCCGTCCGGGCGCTCGACGCGACGGGTGGAGCCATGAGCGTCGCCGCGTTGGCACGGTTCCACCTGGGCGGCGCCCTCGATGCCGGCGACGACGTGGTCGAGAATCGCGAGACGGGCGACGAGGCAGTGACCGACGGCGACGCCGTCGACTCGTGGTGGGGGGTGCTCGCCCGAGATCGCCGTTTCGTCCGGGTCGGCCCCGACCAGTTCGAGCTGCGCGAATGGGGTGCGACGCCGTACGCGAGCGACGGCACGGCACCGGGTGACCGGGGCCTGGCGGCCGAGGGCCACTGGTGGCTACGGGTCTCGATCGACGCCGATGCCCTGACCGGCGCCGATGCGGTCGTCACCGACGATCTCGTCGCCGCGCTGGGCATCGAAGCGGGTTCGCGGCGCTCGTTCAGCACCCGCTACGGACCTTTGGTGCTGGCCAACGACGGAGCGGCGCCGTCGCGCGGATCGGTGCGACCGGTCGCCCTTGCCGCGGGCGCGTCGGTCGGTGGCTACCTTCTCCTCGGGTTCCTCCCCGACACCACGGACGCGCTCGTGCGCGTCGAGATGCCAGCGCCCCAGCCCTCGCTGATGAGCTCCCTGACTGATTCCCTGACCGATTCCTCGACCCCTTCGGAGACCTGAAACCCGTGGCTGCCCCATCGCTCGAAGAGTCCCTCGCCACCCTCGAACGCGACGCCGACGCCGCGGTGCGTGCCCTCACCGCCGCGTTGAAGGCGGCGAAGAAGGTCAAGACGGCCGCGGCGCTCGGCCAGCTCCGTGACCTGCGCCAGGCGCTCGGTGCGACCGCCGAGCTGGCGGGCGAGGCCGCGTCGGCGGCCTCCGACCTCCAGGCGGGGTGGACCTTCGACGAGGCCGAGCACTTCGCCAGCGGTGCCTACACCGCCGAGGTGCTGCACCTCGCCGCTGCCGAGGGCGTGTCAGCGTTCGAGTCCGACGGTCGCATCCTGAGCTACCCCGTGATCGTGAGCATCTCGGCCGGCGACACGACCGTCGTGATCGACAAGAAGAAGGACAAGCGCACCCGCCCGACGGTGCTGGTGCGCACCCTCGCGGCGTTGGGCGGACGACCCCCGAAGTTCAAACCCGATGCCTTCCTCGAGGCCCTGGCCACCGCCTACGACCTCCTCGTGGCGCGCAAGGCCCACCGGCCGGGGTCGGTGGTCAAGCTCGTCGACCTCCATGGCGTTCTCACCGTCCTGCCCGGCTCGTCTCGGGACTACAACAAGCAGGAGTTCGCCCGCGACCTCTACCTGCTCGATCAGAGCGGTGTCATCACCACCCGGTCGGGTCGCACGCTCCACCTCCCCGCCAGCGCCCTCACCCGAGGATCCGGCGTGCTCACCACCGTGAGCCAGTCCGGCCAGGAGAAGGTCTACGCCGGCATCAACTTCGAGGACGGTGACCGATGATCGAGCCCGATTCCTACCTGGGTTTCCTCGACGACGACTACCTGCGCTCGTACATCGTGCAGGGTGGCGCCGCGGTGAAGTTCGTGGTGCACGACGACGCCGACGATGCGCAGCGGTTCAGCGGAGGGCTCGCCGAGCGGGCCACGGCCGACGGCTACGTGGTGGCCCGGGTCGACGCCGCGGAGGTCCGGATCCACATGATGGACAAGGTGTTCTTCGATGTCGCCCGCCAGATCGACTGGGACGGCCTCGCCGCAGCAGCGGTGCGCGACGCGTTGGCCGCGGCGGCCTACCCCGTGCCCGACGGACACGCCGAGGTCACCATCGCGACCATCGCCGCGCACTACGACGTCGATCCCAACGAACTGTCGCGCGACGTCAACCGGGTGCTGCAGAAGCGCATCGGACGCGACTTCGCCATGGTTTCGGAGTTCCGCACCGCGATGTTGCGGTTGTGCCAGGCCCAGCTCGCCACCGGCCAGGTGACCGAGGCCGAGCACGTGGCCGTCCTCGAATGGCTGCGGGGCGATCTGCGCCAGATGTCGTTGCTGCGCTCCGCCCTCATCTTCCGGCGGGTGGGACGTCACAACGCCCGCCAGCTCCTGTTCTCACTGGCGCACTGGCTGTCGGTGAACGGCGCCGCCGGGTTGCTGCTCGAGCTCGACGTGCGCCGGTTGGGCTTTGCCCGCCGCCCCCGTCCCGAAGAGCGCAGCGGCCTCTACTACACGAAGGCATCGCTGCTCGACGCCTACGAGCTGCTGCGACAGCTCGTCGACAACACCGATGAGCTCTCGCACTGCTGCGTCATCGTTCAGGCCGCCCCGGAGTTCCTCACCGACACGAACCGGGGAGTGGACGCGTACCAGGCACTGAAGCTGCGCATCTACGACGAGATCCGCGACCGACGTCGCGACAACCCGTACTCCTCCCTGATCCGATTGGGCGTCGCATGACCGACCTGCACCGACCCGTTCCTGGTCCCGATCTCTCCGCCTCGACCGACCCTGCCGACGCCGGTCCGCCACCCGCCGTCCAGGCTCGGCGAGCGCTCGAGGCGCTGCGCGCCGGCGTACCCAACCGCGACGCGGTGGCGGCGCTCGGCTCCATGCAGACCGCCGTGCAGGATCGCTTCAGCGAGCTCCTCGCGACCACCGCCGCGCTTCCCGATGGTGAGCCGGGTCCCGGTATGCTCATCGGGGGAGGCTTCGGGTCGGGCAAGAGCCACGTGCTCGAGCACCTCGCCCACACGGCTCTCGACGCCGGCTTCGTGGTCTCCAAGGTGGTCATCTCCAAGGAGACCGCCCTGCACGACCCGGCCAAGGTGTTCCGGGCCGCGATCGAAGACGCCCGCGTACCCGGTCGGACGGGTTCGGCGATCGACGAGATCGCCGGCGCGCTCGGAAAGGACGGCGCCGACTACGCCGCGCTCTATCGGTGGGTGCACCGCGACGATGCACCGGTCGACAGCCGGTTCGCGGCGAGCCTGTTCCTGCACGAGCACGCTGCCGGCGACGCCGAGTTCACCGACCGCCTGGTGCGGTTCTGGGCCGGTGACCCGCTCCCGGTCGCCGATCTGCGGCGCAGGCTCAAGGAGGCGGGAGCGGCGGCCACCTACAAGCTGGCGTCGGCGAAGGAGCGCGAGTTGTCGGTGCAGCGTTTCCGGTTCGTGTCGCGCCTCATCCGTGCCGCGGGGTTCCGGGGTTGGATCGTCCTCCTCGACGAGGTCGAGCTCATCGGTCGGTACTCGTTGCTCCAGCGGGCCAAGTCCTATGCCGAGGTCGCCCGCTGGATTCGCGGCGACCGCGACGACCCCACGGCGCCGCTGGGCGCGGTGCTCACGACGGTCGAGGACTTCGAGGCCCAGGTTCTGATCGCGAAGAACGACGTCGAGCTGCTGCCCAAGAAGATGCGCATGAAGGGCACCCCCGAGCACGATCTGCTCGCCACCCGCGCCGAAGCGGGGATGCGCGTGATCGAACGCGACCAGCTCCTCTTGCAGCCGCCCGATCGTGACGAGCTCGACCGCACCTACGCCAAGCTCAAGGCACTGCACGCCGAGGCCCACCAGTGGGAACCGCCCGACGTCGAAGGACTCGAACGGCTCCCGTCCAACCGGATGCGCCAATACGTCCGGGCCTGGATCAACGAATGGGACCTCCGCCGCCTCGACCCCACCTTCGAGCCCGACACCCGCATCAGCGAGGTCACCGTCGACTACTCCGAGGACACCAATCTCGAGGGCGGCGAGGCCCCCGCCGCCCCCACCGGGACATCCCAGTCATTCTGAACCCGCCCCGATGAGCGACGCCGACGACGTAGCGAGCGCGCTCGAGGAACGGCCCGGTGCGAGCGCGGTCGAGGTGCGCGACACGCTGCGGGCGCGGGGCCGCGTCTCGGTGACCGTCGCCGATGTCGACCGCGAGCTCGTCGCGCTGTCGGGCCGGTTCCACCCCGATGACCGCGATCCACCCGGCTGGTGGCCGGGGCCGAGTGACGCGACCAGGGATCCTGCAGGGACGCGACGCACCACCGTCCACGCGCCACCCGAACGAATCGCTGCCGCGAGAACAGCCGCACCCGCGAGAGCCGCCCCACCCGTGTCCGTGATCGGTGAGCAGCTGCCGTCGCTGTACACCTGGCAGGCCGATGCGTTGGAGGCCTGGCGGCGGCGCGGGTCGCGCGGGGTCATCGAAGCGGTGACGGGCACCGGCAAGACCATGGTCGGCATCGCCGCGTCGATCGAGGAGCTCCGACGCGGCGGCCAGGTCTGCGTGGTGGTTCCGACCGAGGAGCTCCAGCGCCAGTGGCATCAGATCCTTGCCGAAGTACTGCCCCGACACTCGAGCATCGGTCGCCTCGGCGGCGGCCATCGTGGCAGCCTCGGTCACCACGATGTGCTGGTGGCCATCGTGAACTCGGCGCGGACCGCCAACCTGGCGCCCCGCCGGCCCGGTGGGTTGCTGGTGGCCGACGAGTGCCACCGCTACGGGTCCGACGGCAACCGCCTTGCACTGGAGGTCGCGTTCACCCATCGGCTGGGCCTGAGCGCCACCTACGCTCGCGCCGACGACGGGCACCTGGCCTGGTTGGACCCGTACTTCGGCGGCACGTGCTTCCGTATGGATCATCGGCGGGCCACGGCCGACGCCATCACCGCTCCGTTCACCGTCGCCATGGTGGGCGTGGCCTTCACGCCCGAGGAGCGGAGCTGGTACGACGAGCTCACCCTGGCGATGGCGGCCGGTCGGTCCCGCCTGATCGCCAGGGGTTGGGCGCCCGCCGAGCCGATCGGCGCGTTCCTCGCAGCGGTGGCCCGTCTGGCCCGTCGCGCCGACAGGTCCGAGGCGTCAGCGGTCGCCGCGGTCTACCTGCGCAACCTCTCGGACCGCCGGGCGCTGCTCGCCGACACGCCGGCGAAGGAAGCGATGCTCGCCGCGGTCGCGCCCTCGGTGCGATTCGCAGATCGGGTCCTGGTCTTCACCCAGACCATCGCCTCGGCCGAGCGGGCGGCGACCGTGCTCCGCGCCAGGGGCGTGCGGGCAGCGGCGGTGCACTCCGAGAGCCATCGCGTCGAGCGGCGCGCCGCGCTTGCCCGCTTCGCCGCCGGTGAGATCACGGTGCTGGCCGCGCCCCAGATCCTCGACGAGGGGATCGACGTGCCCGCCGCCGACCTGGCCATCATCCTCTCGGCGTCGCAGTCGCCGCGCCAGATGGTGCAACGCATGGGCCGGGTCCTGCGCCGCAAGCCCGATCGGCGCCGGGCCCGGTTCGTGGTCATCGGCGTCGAAGGCACGATCGAGGACCCCAACCGCGGTGGCCATGGCGACTTCCTCGCCGAGGTCACCGACGTCGCCGAGGAAGTGCGCCGCTTCACCTCCAGTGACCCACCCTCGGAGATCCGCAGCTTCGTCGACCAGATCTGGGGTTGAGAAGGCCTTGGTCGCGTCCGGGACGAGCCGGAGTGAGGCGTGCTGGTACTCGTCGATGCACACCTCGTCGGGAGCCTCGACGAACGTCGCCGGATCGGACTCGACAGCATCCCAGGACGCAGCATTCCTGCTCGGCGTGGTGGCGAATGGCGCACCAAGCCGCTGCAACGTCGATCACCGAGCGGAGCACTGTCGTCCCGGTCTGGTCGGGCGAGTTCGGTGGCGGCTAGTTCGGTCATGCGCTCGTCCATTCGATGGGTCAACTGGCTTCTGATCGAGGGCCGCGTCAGGCGGTGGTGCTTATCAGGTGACACCCCGCAGGGATACGAGCCACTGAGCGCGCGATCGCCGGTGGGGTTGTCGTCGGCAAGTGCGAAACTGACGGGATGGCCCCTGAGCCCAGTGATCCCGACGAGCACGATGCTCCGGAGGAGGACGATGCTCCGCAGGGCGAGAGTCGCATCCCAGCGCCGTGGCTGCCGCCGAACTTTCGTCTGCCTGAACTCGAAGCATTCGCCTCGATCCAGCGCCACCTTGCCGCCATCGATCTGTCGGCCTTGCGGTCGGCGCAGGAAGCCATCGCCGATTCCGCGGCCTTCCGGTTTCCCGAGGTCTTGGCGGCCCAGGACTTGGTAGCGAAACACTTCGCCGCATCCATGGACTTCTCGCACCTGATGGACGCACAGAAGGTCATCATCGAGACGTCCGCCTTCACGAACGCCTTCGCAGCCCAACAGCAGTGGGCCGAAGCGCTCGCCGACTCGATCCGCCTTCCTGCGCTGGAAGACGCGCTCGCGTCGAGCGCTGCGCTGGCCGCGTTCACCGAGAGCAACCGAGCCCTGCTCGATTCGATAGCGGACCAGGCCGACCTGTTCGCACGGATCACGGAGGGAATCAACCTCAACCTCCCCAACGTCGACTTCTCGAAGCTGCTGGAGTTCGTCGACCGGTGGATCCCGGCGAACCTTCGCGGTATCGACGATCTCGATGCCGTCGCGACGATCTCTCTGGATGAGGGCATCCCGCTGAGCTGGGTCCCTCGGGCCGAGATCGTCACCGACCTTCTTGAGGCGCAGCGCGCCGAAGATCGTCACGCCATCCTCGATACACGCCGAGGCGACATCCTCGATGACTGCGAAGGCGCGCTCGAAGCGTTCACAGATGAGTGGGCCGTGCAGTGCCGCGCCGCGATTGCGGCCATGCGCGCTGACCTGATCGGCCCTGCTCAGTCCCACGCGTCGAACATCATCGACAGCGTCGTCCTCGCGTTGCATGGCGAGAGGGGTCGCGATCACGCCAAAGCGCGGGCCCAGGAGGACCTCGATGACCTCCCGCTGCAACTCGCTGCGGAGAACCTCACTCTCCGACCCCTCTTCCGCGCCTTCACGACCTGGTGGCCGACCTCAGGCGTGACGCCGCCCGATCATTTCGCGCGCCATCCCACCTCGCACGCGGTCGGGCATGAGGGCGTGTTCGCTCCGCGATCGGCGCTCGTGGCAGTGATGCTCGCAACCTCGCTCGTCGTTCAGTACTCGCCGCCGGGCGAGGGCAGCGCCGCGGACGACTCAGCGCCGACCGGCTGACCTCGCCATCCAGTGGGCGGTGGCCCCAAGGTTCGCGCTCGTCCGATCCAGCGCCACCACCGAGCCCCCTGCTCGCAGCTTCTGAACCGCCTTAGCCAGACTCAGAAACACGGCGTCGTGCCCATCGCAGGGTCAGTCGGTCTCAGCTGGAAGCGAGGCAGCCAGCTCGGAGAACTGGGCGAGGGCGGCTTCGAGCTCCTCGACGATCTCGGCGGCGAGTACGCCCGGGGCCGGGAGGGTGCTGGCGTCGTCGACGCGTGTCGTCACGGAGCCAGGTGATGTCAAGGTTGGCCTTGTCCCGAGCGACCAACTCGTCGTAGCCGAAGCGGCGGAAGCGCTCGGACTCGACGCGCTTCGACCGGTCGTCCGGGCAGTAGCCCTCCACGAACTCGGCGAGATCCGACTCGCGCAGCTGTTTCGTCTTCAGCGTGAAGTGCTTGTTCGTGCGCAGGTCGTAGACCCAGGTCTCGGCCGTCCACGGGTCGGCGGCGGCGGGCTTGCGGTCGAAGAAGACGACGTTGGCCTTCACGCCCTGGGCGTAGAAGATCCCCGTCGGCAGGCGCAGGATCGTGTGCAGGTCGCACTCGGCCAGCAGGCGCCGGCGGATAGTCTCCCCCGCCCCGGCCTCGAAGAGCACGTTCTCGGGAAGCACCACTGCAGCGCGGCCGCCGATCTTGAGCATCCCCTTGATGTGCTGGAGGAAGTTGAGCTGCTTGTTCGAGGTGGACGCCCAGAAGTCGTCGCGCACGACGACCAGGTCTTCCCGTCCGACGTCGCCCGCCTCGTTCACCATCGTCATCGACGACTTGCGTCCGAACGGCGGGTTGGCTGCGATCACATCAACACGTACGCCGGTGTCGGTGCGCAGCGCGTCGGCCACGGTGATGAGACTCTCGCCATCGGGGGTACCGATGCCGTGGAGCAGGAGGTTCATGGCGCACAAGCGGGCGGTGCCATCAACGATCTCCCAGCCGTGGACGGCTTCGTCTCGCAGGAACTCCTTCTCGTCCTTGTCCATCGCCTCGATGTGGTGGTCGACGATCCACTCGTGCCCGGCGAGCAGGAACCCGCCGGTGCCGCATCCCGGGTCGGCGATCGTCTCGCCCGGCTTCGGTTGGAGGCAGGCGATCATCGCCCTCGTCAGCGCCCGAGGCGTGAAGTACTGGCCGGCACCGGACTTGGTGTCCTCCGCACCCTTTTGCAGAAGGCTCTCGTAGGCATCGCCCTTGAGGTCGGCATCGACGGAGGTCCAGGTCTCCTCGTTGATCAAGTTCACGACGAGGCGGCGAAGCTTGGCCGGATCCTGGATGCGGTTCTGGGCCTTCCGGAAGATGGTGCCCAACGTTCCGGGTTGGCGTCCGAGTGACTCGAGCACATGCCGGTAGTGGACCTCGAGCTCGTCGCCGTCCCGATCGAGCAGCGACTGCCAGTCGAGCCCGTAGGGCACGACCTCGCCGAGTCCGGCGTACTTGCGCTCGTCCGCCATCTTCAGGAACAGCAGGTAGGTGAGCTGCTCGACGTACTCGATCGTCGACACGCCGTCGTCGCGCAGCACGTTGCAGAAGTTCCAGAGCTTCTGCACGAGCTGGTTCGAGTTGGCGTCCGCCATCAGGCTGCTCCCTCGAGGACGAACCGGGCCTGCTCGACCCGAAGCATGTGGAACGGCGTATTCCACTGCACCCCGTGTGCGGCGCAGGCATTGGGGATCTTGATCCGCTTGCGCCCGTCGCTTATGCGCTCGTGGGTGACGACCGTATGGCCACCGGCGTAGGCCTGTGCCACGAGGAAGGAGTCGGCGAACTCCGCCTTGGCCGCCGGGTCGTAGTCCATTGAATCGTTCGCCCACCGGTTGACCTCGGCGACCGCTCGGACGTCGTCAGCCGTCAACGCCACGAAGAACTCACGCCGTGCACGGGCCCAGTCGCTGAGATCGTCGCCTCGCTCGATCAGCTCGTCGTAGACCCGGTCGACGCTCTGCACCGTGCCGGCCGCGTGCGCGGAATCGAGCCAGTCCCAGAACGCAGGGCAGAACTCGAACCCGTAGTGGTTGTTCTTGGCCGAGATGAAGACGTTGGCGTCGAGGAGGTAGGCCATCAGCGCACTCCGAGCCGGTCGGCGAGGCCGTCGAACGTGGATGCCTTCTTCAGCCCGAGCAGCCGGAACGCCTCCGTGTAGGAGGTCTGCCCCTCCATCGCGCTGGCGACGAGGGCACGAGCGAAGCGCTTCCCGATCTGGACGGGCTTGGTGTTGTAGTAGTTCCCCCCGCTACCACGCTCGGCAACGATCGCGGCGACTCGAGCCCGTTCGACCCCGAGCTCATGCAGGTACTCGTCCCACGTCAGCTCGCCTGCCTCGCGGAAGCGACCGAGGATCACCTGGGTGCTCACCCGGAAGTGCTCGGCCAGCGGTTGGAGCTGGCTCCGGACATCGGCGAACGCGTCGAGCTGGGCTCGGAACTCCTCCATCGGGACGAGCAGCTCGGCGGCGACCTGATTACACCAGCGCTCGACCGTGTTGTCGCGAACGGATGCGGGATCGAGATCGGAGAGCGCCGTCTCGCCAAGCCACAAGTGGGCGAGCTCGTGTGCGAGCGTGAACACTTGGGCGGCCTTGCTGTCGGCGCCGTTGACGAACACGAGTGGCGCGTAGGTATCGGCGAGCGCGAAGCCGCGGAACTCGTCCGGGACGAGCTTGCGATGGGTGTCGGACCCGACGATGCCGCTGATCATCACGAGCACGCCGGCTGCCTCTGCGTTCTCTCGCAACCGGGTCAGCGCATCGACCCAGGTGCGGTACCGGGCCCGAGCCTCGGCATCCCAGCCCAGTTGGAGGCTCATGTCGGCCGCGGCTCGCTCGGTGGGAGTCGTCGTCGTCGCTGTGCCGACGAAGGCGAGTGGCGGCTCGCCGTTGAGCAGCTGGTGATCCCGGTACCACTCCTGGCGGGCCTGGCAGGTGTAGACGACATCGAGGAGATCAGCGGAGACCACCTCGCCAGCGCCGACGGGTCGATCGCCCACCGTGCGGAAGTCTGGGATCGGAACCGGCTCGGCCGGTGGCCTGTCGAGGAACAGGAACCCGACCGGCGTGTGGGTCTTGCGGGCGAACTCCTCGAGCTGCTTCAGGGTCGGCGCAGTCTCGCCGGCCAACCAAGCCTCGTACCGCGGGAAGCGGCGGTCCCAGTCCTCCTGCGCGATGCCGGACCGCGCCCGAGCCCACTCCAACAATGGAGGTCGAACCTCTACTCGGATACTCACGGCTGCGCACCTCCTCGGGAGTCTCTGATCACAGCACCGCTCGACGGTACCGGGTGGGTGTGACGGCCCATCATGCCGTTGCCCTGGCCCGTCGCTTCTTCGGCTTCGGGGCCGCCGCCCGCTCGCCCGCGGATGCGCTCCAGCAGGATCGACGCCGGCTCATCGGTCGGGTCTTGGGAGACGAGCCGCCCTTCGAACGCTGCCTTGAGCACGGACCGGCGGATCGTTGCCGACACTTCGAGGCCGGTGTCGACCGAGCGCTCGCAGGCCTCGATGAACGACATCTGCCGCTCGACTTCCTCGACGATGCGGGACTGCTCCTCGCGGGGTGGTAACGGAAGCCGGACCTCGCTGAGCATCGACTGATTGACCTCAATGACTCGGACCGCGGCGCCAACACCGGCCCCCATCCGCCGCCGCCAGGCGTCAGCATCCGGAAGACGTCTCCGGCCTTCAGGTGAATCGTGCACTTGTCTGGTAGGCGCTCGGCTCTCGTCGCCGCCGGCAACAGCCAGTTCTCCCCCACCGCGCCCGGCGCACCGCCGGCGAGGCCCCACGGCTGCGACACCCGCCGTTCGGTGATCAGCGACACGGTGCCGTCCTCGAGCGTGAGCAGATCGCGCTCGATGCCCTCACCACCAGGTGCCCACCCGGCACCACCGCTCCCGCGTCGCAGTCGGTATCGCAGGACCCGCATCGGGAAGGCCCGCTCCAGCACCTCGATGGGCGTGTTCCGCGTATTTGTCAACCTCGGCAACGCAGCACACCCGTGACCGGACCGCTTCTGCGACCTTGACCGTCCCCACCTACCGGTCAGGTTGCGTGCGCTTCTGGAGCTCACGGAGCTCAACCAGTGCCTCTCGGTCCTTGGGCCTATCCGCCCACTCCTTCGACGCGATGATGTCAGGCAGAGCCGCAACCGAGACAGCGATGCCCCCCACCTCGACTTGCTTGGCCCTCCTGATGAGATCGTCATATGCGGCCCGCCCGCCATCGCGAGTCGGGATCGCCGTCAACACGTCGAGATCGCCGGCATCGGTTCGCCACGTGGAGATGTCCATCCGGCCCAGAGTCTCGGCGTCGATCGGCAATGGCAGGGCCCGCGCTTCCTCGTCGGTCAGCCCCTCCACCCGAAGTCGAGCGTTCAGCTCCCGCATCGCACCGGCCAGCCGGTCCAAGTTGTCCTTCGAGGTCGCCGGCAACGAATCGAAGTCGCTGGTCGGTCGTACCGCCCCGTGCATCTGCGCGCCGATACCGCCGACGAGCAGGTACTCGACCCCGAACCTGCCCAGGCACTCGATGAGCCGGTCGCGGTCGAGGAGGGTCTCGTCGGTCAAGTCAGCTCCGGCTAAGAACTCGCATGAGCCCGCTCAGCAGCGAGCTCCGCGCAGAAGGCCAGAACCTTCTCCTTCGTGTCGAGCCTGCGACCGTCACTCGTGATCGAGACGTCATCGACCGTCGGTTGCGGGGCGTCTCGCAGCAGCTCGTTGAACTCCGAGTTCGTCATCGCTCGCAACAAAGGCTTCTTCGGCACGCAGACAGCCTACGCCGACACGGCCGAAGGATGGACTCCTCCAGGCGACCCGGCGGACGACGGCCTGCCGACTGTCGGCTACGAGCCTGATCGTCAGCCTTCTCAGCCGTCCTCAGGTTTCACAGGCGAAGGTCCCCACCCCCCACCGCCGGGTGTGAGCATCCTCAACACGTCGCCGGACTTGAGGAGGATCGTGCACTTGTCGGGCAGGCGCTCCGCGCGGCTCTCGTCGCCACCCGGCAAGAGCCAGTTCGCCCCCACAGCTCCGGGCTCACCGCCGGCGAGGCCCCACGGCTGGCTCACTCGGCGTTCGGTGATCAGCGACACGGTGGCGTCGATGAGCACTTGGAGGTCGCGCTCGATCCCTTCGCCGCCGGCGGACCACCCCGCGCCGCCGCTCCCCTGCGCAGACGCTGCCGGAGAACCCGCATCGGGAACGCCCGCTCCAGCGCCTCGATCGGCGTATTTTCCGTATTTGTCATGTTGGTGTGGATTCCGGACTGGCCGGGCACACCCCTCGCCAAGCGGTAGTCAACTTGATCTGTGTTGGTCACCTCGGCAACACAGCACACCACTGGCCGAACGACCGTCCGTGCGAACTCCAATGCTGGGCAACCACGGCGACATCTACTTCAGGTAGTCGTAGCTCAGACTTCGCTTACAGTTGCTTCAGTTTGAGGAGGCAAGATGACCGACCTGCACACGACGACCTCAGAGCGACCGGTACCCACCGCTGTCCGGCGCGCCGACGGGTCTGAGGTCACGCTCACACCAGATCAGGCTCGCCTCGTCGAGCTGGTGCTCGAGGATGAAGCGACGGTCTCGCCCCAGGACGCAGCCTTCCTGCTCGGCGTGTCGCGACCGATGGTCGTCCGGTGGATCCATGAGGGCCTGCTCGAAGACCGCAAGACCGGCGCGCATCACAAGGTCCCGTTGACGTCGGTGCACGCGTTGCGGGAGCAGCGGGCGGCGGCGGGCCGGGATGCAGTTGCGGTCGTACGGGAAGCGAAGGTCGACGCCTCCGCAGCGCGGAGGACGGGGGCGGCTCGGAAGCGTGCTCAGGCGAGAATCGCTCGGCGCGACCACACCTCCTGAGCGGTGCCCAACGAGGGTCCCGAAGCGGGCGAACCATCATCCAACGTGTTGGCGTACGCGCTGCGCTTCACGATGCGCGCGCTCGACGACCTGGACTGCCCAGCCGGCACAGCGCCCGGCGACCTCGACGGCATCGAGCAGGCCATCCGACAGCGGGCGATCGTGAGGAAGTTCCGAGCGCTGCGCCGCGACGTGTCGACCGGGCCTGCTGGTTCCTTGGGTGGGTCGCCCACCACGACCACACCGAGTTCGAGAAGCGAACCGTCAACCACGAGCTGCTGCCCGACGAGGACGACTACACCGTGCTCGAAGTCGAGAGGGAGACCCTCGACTCCAACCATCAGATCGGACCGGGCACCCGCCACATGGTCGGCGAGGCGATCAAATCACCGAACACCCCGGTCCGTCGCACCGTCGGCGACCTCCTCGAGTTGGACGTGACCGTCGAAGTCGTCCCTGTCGATGACGAGGTCCTCGCCGACCTCTACATCACGGTCGGCGTACCACCGCTCGAGGACCCGCCAGAAGGTTGGCCCGGCCGAGAGCTGCCGATTCGCCTGGCGGAGCTCGCAACCCAATTGCCGGCGGATGACCTGGTGCTGGCCTTCGCTACGGAGGTCCCTGGGAGTGACGGAACGCCCCGGCGGATCAACTTCGCTTCCGAGCTGGCCGTCGTGGTCGAGGGTTGGGAGTCGGCGATCTCCGACTGACACTTCGAACCGATCGGCGAGCGCTACGACATGCCGATACCGCTGCGGGCGCCGTTTGGATCTGTTAGATGTCGTTCGATGTCGGTGTTCCCCAGCGGCCTCCACCGGGCGTGAGCATCCGCACGACATCGCCGGCCTTGAGCTGGATGACCGACCGCAGGGCGAACGCCACCGTCGAGACCGTCACCCGGGGGATGTGCTCGGCCTGCACGAGGTGCTCAGAGCCGGAAGTCGACCCTCATGGTGCTGCACCGTACGCGAGCACGGAAGGGGCTGTTCAGCCTGCGGCGCCGACCCATCCCGGGAGGCGCCGGCGGGGTCGGTCGCGGACCCTCACCGCAACGGGCCGGTGTCAGGAAAGATGCTGCGGTTCTCCGTACGGCGCTCGCGTCGATCGACCCAGTCGCTCAGGTACGCCTTGGGCAGCGTCTTGATGATCGCCAGGGTCACGTAGGCCACGGTGTTGATGGACACGAAGGCGCTCAGGTCGGCGAACCACGGCGTCTGCATCAGACCTTCGGGGAAGACGAGACCGGCGAGGACGCCCCACGCGGTCATGCGAGCACCTCGATCCGTCCACTGATCGCGTCTCCGCCAACACCGTCGCGATCGACGTGTCCCCACGCGGCGTCACGCGCGAAGGTGATGTCGAGGATCCCCTTCACGTAGACCACGTCGAGGAACACGTCGTAGAGCAGCTCCGGGATCAAGAAGAGCGCAAGGATGCGGGCCCGCGCACCGCCGCCCCACACGCTGACCACGCGGTCGGCGACGAAGATGCCGCCAACCCCGATCCAGAAGGGGAACCACACCCAGCCGTCGGTCGACAGCGCGGTGACCACGATGAGCAGCCAGAACGAGCTCAGCGCGATGACCGAGTAGCCGATTCCCAGCTGCTGAGCCCAGTAGCGCAGCATCGCCGGTCGCGGACCGTACGCTCCCAGGTTCTCCAGCGCCCCGCGCTGCCACCGCAGCCTCTGGGTCCACAGGTGCGACCAGGTGGGCATGAGCTCGGTGACGACCCGACAGGCATTTGGTGACGCCATCAGACCGCCGAGCGACTTGATCGCCACCGTCAGCTCGTTGTCCTCGGTGAGCGCCGCGACGTCATAGACGTCGCCCTCCACGCCTGGGAGCAGGCCTCCGCGGTTGATCGCCACCGTGCGCAGCGCACGCGCCCTGAACATCGAGGCCGTCCCTGTCAGCACGAACACCCGACCGCGCCGACGTCGGATCTCGCGCTAATACCGGAGGTACTCGTTGCGTTGCAGCTGTCCCAGGAGGCCGTGGTCCTCCTCGCCGTAGAAGAGGCCACCGATCGCCATGAGGGCCCGGTCAGCCGTGAAGCGCTGGACGCCTGCGGCGAGGAAGCCATCATCGAGCACGGTGTCGGCGTCCATGCACATCACGAGGTCGTTGTCACCCATCTGGTCGAGGAGACCGCGCAGCACCTGGTTGAGCGCGCCCGCCTTCTTGTGCTGGTTGGCGAGGGTGGCGAACACCTCGGCACCGTGCGCTTCGGCGACGACGGCGGTGGCATCGGTGCAGTTGTCGGCGATGACGATGATCCGATTCGGAGCAGGGTCCTGCGCGTGGAGCGACGCCAGCGTGGCCCCGATGGACGTCGCTTCGTTGTGGGCAGGGATGAGCACCGTCACGGTCACCGGACCGGCGTAGACGTTGCGGGTCGCGCCCATCACGATCTTCGGGGCGAGGACCTTGGTCGCTGCGTCCGTCGAGCGCCGCGAACGGTCCAGCACGATGCGCTCCACGAGGGCCGCTGCGGCGGCAAAGACAACCCCGGAGCGCCACCGCCGCCATCACGAGGGCCACGGAGGGGGCACGCGGTTCGTATCTGATGCTCCAGAGATCCAGGACGCTGCCAGTCCGAGCGTCCTCGGCGCCCGGCAGGTCGCCGGCCGAGACCCCGGTCCACAGCACTACAGCTCCACCGATTGCGATGACCGCGATGACAAGACCGACGAAGCGGCCCAGCCACCCGCCGGTGGGGCGCCGGCGCGCGACCTTTCCCCGGCCAGGTCGCTCCTCGGATGGTCGGTCGGCACGCCCGGAGGAACCGATCGACACGGTGTCCACCGAAACGGGTATCGCTGGTCGTGGTTCCACCGTGTTCCATCGGTTGCGCCCCGCTCCCTTGAAGTCGACCTCATGGCCCAGCACCGTACGGAGCACGGAAGGGGCCGTTCGGCCTACGGATCTGCCCGACCGGTGTCCTATCATCGCCACGTCCACGAACGGCGCCGCCACGGGTCTGAAGGAGCCGGACAGGTGAGCTCATGAGTAGAAGGTGGTCCTTGCGGCGCCGCGAGGAACCCGACGACCCCATCCAGATCGACGAGGAGTCGGGGCACGACTGGTGGGCTGGCCGCGAGGAGCTCGACCGTTCGATCGACCGCCGCTGGCGGGGGTCTCCCCCGTCCGGCGCGCCGCGGCGCCGGGCCGCGGACGCCGCATCGGCCGATGCGCCGCGCCCACCGCGCGACCCGTGGGATCCAAGCTCGCTGTTCACCAGCGGGTCGGCGGGCGCCAGTGCGACCGACGTCGACGAGGGTTCATGGGAGGCGGGCCGGCCGACGACCGACCGCAGCAACCAGGGTGGCGCAGGGGTGCCGCCCTGGTCCACGCTCGGCCTGACATCCGAGGCCTCGTGGGACGACGTGGTGCAGCGCCACCGCGAGCTCGCCAAGGAACACCACCCCGACCGCCACGGCGTCGACGACAGCGACGAGCGGCGGCGCGCCGAAGACCGCATGGCGTCGATCAACGCCGCCTTCGACGACCTCGGGCGGATCTACCGGCTCACCGACGATCGCTGACCGGCTCGAGGTACCACACGTCGTCGCCCAGGTGATCCTCGAGGCTGGCGGCGAGCCCGGCGAGCGAGGGGTTCACCCGGTCCCACACCAAGATGGCCGACGCCACGTTGCGGGCCAGCCACGCGTCGCGCCGGGCGAGCGCCGCTCCGGCCGTCGACGGCGAGGTCGGTGGCTTTCGTTCGAGGGTGACCACCTGGGCCGCCGCGTCGATGAGATCGCGGAAGTGTCGGCGGGCCCCGTCGGACCATCGGGTATCGGGGTCGGGGTAGGGCAGGACCGCGACGAGCGGGAGCCCGACGGCGAGGGCAGCATCGGCGCCGAGCTGCTCGGCCCCCAGGCGCAGGCCCGACACCACCACGATGCCGGGTTCGAGCTGGTGGCGGGCCTCGAGCACCTCGATGAGCTGGGAGCGGACGGCATCGGAGATGGGGTTCGGCTCGTAGCCGCCGAGGTCGGGCGGTCGGTGACCGAAGATGGCGACACCGCTCTCCACGATGTCGAGATCGGGCAGCCGCGGGTCGCGGCGCGCACCGGCGGCGGGCGCTCCGGCCGCCCCGATCGGATCGGTGGGCAGCTTCGACACGTCGGGCAGGCTGGAACCCGACGCCCCCCGCTGGGTGGCGGTGGCCGCCACCGCCAAGCGGTCGGCCACGTCGTTCATCGGGTCGGTGCCGTGTCCCTTCACCCATCTGAAGGTGACGTCGCCCCGCTCGTTGACCAGATCGATGAACGGCTCCCACAGGTCGCGGTTCGCCACCGGCTCCTTGCGGGAGTTGGTCCAACCTCGCTTGTGCCACCCCTCCCACCACCCGTCGCGGAAGCAGTTGACGACGTACGTCGAGTCGGACACGACCTCGATGGGGCCTGACGCGGCCAGCACGGCCTCGTAGGCCGCGGAGATCTCCATGCGTTGGTTGGTGGTGTGCGCGGCAGCGCCACTGGCCCACGGACCGTCGGTGCGGGCCCAGGCCCAGCCACCAGGGCCGGGGTTCCCACTGCACGCACCATCGGTGTAGGCGACGATCCTCACAGCGTCGAGCATCGCACAGGTCACCCTTTCGGGTTCCCGGCGGTCAGAGGAAGGACCCCATCGGTACCCTGACCAAGGCCCGGCGTTCCCCCCCCCCACGTGAAGGATCCCAGCCTGATGATGATCGACGGCTTCGTCCAGCAGCTCCCCGACATCGATCCGGGTGAGACCGAGGAGTGGATGGCGTCGCTCGACGCCGTCGTGTCCACCTACGGACCCACCCGAGCCCGGTACCTCCTCTCGAAGCTGCTCGTCCGTGCCCGCGAGCTGCAGGTCGGGGTCCCGGCCAGCGTGTCGACCCCCTACGTGAACACGATCCCCCCGGAGGAGGAGCCGTGGTTCCCCGGTGACGAGGACGTCGAGCGGCGCATCCGGGCGATGATCCGCTGGAACGCGGCCGTCATGGTCATCAAGGCGAACCACGCCGCCGAGGGCATCGGCGGGCACCTCTCCACCTACGCCTCGTCGGCCGCCCTCTACGAAGTGGGCTTCAACCACTTCTTCCGCGGCAAGGACGACGGGCTGTCGGGCGACCAGATCTACTTCCAGGGCCACGCCGCTCCCGGCATCTACGCCCGGGCCTTCCTCGAGCGGCGCCTCGACGAGTCGCACCTCGACAACTTCCGGCGCGAGATCGCCGGCGGCGGCCTGTCGAGCTACCCCCACCCCCGGCTCATGCCCGATTTCTGGGAGTACCCCACGGTCTCCATGGGCCTCGGCCCGATCAACTCGATCTACCAGGCTCGGTTCAACCGCTACCTCGAGCACCGCCGCCTCGAGGACGCCGGCAACAGCCGGGTGTGGTGCTTCATCGGCGATGGCGAGGTCGACGAACCCGAGACCCTGGGATCGATCTCGCTCGCGGCGCGCGAACACCTCGACAACCTCACCTGGGTCGTCAACTGCAACCTCCAACGCCTCGACGGCCCCGTTCGCGGCAACGGCAAGATCATCCAGGAGCTCGAGGCGATCTTCCGTGGTGCCGGGTGGAACGTCATCAAGGTGGTGTGGGGATCGAAGTGGGACGAGCTGCTCGCCCGCGACGTCGACGGTGTCCTGGTCAACAAGATGAACAGCACGGTCGACGGCGACTTCCAGCGCTACGCCACCGAGCCCGGCTCGGAGACCCGCGAGCACTTCTTCGGACCCGACCCACGCCTGCGTGCCATGGTCGAGAACCTCACCGACGAGGAGATCCGGATGCTGCCCCGTGGCGGGCACGACTACCGCAAGCTCTACGCCGCCTACAAGGCTGCCACCGAGCTCGAGGGCGCGCCCACGGTCATCCTCGCCAAGACCATCAAGGGGTGGACGCTGGGTCCCGATGTCGAGGGCCGCAACGCCACCCACCAGATCAAGAAGATGACCCAGCTGCAGCTCCGCCTCATGCGCGAGCGCCTCCACCTCGACGACCTGATCCCCGAGGAGGCGCTGGCCGACGACGTCGAGCCGCCCTACATCCGGCCGGCCGAGGACTCCGACGAGTACCGCTACCTGATGGATCGCCGGAAGCGCCTCGACGGCGCGGTCCCCACCCGCAGCACGAAGGTGCGCCGTCCTCTCGTCATGCCGACCGAGGCGCCCTTCGTCGAGCTGTTCGCCGGATCGGGTGGCCAGGCGGTGTCCACCACCACGGCGTTCACCCGTCTCCTGCGCAACCTCATGCGCGACGGCGAGTTCGGCCCCCGTGTGGTGCCGATCATCCCCGACGAGGCCCGCACCTTCGGCATGGACGCCATGTTCCGCGAGTTCAAGATCTACGCATCGCGCGGCCAACTCTATGAGTCGGTCGACGCCGAGCTGCTGCTCTCCTACACCGAGAGCAAGGATGGGCAGATCCTCGAGGAGGGAATCACCGAGGCCGGGTCGATGGCGAGCTTCACCGCCGCCGCCACCTCCTACTCCAACCACGGCGTGCCGATGGTGCCGTTCTTCACCTTCTACTCGATGTTCGGGTTCCAGCGGGTGGGCGATCTCATCTGGGCCGCCGCCGACGCTCGGGCGCGTGGCTTCCTCCTCGGGGCCACCGCTGGCCGCACCACGCTCGAGGGCGAAGGCCTCCAGCACCAGGACGGTCACTCGCAGGTCCTCGCATCCACCGTGCCAACGGTGCGGGCCTACGACCCGGCGTTCGCCTACGAGATGGCCACCATCATCCACCACGGCATCGAGCGGATGTACGGCCAGCCCGACGGCAAGGGCGACGACGTCATGTACTACCTCACCCTCTACAACGAGAACTACCCGATGCCGGCCAAGGCCGAGGGCGACGGCATCGACGCCGGCATCATCGAAGGCCTCTACCGGTGGGCGCCCGCCCCCGATGGACCGTCACGCCGAGCCTCGATCCTGTTCTCGGGCAGCGCGCAGGGCGCGGCGCGTGCCGCTCAGGCCGAGCTGGCCGAGCACTACGACGTCGGCGCCGAGCTCTGGAGCGCCACCTCCTACAAGGCGTTGCGCGAGGAGGCGCTCACGGTCGAGCGATGGAACCGCCTGCACCCAGGGGAGGCCACCCGCATCCCGCGCGTCGCACAGCTGCTGGGTGACGGCGACGGTCCGGTGGTCGCCGTCACCGACATGATGACGCTCGTCCCCGACCAGGTTGGACGGTGGATACCTCGCACCTTCGTCCCGCTCGGAACCGACGGGTTCGGCCGGAGCGACACCCGCACCGCGCTCCGCCGATTCTTCGAGGTCGACACCGGCCACGTGGTGGCATCGGTCCTCTGGGGCCTCGCCCGTGACGGCGTCGTCGAGAGCTCGCTCGTCGACGACGCGATCCGCCGCTACGACATCGACCCCGAGGCCGGCGATCCCCGCACATCGTGGCCGGAGGGTTGACGATGGCCAGCTCCCTCACCGCATCCATCCCCATCACCGGCGACGCAGAGGCCGACGCCCTGCTCGTCGATGACCCGTTCGCGCTCGTGATCGGCATGCTCCTCGACCAGCAGGTGTCGATGGAGCTGGCGTTCGCCGGTCCCGCAAAGCTGCGCCAGCGCCTCGGCGCCGAGCGCTTCACCGCGGGGGGCATCGCGGCGATGGACCCGGCCGACTTCGAGGCCGTGTGCCGGGAGAAGCCGGCGATCCATCGCTTCCCCGCCGCGATGGCCAAGCGGATCCACGACCTGTGCGGCCACATCGTCGAGCACCACGACGGCGAGGCCGCCAAGATCTGGAAGGGGGTCCGCAGCGGCGACGCGCTCCATGCACGCGTTGCGGCACTGCCCGGGTTCGGCGCCGAGAAGACGAAGATCTTCATCGCCCTCCTCGCCAAGCGGCTCGGCCGTGCCCCGGCTGGATGGGAGGAGGTGGCGGCGCCGTTCTCCGACGACGTCCCTCGTTCCATCGCCGACGTGTCGTCGCCCGAGACGCTCGCCCTGGTCCGCCAGTGGAAGCGGGCCCAGAAGGCCGCCGGCAAGTCGAAGCAGGACTGAGGTCGCACGCCCGACCGACCCCGCGGGATTCGCCACGGGGGCTTGCGGGTACTCCCCGCGCATGTCACCCGCCCAGCAACCCGAGGTCCGACGCAGCGGACGCACCGATCTCGATCCCGACCACGTCGGCACCGCCATCGAGGTGGAGCCCCATGCCCCGCAAGGGTCACCGTCGCGGGGACCGGTGCCCGACGACAACCAGCCCGGGCACCACCCTGATCACGAGCAGGACAAGCCCGACCTCGATGCGTTCGCCGAGAAGCTCGGCACCAAGCCGTCCGACGAGCGCAGCACCGACGCCGAGGACGACGAACGCGCCGCGACCGCCAGCGGGCCCGAACCACGACCCGATGCCAACGAGGAGTCATCGTCGCTCCTCGGCGGCGCGGTGTCGATGGCGGCAACGATGGCCCACATGGCGGGCAAGGTGGTGGTGCCCGCGTTCGGAGCGGTACGCAGCCTGGTGGGCCGACTGCGGAACGACGACGGCGACGATCGGGCGCGCCGATCGGTCGACGCCGACCGCATCGCCCGCCTCGAGTCTCGCGTCGCCGACCTCGAACGGCGTCTCGACCAGCAGAGCTGAGGGGCGCTACCCGCCCGGCTCGGGTCCGATGACGCCGTTCGACCGCATGGCGTCGACCTCCGCCGGGCTGTAGCCGATCTCGGCGAGCACCTCGTCGTTGTGCTGGCCGAGCGTCGGCGGCGCCATCTGCGCCGCTGTGGGTGTGGCGTGCATCCGCACGATGGGGCCGACCATGGTGACCGTGCCCGTCACCGGGTGCTCGAGCTCGACCGCGAGGTCGTTGGCGAGCACCTGTGGATCGTCGGCCATCTCCGATATCCGGCGCACCGCCCCAGCCGGGACCCCCACGCTGTCGAGCAGTTCGAGCCACTCGTGGGTATCGCGCTCGGTCATGCGCTGGGCGATGGCGGCGGCCACCTGCACCACCACTTCCTCGTGTTCCGGGGTCCCACGCTCGACCTGGCGCGTGTGGCGGGGGTCGTCCACGCCGATGGCCTCGGCGAACCGTCGCCGGAGCACCGGCGTGAGGCACGCGATGGCGATCATCGAGTCGCGGGTGGGATAGGCCCGGTAGTAGGCGCTGTTGGCGCGGCCGAGCGCGGAGGTGGACGAGACCGACGGCTCGGGGTTGCCCGTGTCGATGCCGGTGCGCATGAAGCCCCCCGCCTGGACGGCGAGCGAGGTGCCGAGGAGGGTGGCCTCGATCTTCTGGCCGAGGCCCGTCCGCTCGCGCGCGAAGAGGGCGGCGCAGACCGCGAAGGCCATCGTGAGCCCGGTGCCGTAGTCGGCCAGTGCCGGCGTGATGGGCATGGGAACCCCGTCGTCGTCGGTTCGCTGGCCGGTGAGCAACAGACCGGTCACCGCCTGGGCCACCAGGTCGTAGCCAGGCCGATGGGCATCGGCCCCTCGACTTCCCATCGCCGAGTTCTCCACGTAGATGATCCGCTCGTTGAGGGCGCGGAGGGTGTCGTAGTCGATGCCGAGCTTGGCCGGCGTGTCGGGCCGGTAGTTGACGAGGACCACGTCCATCTGGGGCACCAGGCGGTGCACGATCTCTTGGCCCTCGGGGGTCTTGAGGTCGATCGAGACCCCGCGCTTGTTGCGGTTGAGGGCCAGGAACGCCCTGCTCTCGGCAGGCGCGAACGGCAGCGTGAGGCGCCATGGCTCGCCGGCCGGGGGTTCGACCTTGATGATGTCGGCACCCATGTCGCCGAGGTGCATCCCGGCGAACGGCGCGGCGATCATCTCGGAGAACTCGAGGATGCGGACGCCGTCGAGCGCGCCGGGCACGTCAGCTCCCCGCGCCGCGGTCGGGCCGTTGGGTGCCGACCTTCAACTCGCGGAACGGCAGGGTGCGGCTGTCGTCGGGCTCACGCGGCAGGCCGAGGACCCGCTCGCCGATGATGTTGCGCTGCACCTCGTCGGTGCCCCCGGCGATCGAGGTGGACGGAGCCTGGACCGTCGACGCCGCCACCGCTCCGCCGACGGCCGCCTCGGGGCCGACGAGCATGGCGTGAGCCCCGAGGATCTGGGGCCCGAGATCACGGTTGAGTCGGGTCGCCACCGAGCGGAACAGCTTCGTGGTGGAGCTGGCCGGACCCGGCGATCGGCCGGCGGCAGCCTCGGCACGGCTGCGCTCGCGGTTCATCTCGCTCAATCGGATCAACGAGTAGTACTGCGACACCCGCTGGCGCACGATCGGGTCGTCGTCGCGCTCGAACTCGGCGACGAGCGACACGGGGCTGGTTCGCCCGACGATGCCGGGGTTTCGTGCGTCGGCCGATTCCGACGTGCGCGCCCGCAGCGCCCGTGCTTCCTCGATGACGTCGCCGACGACACGGTCGAGCAGACCACCGCGGCGAGACCCGCCCGCTCCCGCCGCCACCCCCACGGTTCCGGCCCGGTTGCCCCGTTCGTAAGCGAGCGTGGTGGTGGCGGCAGCCCAGCCGTCGCCGGGGCGGCCGATGAGGTTCGCATCGGCGACGCGGGCGTCGGTGAAGAACACCTCGTTGAAGTGGGACTGGCCGGTCATCTGCTTGAGCGGGCGGATCTCGATGCCGGGCTGGTCGACCTCGATGATGAAGTAGCCGAGCCCCTTGTGCTTGGGTGCGTCGAGGTCGGTGCGGGCGAGGAGCATGCCGCGTTCGGTGGAGAGGGCTCCCGACGTCCACACCTTCTGGCCGTTGACGATCCACTCGTCGCCGTCGCGGACCGCTCGGGTCTGGGCGCCCGCCAGGTCGGAGCCGGCACCCGGTTCGCTGAAGAACTGGCACCACCCCTCGGTGCCCGCGGCCAGGCCCGGCAAGAAGCGCCGACACTGCTCCTCGTTGCCGTGCTGCATCACCACCGGCCCACCCATCGTCTGACCGAGTCCCCCCGGCGCGCCGAGCACCCCGCGCTCGTGGAAGATGCGGCTCGCCAACGTGAGCACGTCGGCATCGCCACCTCGGCCGAACCACTCGACCGGCCAGGTCGGGAACCCCCATCCGGACTGGGCCAACCGCTGCCACCACTCGCGCACGGTGAGCTCGAGGCTCCACTGGTCGTCCAAGAACGACTCGACCTCGGCGCGGACCGCGTGTGATCCTTCGCTCATCGGGAGGTCCCCCCTTCCCTGCCGGCAGACGCCGAACCGAGCGATGCTGCCACACGCGTCGGGTCAGGTGCGGCGCAGCCGGACAACCACACCGCCGCTCGCCGCGACCAAGGCCCCGGGTGCGATCGCGAACACGTGGTTCCAGGTGCCTGCGGCGGCCCACACCTCGTCGAACTGCAACAGGTCGGGGTCGATGAAGGTGCGGAGGGATGTGGAGTGGCCGAACGGGGGGACCCCGCCGATGGGGAACCCGGTGGCGTCACGCACCCGATCGGCGTCGACCCGGCCCACCTGACCACCGCCGGCCGCATCGGTCAGCGCTGCTTCGTCGAGCTGGTTCGCGCCGCTGACAAGGGCCACGACGACCTCGTCGCCGATGCCGAAGATCAGCGACTTCACGATCTGGCCCACCTCGACACCGATGGACGCTGCCGCCTCCGCTGCGGTCCTCGTCCCCTCGGGGAACTCGCGGATCTCGATCGACAGGCCGCGCTCGACGGCGGCGGACACGACACGGCGGACGTTCGGATGCGGCATGGCCGCTGTTTAGCGCGGGTGTGACAGCCTGAGGGAATGGTCGAGGTCCCCGATGTGCTCGAGCTCACCGCACCCCAGGCCCGCGTCCTGGGTTCGCTGCTGGAGAAGCAGGCCACCACGCCCGACTCGTACCCGATGACGCTCAACGCGCTCACCACGGCGTGCAACCAGTCGTCGAACCGCGATCCCGTGGTCGACTACGGCTCACAGCTCGTCGAGACGACCCTGCTCGCCATGAAGGGAAAGGGATTGGCGCGCATCGTGCACCCTGGGGCGGGCGAGCGTTCGACCAAGTACCGCCACATCGCCGACGAGGCGCTCGGGCTCGACACCGCCCAACGGGCGGTGGTGTGCGTGCTGCTGCTGCGCGGGCCTCAGACCGTGGCCGAGCTGAAGACGCGGACCGAACGGATGCACCGCTTCGAGTCGCTGGCGGACATAGAGAGCACGCTCGCCGACCTCGCGGCCCACGAGCACACGCTCGTCGCCCAGGTCGACCGCCAGCCGGGGCAGAAGGAACCCCGCTGGATCGAACTGCTGCAGGAGGGGGCAGAGGAGCGAGCGGCAGCCCTGCCGTCAGCGACGATCAGCGCCTCGTCCCGGTCGGGACGGGTCGAAGAGCTCGAGGCCAGGGTCGACACGCTCGAGCGGCGGGTGGCGCAACTGGTCGAGGCTCTCGACGATCTGGTGGAGCTGCCGCCCGAGTAGGACCCGGCGGTCAGGCTGACGGAATCGGCCCGGCCGCGACTCGGGTGCCGCCTCGCAGGTGCCGCTGGCGGTCGAGCCAGCCGAGGAGCACGGCGATGGCACGCGGATCGTGGCGCAGCTGGTGACCTGCTCCCTGGATGATGCGCAGGTCGGCGGCGCCGTGAGCATCGGAGTTGACCCTGGCGTCGAACACCGGCACCAAGTCGTCCTCGGAGCCGTGCACCACGAGCAGTGGGCGCGGAGCCAGTTCGGCCGCGGCCGCGACGGCGCGGATCTCCCTCAGCTCGCGCGACCACTGGTCGAGCGACGGCGGGAACGACGGGTCGCTGATGGCGGCCTGCTCGCGGGCATGGTCGAGCAGCCGCCGGGGGTGGCTCGCCCAGTCGTCGAAGTCGGCCGGGGCGCCAAGCGCCACCACACCCTTCACCCGGGGGTCGGCGGCCGATGCGCAGATCGATAGCGCACCACCGGTGCCGAACCCGGCGGCCCAGACGCCGCCCACCTTGGGGTGGTCGTGCAGCTCGGCGACCGCAGCTCCGGTGTCGCGCAGCCAGCCACCCATCGAGAAGTCGCCTTCGGAGCGCCCACACCCCCGATACGTGAAGCACAGCGCCACCCAGCCCATCTCGTTGGCCAGGCGGTCGGCGAGCTCAGGAAACGTGCGGGCCGCGTTGGCGCCGCCCCCGGTGCCGGCGGGGAAGCCGTGACAGATGACGAGGGCCGGCAGGCCCCGGGTGGTGGAACCTGGAGGCACCGCAAGGTGACCGACGAGCTCGTTGCCATCGACGGTGAAGCGATGCTCGCTCACTCGTCGGCGGTCGCGTGGCCCTTCCAGAGCCGGTAGCCGCGGTTGCGGGCCTCGGGCATGGTGTCGGGCCCGAAGCCCAGGTACCTCTCCGACGCCATGAGCTCGTCGATGATGTCGGGGTCGACGTCGCTGGCATCGAGGTCGTAGACGACCTGGGTGCGCTTGTCACCGACGAACCGGTGGTGCTCGTAGCGAGTGGGCCGTTCCATACCGAGAGCATACGGCGGATGCGGGCGCGCTCCCGACCGACGCCCGCACGCGAAAGGGGGAGGCGCTCTGCGCCTCCCCCTCCCGTTTCGTGCTGTTGTGCTCGGGACGACGTTGGCGCCGGGCGGGACCAGTTCCCGACCGTCGTGTCCGAGGGTGGATGGCGTGAAATCGCCAGGGTCCAGCGGGCCGCTAGCGGCCAGCCACCTCCGAGGTCCCAGAAAGCTTGTGACTCAGCTGGACCACCTCCTTTCTTCGGTGGCGACATCGTAGCGAACCAGTCCGTGGCGCGGGGGGCGGATTTCATTCGGGTGCGGCTCCGTTGAAGGGACATCAAGCTGCCTCGGGGATGGCGCCGTGGGCGTAGCGAGACTGGTGGACGCGTTGTCGTTCTCGTGTGAGGTGGAATGACCAGTAGTCGTCGAGGTCGTCGTTGCAGCGCAGCGCTCGTAGCTTGAGGACTGCTTCGGCGCCTTCGAGCCCCCAGCGGGCGCCGGTGATGTCCATCCGGTCCTTGACGAGGTGGCGGCAGGCGCCTTCGATGATCCCGGTGGCGATGGGCCAGCCGTTGGCGAGCGCGTTCGGGTAGTCAAGGTAGAGCGCCTTGTTGAGGAGGTAGTCGGCGGCGCGGTCGGCGTTGGCTCGTTGCGTCTTGTCCAGCCCCAGGCAGGTGGCCTTGCGCCGGATGGCTGCGGCCACGATCGAGGCCTTCTCGTCGAGCATCGCGATGGCCTTGTCATGCACCCACGCTTCAGCGGCGGGGTCGCCTTCGGCGTAGAAGCTCCATGCGGCACGCCAGAGGTACTCGAGGACGTGGATGAAGTCCATGATGGTTGTCACGTTCAGTTCTCGGCGGGCCGCTTCGGCGTGGATGCGGTCGATCTGGTGGTTGTTCCCGTCGACCAGAGCCACCCAGGGTCGCTGGTGGGTTGGGTCTCGTCGCTCGGCCTCGTCGAACACGGCGGCCACCACCGTGGCGGCGTCGTCGAGGACGCTGGCGGTGAGCCACTTGTCTTTCGCTGTCGGTGCCGCTTTGCGCTCGCCGGTGCCGTCGCCGGAGGCGAGCACGTCGGTGGCGGCCCGGGACACGGGGACCACGGTGTAGACGGCACCGACTTCGGCCATGCGTTTGCGGTTGCGTTTCTCCCCTTTGGACAGCCGCGTTTCGAGCTTGGTGTTCGACCGGGCCGCCGCGGACTGCGTCGCGGGTCGCAGCGCTTCTGGGCGCATGACGATGCCCTTGCCGTCCACGGAGAGGAACCACCACCTCTTCGGGGCCGGCTGGGGGGCGAGGGCGGCTCGTGTAGAACTCGGAGAAGTCTGCCGCCGCCCGTGCCGTCAGCTCCTCCACCTGGCGTTTGCCCACTTGGGTGCCGGTCCTCGAGCGGATCGCCCCGGTGGCGTCGTCGAAGGACCCTCGGGCCGCCTCGCTGGCCGCCAGGCGACGGATGCCGTGGGAGTGGCGCTCTGCCGGCAGGTTGAGCGCACCGTCCGCGGGGTGCAGGTTGGGCTGGTGTCGGCGCCGGTAGGCGAGGCGGGTGACGGCCACCTCACCGAAGATCGTGGTGAGCGCCCGGCTGTGGCCCGCCTCCACCGACGGGCGGTCGAGGCCCTCGACATCGAGCACCTCGCCCAGGCGCTGCTCGCGTTCGGCACGCAGGTCGAGGTGGTCCTGGTAGAGCAGGCGGAGCAGCTCCCGGCCGTCGGCGTCGAGGCGGTCCTCCAGATCGGCGTGGCTGAGGGCGCTGGCCCCGTCGCCGTCGAGGAAGCCGACCACCTCCTCGAACCGGGCCCGGCTCCTGGCGAAACCATCCTTGTCGATACAACGCAGCATCGGTCCTCCTTGTGTGGGATGCGTCGGACTCCCGACGTCCCTACAGCGTGTACGTTGTAGGGACAGACACCGCGGATCGTGCGGCTGGCAAGGAGGCGACCAATGGCGGGGCCCGACCCGGACCACAGACCCTGGGCCGCCACCCGGCGGGGCATCGCCGAACAACTCGGCCAGATCGACGGGGTGCTCCCTGGCAGCGTGGTCGTACGCCACATGCGCTGCGGGAAGCCCAGCTGTGCCTGCAGGGCGGACCCGCCCGCCCTGCATGGCCCCTACATCCAGTGGACCCGAACCGTCCACGGCAAGACCGTGACCCAGTACCTGAGCCAGGAACAGCTCGCCCGCCATCAGCCCTGGTTCGACAACGCCCGGCGTCTCAAGGAACTCGTCGCCAAGCTCGAGATCCTGTCGGTGAAGGCGCTCGAGTCCGAAAACCGGCGGGCGAGCACCACACAGGCGACCAAGGCAACGGGGCGTCGACAATCCCGCCGTCCGGGGTCATAGCACCGCCGGAGGAGCGAATCTCCCCTTCACACGCCTCCCGACACGCCGATCATCAAGGCACGCTCCCAAGAAACCCCTTCTCAGCCCCCCGCACAGACCCACTCACCTGTCCCTTCAGGGGAGCCGCACCCATTTCATTCCATCGGCCAGCATGTGCGAGCGGGCGCAGCTGGTGGCCCAGCTTTGCCACTCGCGGGCTGCACCGACCATGGCGCGCTCTGGCCGTCCCCGTCCCCAGGAACTCCCTCGCAGGTCACCTTCCCCTCACCGGCGGTTCACGGCCCCAATCGCCGTCCTGGCGCTCGCGACCGTCGTGGTCATGGGACTCGCCAGTCCTGCCGTCGCCGCATCGCCCGGCGACGAGGCGCACCTCGCCAACCTCATCAACCTCATCAACCTCATCAACCAGGCACGAAGCGCACACGGCCTGGCACCGCTGCACGTCGACGGTCACCTCACCGGGATGGCCCGACGCTGGTCCGACGGCATGGCCGCTCGCGGCGCTCTGGCCCACAACCCCAACCTCGGCGCCCAGGCGCCAACGGGGTGGTCGAGGGTCGGCGAGAACGTGGCCGTGGGCGGCTCGGCCCAGGCCGCCTTCGATGCCCTGATGGGCTCACCTCGTCACCGCGCCAACATCTTGAAGCCCGATTTCACCCATGTCGGCGTGGGCGTCACCCGTGCGGCCGACGGCCGGATCTTCATCACCCAGGACTTCGCCCAGCTCCCGGGAGGGGCACCCGCACCGCCACCCCCGCCTCCCCCACCGACGACAGCTCCACCCACCACACTCGCTCGCCACCTCCGACCACGGCGGCGCCGCCCTCCCCCACCGACGACAGCTCCACCCACCACAGTCGCTCCCACGACGACGAGCACCACCGCGCCGCCGACCACAACCGCGACCTCGGCGCCTCGTCGGCCCGATGCCTCCGACAGCTCGGCCGATGACGACAGCGGACTGCGGGCGGCCATCGCCCTCGCGGGAGTGGCACCCGTGGCGGCGGCATGGGCCGGCTGGCGCCGATGGCGCCGCCGCCATGAGCCCTGACCTTCAGGCGCTACTCGAGGTCGTCGGGCTCGTCGACGGGCTCACCCACCACGCCGATGGCCGCGAAGTACTCCATCTGGGCATCGACGACCGCCTCCACGTCCGAGCGGCGGTAGTGCACGTCGGCGAGCGCAGCGCGGCGCAGCACCTGGACCACACCCTCGGCGGGATCGACCACCATCGGCCCGTCGACCGAGCCATCCTCACCGGCGGTGGTGGCCACCCCGCGTTCGTGCAAGTAGTCGTGGAAGAGCCGGAGGATGGTGGTGACGTCGTCGTATGAGAGCTCGGCGGTGACGTCGTTCGGGAGCGCTGCCGCGACGAACTCGACCGATTGGCCGACGTCGTAGATGGCGCGTGACGGATCGGAGGCGAGGCGTGCCGTCACCCGCCCCACGGCAACTGCGGCCACCGCGAACACGGCTGCGCCGCCGAACAACCACACGAGGATCTCCACGACCCGCCGATGGTAGGCGAGCCGGGACGACCAGCTGGAACCCGTCGATGTTAGGGTTGCCTACCTCCCAGCAGCTTCCTCACCGACCAACAGAGGTTCCGTGTCCACCACCGCCACCGCACCACGAATCCGTCCGATGATCAGCCTCGAGGTCCTCCGCACCGAGCAGCTGTCGCCTCACATGGTCCGGGTGGTGGCCGGCGGCGCCGCCTTCGACGACTTCACCGACAACGGGCTGGCCGACCACTACGTCAAGCTGGTCATCCCCCGTCCGGGCGTCGACTACCCCACGCCGTTCACCATGGAGAACGTCCAGGCCTCACTGCCGAGGGAGCAGTGGCCCGCGATCCGCACCTACACCGTGCGTCGCTACGATCCTGGGGCGCGCGAGATCTGGATCGACGTCGTCCACCACGGCGACGAGGGCCTGGCCGGGCCGTGGGCGGCCAACGCCCAACCGGGCGATCTGATGCGGCTCCGGGGGCCGGGCGGTGCCTACACCCCGCTCGACCAGGCCGACTGGCACCTGCTCGCCGGCGACGAGAGCGCGCTGCCCGCCATCGCGTCGGCGCTCGAGGCCATGCCCCATGGCACCGATGTCATGGCGCTGATCGAGGTGGCCGGTCCCGCCGACGAGCTCCCGTTGCACTCGCCCGCCAACGTCGATGTGCGGTGGCTACACCGATCGGGCGGCGATCCCTCGTTCTCCGCCGCCCTCCACGCCCTCGAGATGCGCGCCGGCGTCGTCCAGGCGTTCGTGCACGGCGAGCTCGGCCAGATCCGCGACATCAAGGCCCATCTGTTGCACGAGCGCGGCATCGCCCCCGAACTGCTGTCGATATCGGGCTACTGGCGCCAGGGCAAGGACGAGGACGACTTCCAGGCCGCCAAGCGCACCGGCGGTTGATCCCGGGGCCGGACGCGCCAGTGGCGCAGCCCGGAAGCTGCGCCACTGGTCGGTGCTCGATCCCCGAAGGGCCAGAGCAGATCGGCTAGATGCCGATGCGCTGGGCGAGCAGCTCGCGATGGTACGTGGGGTCGCCGAAGAGGAGCTCGGACGACTTGGCCCGCTTGAAGTACAGGTGGGCGGGGTGCTCCCAGGTGAAGCCGATGCCACCGTGGATCTGGATGTTCTCGGCCGAGGCGTGGAAGTAGGCCTCGGAGCAGTAGGCCTTGGCGAGGCTGGCGACGGCGGGAAGCTCGTCGTTCATCTCGGCGGCGCACCAGCCGGCGTAGTAGGCGGCCGACTTGGCCGACTCGACCTCGAGGAGCATGTCGGCGCACTTGTGCTTGATGGCCTGGAACGAGCCGATCGGGCGACCGAACTGCACGCGGTCCTTGGCGTACTGCACCGAGGTGTCGAGGCACTCCTGGGCGCCACCGACCTGCTCGGCGGCGAGGGCCACCGCGGCGAGGTCGAGCACGGTCGACAGGACCGACCAGCCCTGGCCGTCGGTGCCGATGAGGGTGGCGGGGGTGTTGGCGAACTCGAGCTTGGCCTGCTTGCGGGTCTGGTCCATGGTGGCCAGAGCGGTGCGGGTGAGACCCTCGGCGTCGGCATCGACCGTGAAGAGCGAGACGCCGGCGTCGGTGCGGGCCGCCACGATGATGAGGTTGGCGGTGTGGCCGTCGAGGACGAACATCTTCTCGCCGGTGAGGGTCCACGAGTCGCCCGACTTGGTGGCGGGGAGCGTGATGCCCTCCTCGTCCCAGCGGCCGGAGGCCTCGGTGAAGGCGAGGGTGGCGATGGTGTCGCCGGCCGCGATGCCCGGGAGGTGCGCCTTCTTGGCGTCGTCGTCACCGCTCTGCAGGAGCGTGTTGGCGGCCAGGACGACGGTGGAGAAGTACGGAGCGGCGAGGAGCCGGCGGCCCATCTCCTCGAGGACGACGATGAGCTCGACGTAGCCGTAGCCCTGGCCACCGAACTCCTCGGGGATGATGAGACCCTGGAGCCCCATCTCGGCGCCCATCTGGTTCCAGACGGCGGCGTCGAAGCCCTTCTCGGTCTCCATCTGCTCGCGCACGGCGGCCTCGGACGACTTGGACTCGAGGAACTGCCGGACGATGCGTCGGAGCTCTTCCTGCTCCTCGCTGAATGCGAAGTTCACGTGCTTCCCCCTCGGGATCGAATCAGCCGGAGCTATGTGCAGGCCGGCGAGACGCCAAGTTAGGCGGTGCGGATCGACCCGTCCACCCATCGTGTGTACACCGGTGCTACGGTGGCCCGCATGTCACCGGACGATCCAACTTCGAGCGCGCTCGACCGGGTCGGGGTCCGCGAGCTGCGCAACAACGTCGCGGCCGTCGTGCGGCGTGCCGGCCGTGGCGAGCGGGTCATCGTCACCGTCGACGGTGTGCCCGTCGCCCAGCTCGGTCCTCTGGTGCCCGTCACCGGGCCCACCCTCGACGACCTCGTCGCGTCCGGGCTGGCACGCCCGCCGCACCGCGCCGATCGTCCTGCGGCGCCCGAACCGGTCGACCCTCCCGTCGATGCCCGTACGTCGAGCGTCCTCCACGCTTTGCGTGGTGGGTCGTGACCCTGGCGATCGACGCATCGGCGCTCGTCAAACGCTACGTGCGCGAGCCCGGACGTGAGCTGGTGCTCGAGACCATGGCAGCCGACCCGCAGTGGTGTGCCTCGGCGTTGGCCCGAACCGAAGCGCTCATGGCCCTGCACCAGGTCGCCGTCGGCCGCCGCCAGCAGACCGCGCTGTGGTCGGCGCTGCGCGACGACTGGGACGCGTTCGTGGTGGTGCCGGTGGACGAGCGCTGCCTGGCCCGGGCCGTCGAGATCGGCGCCGGCTTCGGGCTGCGCACGGTCGATGCCATCCACCTCGCCGCCGCCGACCGGCTGCCGCGGCCGTTGAAGTACCTCACGTTCGAGCGCCAGCAGATCCCGGCGGCGGCTGCCCTCGGCCTCGAGGTCGTCTCCCCCGTCGACCTCTGAGGTGGGCGCCACCCGGAGCTGTGGCGGACTCGTGACCAACGACCCTTGCGTTGGAGCGGTCGTCGTCGCAACGTAGGTCCCATGGGCGAGACGGGGGTGGGGGCGCCGACCCCGATGGCCAACCCGACGTTTCGTCGTCTGGTCGCCGCCTGGTCGGTCGGGAACCTCGCCGACAGCGCCCTGTTCCTCACCCTCGCCGTGTGGATGAAGGACCTCACCGGCTCCAGCAGCGCCGCCGGGCTCGTCTTCTTGGCCCTCGGCGCTCCGGTGATCCTCGCGCCGCCCATCGGCCTCCTGGCCGACCGCGTTCGTCGACGACCACTGCTCATCGCCGCCAACCTCACCGGCGCAGCAGTCGCCGCCACGCTGCTCGGTGTCGGCAGTTCGTCCGATCTGTGGGTCATCTACGGAGTGGCCTTCGCCTACGGGTCCCTCGGCATCCTCAACAACGCAGCGCAGTCGGGCCTCCTCCGCGACATCCTCCCCGACGAGCAGCTCGATGCCGCCAACGGCATCCTCACCACCATCGACCAGGGCCTTCGGATCGCCACCCCCGCGGGTGGTGTCGCCGTCTACGCCGTCCTCGGCGCCCATGCCCTGGCCCTCGTCGTCGGCGGGCTGCTCATGCTCACCGCGATCCTCCTCACCGCCACCCGGGTGGTCGAGTCCGCTCCCGACCGGCGGGCCGAGGGCTCGACCTTCTGGAGCGAGAACCTCGCCGGGCTCCGCCACCTGCGCAGCGTCCCGGTGCTCTGGCGGATGATCGCCGTCGGCGCCATCGCCTTCGGCGTCATTGGATCGTTCGACACCCTGATCTTCGAGATCGTCGAGCACGGCCTCGACCGGTCGCCGAGCTTCGTCGCCATCCTGCTCAGCCTCCAGGGCGCCGGAAGCATCCTCGGCGGTCTCAGCGCCGCCCGGGTGCTCCGACGGCGTGGGGCGCTCGGCACGGTGGGCCTGGCCCTCGCGGTCATGGGCACAGCGGTGATGGTCATGGCCGTCGCCGTGTTGACGGTGCCGCTGCTGCCCGTCGTGGCCGGCGCCATGTTCGGGGCCGGTGTGTCGGTGCCATGGATGATCGTGGCGATGACGAGCACGCGGGTCCGGCTCACGCCACCGCAGCTCCAGGGCCGGGCTGCCGCAGCGATGAACATGGGACTGACCGTGCCGCAGCTCGCGTCGAGTGCCGCCGGGGCCGCCATCGTGACCATCGTCGACTACCGCTGGCTGGCCGGCGCCGCCGCGGTCGTCCTACTCGCGTGTGCCGCGCGCCTCGTACTCGACCGTGTCGAGATCGCAGGCAGCGGAGCGCAAGAGCCATACGGCCAGGGCACACTGGTGCCATGAGCGACACCCTGCACTGGTCCGACGAGCGCGCCGAGATCCACAAGGTCGTCGTCGGCCCGATGGACAACAACGTGTTCGTGCTCCGGTGCCGCCAGACGGGCGACGCGGTGCTGCTCGATGCCGCCAACGAGCACGAGCGACTGCTCGATCTGTGCCGGACGCTGAACGTGCGCACCGTCCTCGAGACCCACGGGCACTGGGACCACATCCAGGCGGTGCCCGCAGTGCGCGACGCCGGCTACAAGGTGGGCATCACCGCCGAGGACTCCGACATGCTCGATGCCTACGACTTCGTGCTCGAACCCGACTCGCTCCTCAGCGTCGGCGAGCTGCGACTCCGCACCATCTTCACCCCCGGCCACACGCCCGGCTCGATGTGCTTCAAGCTCGAGGGGTCACCGGTCTTGTTCAGCGGCGACACGCTCTTCCCAGGTGGGGTCGGCAACACCAGCTTCCCCGGGGGCGACTTCGACACCATCATGCGCTCGGTCTCCGACCAGCTGTTCGCCACACTCGACGCCGACACCGTGGTGCTGCCCGGTCACGGCGACGACACCACGATCGGCGCCGAGCGTCCGCACCTCCAAGAGTGGGTCGACCGAGGCTGGTGAGCGAGCCCGCGTCGTCGAAGGCCCTCCCGGCCGACGAGCGGCCCGTCGATCCCACGCCGGTGCACACCGCCGATCTGCCGCCCACCCCCATCCGCGACCGCAACATACCAGCCGAAGCATGGCTCGAGGCACCCGAGGTGCTGCTCCGCTCCGGCGACGACATCGGTCGGCCGCTCATCGCCTACAAGCGGCGACTCGGCAACTGGCTGCTGTGGCGGGCCGGCCCCGCCACCAAGGCGGATGCCCGCTACGTGGTGATCGACGCCGACGACCTCGACCGGCACCACACCTTCAGGCTGTTCGCCGACGGCACCGGCCGGGGGGTCGGCCCGAGCGGTGCCGAGCACACGCGCTTTCGGGCGTGGAAGGAAGACCTGCGCGACAACGGGTAACGCCTGCGACCATCGACGGATGCTCGATCCCTTCACCCGCCACGACCTCGAAGCCCTGTGTGCCGTCGTCACCGACGCCTGGCGAGGTGGGGCGGACCGCGACTGGTCCGCCCCGGCCGGCACCCTCGAGTGGAGCTGCGCCCGAACGGCCGACCACGTCGTCGACTCGGTGTTCGCCGTCGGCGTCCTCCTCGCGTCGCGGCGAACCGACGCCTATCCGGAGTGGTCGGCGCCCGTCTCCCTCGGTCCGAGCGCCCGACCCGAACACCTCACCGAGGCACTCGCCACCGTCACCCGCCTGGTGTCGGGGGCCGTCGCCGGAGCCGAGCCCGAGGTCCGGGCCGTCATCTGGCGCCGGCCACACGTGGAGGAGCGGGGCCCCCAGGACTTCCCCCCGCGCGCCGGACTCGAGCTCGTCCTCCACGGCCACGACGTGTGCGCCGGCCTCGGCATCGAGCTCGTGCCCCCAACCGAGCTGTGCGAGCGGCTCCGCCAGCACACCGCGTCGTGGCCCCACTGGACGTCGCCCGGTTGGGATCCGTTGACCCTGACCGGCGATCCGTGGGCCGACCTGTTGCGCGCATCCGGGAGGTCCTGACAGCCCCGGGATCACCGGGGCTGGCTGGTCGCTACTGCGGTCGCGATCGAGGCCCCGTGGAGGGACGCATCATCACGGCAGCGGCGAGGTTGGTCATCAACCCGAGCCTACCGGTGTGACATGACGCACGCCCCGGCTGTGCGCCGCGTCGATTAGCACTACGCAGGTAGTGCTAATTGGCCCCTGTGCGTAGACTCCGATGCATGGCTGCCCCCCTCTTCGAGATCGACGACCTCCACGTCCGCGCCGACGGCAACGAGATCCTGAAGGGCGTCAACCTCACCGTGGGTGCCGGCGAGGTGCACGCGCTGATGGGACCCAACGGGTCGGGCAAGTCCACCCTCGCCAGCACGCTGCTCGGCAGCCCCGACTACGAGATCACCCATGGCCGCATCCGGTTCAAGGGCGACGACATCACCGACTGGGAGACCGACGTGCGCGGCAAGGCCGGCATCTTCCTCGCCTTCCAGTACCCCCAGGAGATCGCCGGCGTCTCGGTCATCAACTTCCTGCGCCAGTCGCTCTCGGCCCGCAAGGGCATCGACCTCTCGGTGCTCGAGCTGCGCCTCGCCATCATGGAGTGGATGGAACGGCTCGACATGGACCCGTCGTTCGCCGACCGCTACGTCAACGAGGGCTTCTCCGGCGGCGAGAAGAAGCGCAACGAGATCTTGCAGATGGCCATCCTCGAACCCGAGATCGCCATCCTCGACGAGACCGACTCCGGCCTCGACATCGACGCCCTGAAGGTCGTCGCCAAGGGCGTGCAGGAGGTGCGATCCGATCGTCCCGAGCTCGGCGTCCTCGCCATCACCCACTACCAGCGGCTCCTCGAGCACCTGCAGCCCGACGTGGTGCACATCCTCATCGACGGCCAGATCGTCGACTCCGGTGGACCCGAGCTGGCCCACCGCCTCGAGAACGAGGGCTACGAGGCATGGAAGCCCGCATGAGCCTCGACGTGGCACGCATCAAGGCCGACTTCCCGATCCTGCGCCGCCAGGTGCGCGACGGCCGGCTCGTCTACCTCGACTCGGCCAACACCTCGCAGAAGCCCCAGGCCGTCATCGATGCCATGGCCCACTACTACGAGAACTCCAACGCCAACGTGCACCGCGGCACCTACCTCATCGCCGAAGAGGCCACCGCCGGCCTCGAAGGCGCCCGAGCGAAGGTCGCCCGCTTCATCGGCGCCGCCTCGGAGCGCGAGGTCATCTTCACCAAGAACGCCACCGAGGCGCTCAACCTGGTGGTCAAGGCATGGGGCCGTTCGCACCTGAAGGCCGGCGATCCGGTGGTCATCACCGAGCTCGAGCACCACGCCAACATCGTGCCGTGGCACCAGCTGGTCGAGGAGATCGGCATCGAGCTGCGGTGGATCCCCGTCGGCCCCGACGGCCACCTCGACCTCACCGACCTCGATCGCCTGCTCGACGGCGCCCGGGTGCTCTCGTTCGCCGCCATGTCCAACGTGCTCGGCACCATCCTCCCCATCGATCGCCTGGTGGCCGCGGCCCGCGCCGTGGGCGCCATCGCCATCATCGACGCCAGCCAGTACGTGCCCCACGTGGCCACCGACGTGCAGGCGTGGGGCGCCGACTTCGTGGCGTTCACCGGCCACAAGATGTGCGGGCCCACCGGCATCGGCGTCCTCTGGGGCACCGAGGCCATCCTCGACGACACGCCGCCGTTCCTCACCGGCGGCGAGATGATCCTCAACGTCACCAAGGAGGGGTTCACGGTCAACGAGCTTCCTTGGAAGTTCGAGGCTGGCACCCCGCCCATCGCCGAGGCCGTGGGGCTCGGGGCCGCCGTCGACTACCTCGAGTCGGTCGGCATGGAATCCATCCGCGAGCACGAGGTCACCCTCACCGGCTACGCGCTGCGCACCCTCACCGAGCGCCTCGGCGACCGGCTCACCATCCACGGCCCGGCCGAGCCGGCCGAGCGGGGCGGGGTGCTGTCGTTCGTGGTCGACGACATCCATCCCCACGACCTCACCCAGGTGTTCGACCAGTACGGCGTCTGCGTGCGGGCCGGACACCACTGTGCCAAGCCGCTCATGCGTAGCATGGGGCTGGGCGCCACCGCTCGTGCTTCGCTCTACCTCTACAACGACGAGGCCGACGTCGACGCCCTGGCGGCGGCACTCGAGTCGGCCGCCGACTTCTTCGCCTTCTAGACGCCACACCCCCGACTGGACCAGCGCATGCCCGGACTCGAAGACCTCTACCGCGAGATCATCCTCGACCACTACCGCAACCCGAGGAACCGTGGTGAGCTCGAGTCACCGCCCGCCCACAGGTCCGAAGGCTTCAACCCGCTGTGCGGCGACGAGATCGTCGTCTACCTCGCGGCCGACGGCACCACCATCGACGACATCCGCATCGCCGGCCAGGGGTGCTCCATCAGCCAGTCGTCGGCCTCGATGATGTCGGCGGCGGTGAAGGGCAAGACGGTGGCCGAGGCGCGCGATCTCGTAAAGGCCTTCAAGGCGATGATGTCGATCCACGAGCACGAGCTCGACGGCGAGGATGGTGCGCCCGAGCCCGCCGCCGACACGCCCGAGCTGAAGCTCGGCGACCTCGAGGCCCTGCGTGGCGTGGTGAAGTTCCCCGTGCGCATCAAGTGCGCCACGCTGTCGTGGAACACTCTGGCCAACGTCCTCAACGAGATCGAGTCCGCCAGCTCCCGACCTCAGTAGCCGGGCTCGACCTCGTCGAGCATCGCTTTGATGCGGGCCGGCAACATCCCCATCGAGCGACCCACCGTGGCGATGAGGTCGAGGTCGACCTGGCTGACCGCCCCGTCGGCCGCCGCGAGCTGGATGCACGCCCGCACCACCCGCTCCTGGCCAGTGGCCGTGAGCATCGAGCCAGCCATGGCCGCCTTGCCGTCGAGATCCTCGACCTCGAGGGCGGCGAGGTCGCGTTCGAGGTCGATCAAGGCGTAGTCGTCGAGGCCGAAGTTCGCCATGATGTCGAGCGCGACATGACGCTCGTGGTTGGTGACCCGTTCGTCGGCCCTGATGATGGCGACCATCGCGTGGCGCAGCACGGTGCGGAGCGCGTCACGTTGCTCGGTCGTGGTCGGCAGATCGAGCACCGATCGTTCGAACGGCTCGCCGCAGCTCGCACATTCGACGTACTCGCCGAGCACATCCATCGGCACCACGGGGACGAAGGCCACGTAGAACCACCGCCGGGCCAGCATGAGGCGATAGGGACGGTCGCCACCTTCTTCAGGGCAGGTGAACGTACCGTCGCCCACCTGCGCACCTCGCGTCCGCCGCCCCCAGAAGTTCAGCACTGCACCTCCGTCGCACCGATCCCGACGTCGGTCGCCAGGCCCAATCGGTGGTGGAACATCTTCGCACGCGACGGCCACGGCTAGTGCGCTACACGATCTCAGGTGCGGGCCGGCCGCTCGCCGATCAGCCACCGCGGCCCCGGGCCCAGAGCTGCCGCCTCGTCCTCCCGGTTGTACAGCCCACAGGTCGTCAGCGAGAGGCACCCGCAGCCGATGCACGAGTCGAGCTGGTCGCGTAGCCGTTCCATCTGGGCGATGCGATCGTCGAGCAGTGATCGCCACGCGGCGGAGACGACCGCCCAGTCGCGGGCGTTCGGTGTACGGCCCTCGGGGAGCGTCGCGAGCGCGTCCCGGATCTGTTCGAGGCTGAGCCCGAGCTGCTGGGCGATGCGGATGAACGCCACCCGGCGCAGTTCGTCGCGGTGGAACCGCCGCTGACCACCGTCGGTGCGGTCCGGGTGGAGGAGGCCTTCGGTCTCGTAGAACCGCAGAGCGGAGTGCGACACGCCCGAGCGCTCCACCATCTCACCGATGCTCAACGTGGTCGCGATGACGGCCCCCTACTTCGACCTCAAGTGACCTCTAGATCTTACGACGGGGGCTCCAGGTGCCCAACATCGTCGAGGCGCACGACGCGCCGGTTGTGGAAGAAGTCGTCGTCCTCGAGCTCGGTGATCCCGCCGCTCGACGCTCGGAGGTTCACGTAGCCGGTGGCCGACATCGGCATCTTGATCCAGCAGGCGACGACGAACGTGAGGGCGAACCCATGGGTCACCACGATCTGTCGCTCGGCCGGACGAGCCAGGATGCCCTCCACCGACTCGTAGATCCGTGCCGCAAACGCGGCCTTCGTCTCCGAGCCGGGCACTCCCTCGTCGTGGGTCATCCGGTCGCCCTCTGCCGGTGCGGGCACGAAGCGCTCGTCGAGCCACGCCTGCGGACGTCCCTCCGCCTCGCCGTACGACTTCTCGCGCAGGCCGGGAACGAGCACCGGCTCGGTGCCGACGACGTCGCCGATGACCGCAGCCGTCTGCGCGGTGCGCACCAGATCGGACGAGTGGATCTCGACGGGCGCCCCGGGCGGGATGCGGTGGCGAAGCTCGGCGGCGATGGCCGCAGCGTCACGGCGTCCGCGTTCGGTGAGCGACGAGTCGAACCAGCCACCGACCAGACCGTCGAGGTGGTGCGTCGCTTCGGGGTGGGTCACCACCCACACCGTGCGCATCAGGCGAGATGGTCGGCGAAGGGATCGTCGAGGCGCCCGAGCCCGGATCCGGCGGACGCGACCGTGTTGGCGGCGTCGTCGGCGATGTACTGCGCGTACCCGGTCTGCTCGAGCTCAACGGCCAGTTCGGGCCCGCCCTCGGCGACCAGACGGCCCTTGACGAGGACGTGCACGAAGTCGGGGCGCAGCTCGTGGAGCAGCCGGCTGTAGTGGGTGATGGCGAGAACACCCAGGCCCGTCTCGCCGGTTGCCTGCTCGATGCGGCGGCTGACGTCGCGCAGGGCGTCGACGTCGAGCCCCGAGTCGAGCTCGTCGAGGATCGCGATCTTCGGTTGGAGGACGCCGAGCTGCAGGGTCTCGTTGCGCTTCTTCTCGCCGCCGGAGAGGTCGACGTTGAGCGGCCGGGAGAGGAAGCGCTCGTCGAAGCCGATGCGCCCCGCCTCGGCCACCATGCGCTCGCGCACCTCGTCGCGCGGACGGCCGGCGGCGGTGAGCGACTCGTAGAGCACCTCCTCGAGCGACACGCCCGGCACCTCGGTGGGGTACTGCATGGCGAGGAAGAGCCCCGCCCGCGACCGCTCCCACGCAGGGAGCGACAGGAGGTCGACGCCGTCGAGCGTGACCGTGCCGCCGAGCACCTCGTATCCGGGGCGGCCCGCGATCACGTGGGAGAGCGTCGACTTGCCCGAACCGTTCGGGCCCATCACCGCGTGGACCTCGCCGCTGCGGACGACGAGGTCGATGCCGTTGAGGATGACGTTGCCGGCGACCGATGCCCGCAGGCCCTCGATGCGCAGCTCGCTGGCGGGCGCGGTGTTCAGAGGCAAGGTGTTCATGGGACCTCCACGTAGATGTCGCCGTCCACGATGGACACCTCGTAGACGGGTGTCGGCTTGGTAGCGGGAAGGGCGGTGGGCTCACCGGTGACGAGCGAGAAGGTGCTGCCGTGCTTCCAGCACTCGAGGGTGCGGTCGTCGGGATCGATCTCGCCCTCGGAGAGGGAGACGTCTTGGTGGGTGCACCGGTCGCCGATGGCGTAGACGTCGTCGTCGAGCCGCACCAGGGCGATGGCCGGCGCGCCCTCGACCTCGACTCGACGTGCCGTGCCGGGCTCGATGTCGGACAGGGCGCCGACCCGTTGGGCGGTCACCCGGCCACCTGCGGCGCACGGCCGAGGGCCACGTCGAGGAGGTCACGCATGATGGACTCGGCGAACGGCACCGACACGCCGGCGAGCACGTCGTCGAAGAAGCCGCTGACGATGAGCCGCTCGGCCACCTCGGGCGGGACGCCACGGCTCTCGAGGTAGAACCGCTGATCCTCATCGATGGGGCCGACGGTGGACGCGTGGCTGCAGTGCACGTCGTTGTTCTCGATCTGCAGGTTCGGCACCGACTCGGCCCATGCGTCGGGTGACAGCTTCACGTTGCGGTTGGTCTGGAAGGCGTTGGTCCCCCGCGCGTTGGGCCGCACCTGGATGAGCCCGGTGTAGACCGACCGCGAGCGATCGTCGACCGCGCCCTTGAACAGCAACGTGCTGGTGGTGTCGGCCGCCGCGTGGTCCTGGAAGGTACGGAAATCGAGCGTCTGGTCGCCGGTGCCGAAGTAGGCGGCGTAGAGGTCGCCCGTAGAGCCCTGTCCGGCGAGGCGGCAGTCGGTTCGCAGCCGGGCGTACTCGCCGCCGAACGCCCCGGTGAAGGAGCGCAACGTGGCCTGCGCCGCGACCGTGGACGATTGGCTGGCGATCTGCCAGGTGCGATCGCCGAGGACCTGCAGGTTGCAGTAGTGGAGCCGGGCGGCCGAACCGGCGTCGAGCTCGACGAACGGCACCACGAGCACCTCGACACCGTCGGGCGATGCCTGGATGTCGAGCACCCGCACCTCGGCGTCGGCACCGGCCTGCACCACCAAGCGGGGCAGAACGGCGATGCTCGGGGTCTCGGTCCAGTGGGCGACCACCATGGGGCCTTCGACCGTGACGCCTGGGGGCACGCGCACGAGCACCGGGTCGGCGCTGAAGGCATCGTTGAGCTGGCCGAACAGGTCGGTGGCCTCGCCCGCCACCGATCCGAGGATGCCCTCGGCACCTTCGGCCGCCGAGAGGTCGCCGAGGACGACACCCTTGGCGGCCCACCTGGGTTCGAGCTCGGAGTGCACGATGCGGCCGTCGCGGACCACCACCAGACCGGCGCGGTCGGGCACGGCGTCGAGCAGCGCCTGCAGCCCTTCAGGAACGCCAGCCGCGGCGTCGATGGCACCGAAGCTGAAGCGACTGAGGTCGAGGTCGGCGATGCGGCTGTAGCGCCACACCTCCTCGTCGGTGCTCGGCAGCGAGCTGGCGGCGGCACGCTCGGCCGCGGCGACGCGACGCTGCTGGAGCCAGTCGGGGCCGCCGAGGGCTGCGGCGCGGTCAGGGTTCATGGTGCTCAGGGGGATCACGCTCCGTGAGGGGCTGGAGAGGTGCGAGCGACTAGCTGTTGCGGGGCCGGCGGAAGAGGCGCTTCCAGAACGGCTCGGATCGGGTGCGCTCGGCCTCGAGCTCGGCCAACGTCTGCGGCCCGACGGCGTTGACGATGTCGGATGCCTCCTTGAGCAGGGGGGCGATGGAGTCGTCGTCGCCGAGGCCGCTGGGATCCAATGGTGTCGGCGGCGTCACCAGGGTGCCGTGCTGCCATGCGACGTCGGCGAGCCGCGGAGCGAACTTCGGACACCCTACGGGGCAGCGCCACGGCGCTTCGGGGGCAAGACCCAGGTCGCACTTCCGGACGGTGTCACCGGTGGGGTACGTGCGCGACTCGAAGTACTTGCAGTCCTGGCGCATGGGCATTGGCGAACCCCGATCGGGTGGGCGCGGACGGCGCTCAGCCGACCGAGCCCTCCATCTGCAGCTCGATCAGGCGGCTCCACTCGACCGCATACTCCATGGGCAGGGTGCGGGTGACCGGCTCGATGAAGCCGTTGACGATCATGCCCATGGCCTGCTCCTCGGAGAGGCCGCGGCTCTTCAGGTAGAAGAGCTGCTCGTCGGCCACCTTCGACACGGTGGCCTCGTGACCGATGACAGCATCCTTCGAACCCACCTCCATGTAGGGGTAGGTGTCGGAGATGGAGTCCTCGTCGAGGATGAGGGCGTCGCACTGCACGTAGCTCTTGGAGCCCTTGGCGTCGTCTTCGACCCGGACCAGACCGCGGTAGCTGGTGCGACCGCCGTCCTTCGAGATCGACTTCGACACGATCTTCGAGGTGGTCTCCGGGGCGGCGTGCACCATCTTGGCCCCGGCGTCCTGGTGCTGGCCGGCACCGGCGTAGGCCACCGAGAGGACCTCGCCCGACGCCTTCGGCCCCACCATGTAGACGGCCGGGTACTTCATGGTGAGGCGGCTGCCGATGTTGCCGTCGATCCACTCCATGTGGCCCTCGGCCTCGACCCGGGCCCGCTTGGTGACCAGGTTGAAGACGTTGTTCGACCAGTTCTGGATGGTGGTGTAGGTGACGCGGGCCGATGGCTTCACCACGATCTCGACCACCGCGGAGTGCAGCGAGTCGGTGGTGTAGGTGGGGGCCGAGCAGCCTTCGATGTAGTGCACCTTGGAGCCCTCGTCGGCGATGATGAGGGTGCGTTCGAACTGGCCCATGTTCTCGGCGTTGATGCGGAAGTAGGCCTGCAGCGGCATCTCGACCTCGACGCCGGGTGGCACGTAGATGAACGAGCCACCGGACCACACCGCCGAGTTGAGGGCGGCGAACTTGTTGTCGTTCTTCGGGATGATGGTGCCGAAGTAGGCGCGGACCAGCTCGGGGTGCTCGCGCAGCGCCGTGTCCATGTCGGTGAAGAGGACGCCCTGGGCCTCGAGGTCTTCACGGTTCTTGTGGTAGACGACCTCTGACTCATATTGCGCGGTGACGCCGGCGAGGTACTTGCGCTCGGCCTCCGGGATGCCCAGCTTCTCGTAGGTCTGCTTCACCGAGTCGGGCAGTTCGTCCCACACGTCGACCTGATGGTCGGTGGGCTTGATGTAGTAGAAGATGTCGTCGAAGTAGATCTCGGACATGTCGCCGCCCCAGTTGGGCATCGGGCGCTTCAAGAAGTGGGCGTAGGACTTGAGGCGGTAGTCGCGCATCCAGTCGGGTTCGCCCTTCATCCACGACATCTCGCGGATGATGTCCTCGGTGAGGCCGCGCTTGGGCTTGAAGACGTAGTCCTCGACGTCGCTCCATCCCAGCTTGTAACGACCGAGGTCGAGTCCGAGATCGGTGGCTGCCATCGCGATGCTCCGGTGGTCGGCGTACAGGAGTGCAATTACTCCTACGTGGATAGTAACAAATACGGTCCCGGGCTCCACCGTGGCGGGCGGGCGGGCGGCGGGACGCTCGCAAATCTTCGAGCCCAAAGCCTGGATCGGCGGTGTTGACAGCCGATCGAGGATAAGAGGAGGAGCACCAGCATGCGATCGGACCAGGACGGGGGCGATGGCGGCGATCACGCCGGCGGCGGGCTCGAGGACGCCTCGGTCATGCGCGGGCTCATCGACCTCGCCCCGGTGGGGTTGTCGTTCTCCGACGAGGCCGGGAACGTGCTGTACGCCAACAACCGCTGGCGCGAGCTCACCGGGTGCGAAACACCCTTCCCCGTGCCCCTTCAGGTGATCATCGACCTCATCGACCCGTCGAGCCATGAACAGCTCTTCGACGCGTTCACCAATGCCCGCGACGGGGTCGAGTCGAAGCTGAGCGTGCGCCGAAGCGGCCGTGACGACGGGGTGCCCGAGTTCTCGCTCTCGGTCCGCCGGGTTCCCGACTCGGCCCACACCACGATCCGCTTCGTCAGCATCCTGAACGACATCAGCGAGCTCACCACCGCCCTGTCGGCGGTTCGTCGCAGCGAGGAGCGGTTTCGCACGGTCACGTCGTCGCTGCCGGTGGCCATCTACCGCACCGATCCTGATGGCCAGATCACCTGGGCGAACTCGTGGCTCGAGGAGCTCACCGGCTTCGGGCTCGACGAGCTCCGCACGATGTCGGCGTTCGATCTCATCCACCCCGACGAGCGCGAGGACGCTGTCCTGCGCGCCATCGACACGGTGATCGCCGACGTGCCCTTCGAGTCCGAGCACCGGCTTGTCTGCCGCGATGGCAGCATCCGCTGGGTCGTGGCTCGCTCCACCGCCCTGAAGGGCGACGACGGCCAGGTGGTCGAGCACCTCGGGAACATCGAGGACGTGAGTGCGATGCGGGCACGCTCGGAGTTCCTTGCCCACGCCGCCGCCCACGATCCACTCACCGGCCTGCCCAACCGCACCAGCCTCGAGACGCTGCTCGATCGCTACTGGACCGCACAGCCGAGACGATCCGACGTCGGCATCATCTTCGTCGACCTCAACGGGTTCAAGGCGGTCAACGACATCCACGGCCACCGGGCCGGCGACGCCGTGCTCATCGAGGTTGGCCGCCGCCTCTCGTTGGCGATCCGCGCCGACGACACCGTCAGCCGCTTCGGCGGCGACGAGTTCGTCATCCTCTGCCCCGGCATCGCCGAGACCGACGTCCTCGACACCGTGGCCCGCCGCGCCAGCCACGCCGTTGCTGGGAGCCCCATCTCCCACGACGGCCGCGAGCACCTCATCACCGCCAGCGTCGGCACGGCCCTCGGCCCCGGGCCGGGGAGCGACCCCGCCGATCTCCTCCACCGCGCCGACGAGGCGATGTACCTCGCCAAGCGATCGAACCCGTCGACGTGACCACACCCGCCCCCGATGCCCGTCGAGCGCTCGTGCACGGGGCCCCTGTCGGACTGGCCTGGTCCGACGCATCGGGCAACGTCGTCTACGCCAACGCCCGATGGCGGGCGCTGTTCGGCTACACCGGCCTGTGGCCGCTCCCGCTCCGCCAGGTCATCGAGCTGGCCCACGAGGACGACCGCGGCGTCCTCGCGCGGCAGATGCGCCAGTCGACCCCGGGCGAGGAGGTGCGGATGCGCCTGCGTAGCGCCGACGGGCTCCGCCACCTCGACCTCTCGCTCTCGGCGATCCACGACGATCCCGACGACGTCGTCCGGTTCGTCGGTGTGGTCAACGACGTGACCGAGTTGGTCACCGCCCTCGAGGAGGTCGGCCGCAGCGAGGAACGCTTCCGCACACTCACCTCGGCGCTGCCGATAGCGACCTTCCGCACCGACCCCACCGGCGCCATCACCTGGGCCAACGAACGACTCCTGGAGATGAGCGGCTACACGCTCGAGGGGATGCTCGGCATGTCGGCCTTCGACGTGATCCACCCCGACGACCGCGAGGACGCCTACCAGCGCGCGCTCGACGCCATCATCGCCGACACTACGTTCGAGTCCGAACATCGCTTCCTCTGCCGCGATGGCAGCGCGCGGTGGATCATCACCCGCACCTCCCCCGTCCGCGACGCGCGCGGCAGCGTCCTGGAACACATCGGCACCATGGAGGACGTCACCGACCTCCACGCTCGCGCGGTCCAGCTCGCCGAGGCCGCGGCGGTCGACCCGCTCACCCAGCTCCCCAACCGCAGCTCGCTCGAATCGGCACTCCACCAGCTGTGGTCGGAACGCCCCGGCCGCCGCGACATCGGCGTGATCTTCGCCGACCTCGACGGGTTCAAGGCCGTGAACGACACCTACGGACACCGCACCGGCGACGCGGTGCTCATCGAGGTCGCCGCCCGCCTGTCCACCGCGATCCGAGCTGACGACATCGTGAGCCGCTTCGGCGGCGACGAGTTCGTCATCCTCTGCCCTGGCATCACCGACCCGGCCGTGCTCGACACCGTCGCCCGCCGCGCTCGTGCCGTGGTCAGCCAGACGCCCATCGAGTTCGACGGGCACTCCCACCGCATCGGCACGAGCGTGGGGACGGCGCTCGGTCCTGCCGCCGGGTCGACCACGGCCGACCTCCTCCACGAGGCCGACGCGGCGATGTACGCGGCCAAGCGACGGGGCGATTGAACCTCAGCTCGCGCTCGTGAGGCCGCCCGTCCAGGTGGCGTAGAGAGCGGCGTAGTGCCCACCGGCGGCGACCAGATCGTCGTGGGTGCCGAGCTCGCGCAGGGTGCCTTCGGTGACGACGCCAACACGGTCGGCGCGCTCCGAGGTGGACAGCCGGTGGGCGATGACGATGACGGTGCGGCCATCCATGAGCACCTCGAGCGCGCTCTCGATGAGCTGCTCGGTACCCGGGTCGAGGCTCGATGTGGCTTCGTCGAGGACGAGCACCGCAGGGTCGACCAGCGCGGCACGGGCAAGCGAGACGAGCTGCTTCTCCCCCGCCGACAGGCGCGAGCCCCGCTCGTTCACCTCGGTCTCGAGCCCGTCCTCGAGCTCCTCGAAGCGCTCGCGCAGACCGAGGGCGTCGAGCGCGGCGTTCACGTCGGCTGGCGACGCCTCGGGCCGGACCAGGCGGATGTTGTCTCGGATGGTGCCGTGGAAGAGGAAGCCCTCCTGGGGCACGACCACCACCCGCTGCCGCAGTGACCGGAGGGTAGCGTCGCGCAGGTTGACGCCCCCGAGGCTGACCGTGCCCTCGACCGGGTCGTACATGCGGGCGATGAGCTTGGCCAGCGTCGACTTGCCGGCACCGGTGGGGCCGACGAGAGCGAGGCGTTCGCCCTCGGCGATGGTGAGGTTCACGCCGGCGAGCACGGTGTCGCCGCCCGAGCTGTAGCGGAAGACGACGTCGCGCACCTCGATGTCGCCGGTCGGGGGGAGGTCGACCGCGCCCGGTCGTTCGGACACGTCGACGTCGGTGTCGAGCAGGACGAAGATCTTCTGCAGCGCGGCGCCCGCCGACTGGAGTTGGTTGAAGAGCTGGCTGAGCTGCTGGATCGGCTCGAACAGGTTGGAGAGCGTGAGGACGAAGAAGGCCACCGTCCCCGTCGTCACGATGTCCTCGGTGACCATGTAGCCACCCACACCGATGGCGGCAGCGGTGGTGAAGTGTCCGGCGAACTCGATGATCGGCACGTACCAGGACTGCACCCTCACCGAGTCCATGTGGGCCTCGTAGAGCTCGCGGTTGCCCGTGGCGAAGCGGCCGGTCTGGATCTCCTGGCGGCCGTAGGCCTGGATGACGCGCACCCCGGCGATGCCCTCCTGCAGCCCCGAGAGCGTGTTGCCGATGCGGTCGCGCACCGTGAGGTAGGCCCGGTTCGAGTCGCGTTGGAACTTGATGCTGGCGACGACCACGACCGGGACGATGAGGGCGCAGACCAACATGAGCTGCCACGAGACCAACGTGAGCATGCCCAGCGCGAAGACCAGCAGCAGGGCGGCCGACACGAAGTTCATCAGTCCCTGCTGCACCAGCTCCTGCATGGTGTCGATGTCGGAGGTCATCCGCGAGATGATCACGCCGGCCTTCTCGCGGTCGTAGAAGGGCATCGACAGCCGCTGCAGGTGGGCGAACACCCGAGTTCGCAGGTCGCGCAGGAAGTTCTCGCCGACCCGGGCGAGGGTCATGATCGCCATGCGCTGGGCGAAGTAGGCCACGATGGCGACGACCACGTAGAGGCCGATGGTCGTGTTGAGGACCCGGAAGACGTCGTCGGGGAGGCCATCGCCGCGCTGGAGCGCGTCGTACCCCGGCTTGAGCGACTTGTCGATGGCCCACTTCACCAGGTACGGCCCGGCGAGGATGCTGGCGGTGTAGAGGGCGATGAACCCGACGGCCAGACGCACCTTCGAGCGGTACGGCTGCATCATCTGCGCCGCCCTGCGAATGACGTGCTTGGCCTGTTCGGCGTCGAGCCTGTCCTCTTCGTCGACGCCTGATGGAACGCCCCTCACAGCCGAACCTCCTCGGGCAGCTCGCCGGCTCGGTCGATGGCCGCGAGCACCTGCCGGTAGGCGGCGTTGGTGGCCAGCAGCTCGTCGTGGGTGCCCTCGGCGGCGATGCGACCGCGGTCGAGCAGGACCACGCGGTCGGCCAGGGCGATGGTGGCCGGGCGGTGGGCGATGACGATGGTGGTGCGACCCTCCATCACCTCGCCCAGCGCGTCGCGGATCTCGTGCTCCTTGGTCGGGTCGACCGACGAGGTGGCGTCGTCGAGGATGAGCACCCGTGGGTCGGCGAGGATGGCACGGGCGATGGCGATGCGCTGGCGTTGCCCGCCCGAGAGCGAGAAGCCTCGCTCGCCGATCTCGGTGGCGTAGCCGTCGGGTAGGTCGACGATGAAGTCGTGGGCGCCCGAGAGACGCGCTGCCCTCTCGATCTGTTCTCGGGGGGCATCGGGATCGGCGAACGCGATGTTGGCGCCGATGGTGTCGGAGAAGAGGAACGTCTCCTCGAAGACGATGCCGACCGAGCGTCGCAGCTCGGTGAGCGGCGCCTGCCGGACATCGACACCGTCGAGCAGGACGCGTCCCTGCCGCACGTCGTAGAACCGGGGGATCAGGCGGGCGACGGTGCTCTTCCCCGAGCCGGTCGCGCCGACGAGTGTGATCGACTCACCGGCGCTGATGTCGAGGTCGAGCCCGTCGAGCACCTTGGTGCCGTCGCTGTAGGAGAAGTGGACCCCCTCGAACGTGACGTGCCCGAGCCCGGGGCCCTTCGACGGCAGCGGCGTGGGGTGCGCCGGATCGGCGATGCGCGGTGCGGTCGACAACACCTCGGCCACCCGGTCGGCGGCGGCCGCAGCTCGCTGGGCCTGGGCGATGATCATGCCCAGCATGCGGAGCGGCTGGATGAGCAGCACCACGTAGAGGTTGAACGAGACGAGCGTTCCGAGGGTGAGCTCACCGCTGAGGATCTGGTGGCCGCCATAGGCCAGGACCGCGATGAGCCCGATGTTGGGGATGAGCTCGATGGCCGGCAGGTACGTGGCGCGGGTGCGCGATGCATCCATCGCCATGCCGAACACATCGTCGGCCTCGGTCTTCAGCCGCGCGGCCTGCGCGTCCTCGGCTCCGAACCCCTTCACGACGCGGATGCCCGACACGGTCTCGTCGACCACGGCAGCGAGCTGGGCCGACTCCTCCTGGATGCCCATCACCGACGGGAACAGGCGGGTGGAGAAGCGCTTGCCCATGATGTTGACGAGCGGCAGGGCGCCGAGCGCGAAGAGCGTGAGGATCGGGTCGAGGAGGACGAGCAGCACCGTCACGGCGATGACGGTCATGGCGTTGCTGATCGTCATCGGGATCATCACCACGAACGCCTGCACCTGCTGGAGGTCGGTGGCGCCACGGCTCATGAGCTGACCGGCCTGGGTGTGGTCGTGGTAGGCGAAGTGCAGGCGTTGGATCTGGGCGAAGATCTGGTCGCGGAGGGTGGCTTCGGCGAAGCGAGCCTCGCGGAACGCCATGTAGCGCCGAGCGCCGGCGAACCCGGCCGAGACGGTGCCCGCCGCCAGGATCATGAGACCCCAGAGGCGGATCGAGCCGAGGTCGGGCGGGTCGACCTCGATGCCGTTGTCGATGCCCTGCTTGACCACCCACGGCACCGTGACCTTGCCGGCGGTCCACATCAGACCGACGAGGACCCCGACCGCGATGCCCTTGCGCTGCTCGGAGACCCTCTCGCGCAGCAACCCCCAGCCGGGATGTCGTGCCTCTTCGGTAGTGCCTGAGATGGTCGGATCCCCCTGAGTCGGTCCGCCGGCCTCGTCCGCCAGTCGAACGAATGCTTCCAGAGCCTAACGATCTCGGGTGGCCGCCCCCAACCCGGTTTCGGCAGAGATCTCACGGAGGCGGCACGCGCTTCGAGCGCGATCGAAGTGCCACGGCCGGAGTCGCCCCTGCCGCACACCTGAGAACGCGCGAGGATCATCGGGTGGAGCACGTGATCGACGGCGCCGACCTCGACCTCGACGGCACCGATGCCGCTGTCACCGCCCTGTGCGACGCGCTCGAAGCGATCGACGCCGACGGCTGGTACCCCTCCATCGAGGTCATCCGGCCGTGGTCGATGCACAACCCGCGCATCACCGGCGAGTTCGCACGGCCCGCCGCCATCCGCCGCTACCTCGAACGCGAGATCGGTGCCCTCCTGCAGCGGGGCGCCACCGTCGCGGTGCGACCTTCGCGGCCAGCGCTCGCCCTCGACGACCCGCAGCTGTTCGCCGCCCTCGACGAGAGCGAGTGGGACCTGCGGGCCAAGAAGCTCTTCCTGTTCGGGCCCGAGCGCATGTCCCTCTCGCTCGACCGTCTCGGTCACTACACCGGCACCCCCGCCGACATGTTCCAGCGCTACATCGTCTTCACCAACTACGCGATGCACGTCGAGGTGTTCCAGGAGCACTTCCCCGACGCAGTCGGCCCCTCGCGGCCCGGTGTCCAGATGCCGGCCTGGCACCATCGCCAGCCCGACGGCAGCGGGGTGTCGATCGTGAACATCGGGGTGGGTCCCGCCAACGCCAAGACCATCACCGACCACGTCGCCGTACTGCGCCCCGATGCCATGTTGATGATCGGCCACTGCGGCGGGCTCCGCAACCACCAGGCCATCGGCGACTTCGTGCTCGCCACCGGCTACATGCGGGCCGACAACATCCTCGACGCGGTACTGCCCACGAGCGTGCCGGTCATCCCCAACCCGCGCCTCAACGCCCTCCTCCTCGCCGCTCTCGAGCGGCGCACCACGTCGTTCCGGATGGGCACCGTCTACACCACCGACAACCGCAACTGGGAGCTCAACCAGCGGCTCGCGCTCGAGGCCATGCAGCTGTCGCGCAGCGTGGCCGTCGACATGGAGTCGGCCACCATCGCGACCAACGGCTTCCGCTACCGGATCCCCAACGCCACGCTCCTGTGCGTCTCCGACAAGCCGCTGCACGGCTCACCCAAACTGTCGGAAGCCGCCCGCGACTTCTACGACTCGAGCCGTCGCCAGCACCTCGACATCGCACTCGACTGCATCGAGGGCGTCCGGCAGGTGCACCCCGACGGCATCCCCAACGCCGACCTCCGCTCCACTGACGAGCCCCTGTTCGGAGCCCCGTCCGACGTCGACTGATCGCATGCGCGGCGCTACCGTCGCGCACGTGTCGATCGACTCCTCCACCATCTCGTTCGAGCGGCTGCAGCTCGATGACCGGTCGTGGGTCGACGTCGCCAGAGGCTTCCTCGACTCGATCGGTCACGACACCACCGGCGTGTACGACGCGGTCGAGGGCAACGCTCCGTGGCAGCAGGGACGGGTCTTCCGCTACGAGCGCTGGGTCGACGAGCCCCGGCTCGCCGCCAGCTACGGACGGGGCACCCCGGCCCCGCATCCCGCAGTCACCGAGACCCAACGCCTGCTCCAGCACCACTACCACGTGCAGTTCGGCGGCTACGGCCTCGCCTACTACCGCAACGAGCGCGACATGATGGCACTGCACCGCGACCGCGACATGCGCTGGCTCGACGAGACCATCATCGCCCTGCTCGTGCTGGGGGCTCGGCGGCCGTTCCACCTGCGACCCCGCGGCAACCGCTACGACCACGAGGCCGAGTACAAGGGCGCCGTCCACGACGTGGCCCCCGGCGAGGGCGACCTCATCGTCATGGGCGGCGCGTGCCAGGCTGGCTGGGAGCACGGCGTGCCCCGTCCCGACCGCGCGACGGGCGGACGCATCTCGGTGCAGTGGCGGTGGACGTCGCGTCGTGGCCGCCCGGTGGTCGGCGCCTCCTACGGCGCCCCACGCCTGTACAGCCGCTGAGAGCGGCGGCCCGAGCGGCCCGCCGCCGAAGGCGGCAAGAGCGGGTGGAACAGAGAGCATGCGATCTTTTCCGCGCATGCTCCTAGTCGATGCGACGCAGCTCGGCTGCGTAGCGCTTCCCCCTGGCCACGTAGAACTCGACCCCCATGCTGATCTGCAGCGGGTTGACCGAGTTGGGCTTGATCTTGGCAGGGATGCCGAGGGCCATGGCCCCGGACGGCACCTCCATGCCGTTGGGCACCACGGCGTTGGCGCCCACCAGCGCTCCGGTGTGCACCTGGGCGCCGTGGAGGACCACCGAGCCCGAGCCGACGAGCGCCCCGTCGTGGATCGTGCAGCCCTCGAGGTGCACGATGTGGCCGATGACGCAGTCGGAGCCAACCTTGGTGGGGAACTGCGCCGTGGTGTGGATGACCGAGCCGTCCTGGATCGAGGTGCGGGCACCGACGACGATGCCCCCGTCGTCGCCTCGCAGCACGGCACCCGGCCAGATCGATGCCTCGGCCCCGATGGTGACATCGCCCATGATGACGCAGTCGGGGTGGACGTAGGCGGTGGGATCGATGCGCGGGACCTGATCGCCGAGCGCGTAGACGGGCACCTCAGCTCCTCGCCGCGAACGTGCCGTAGGTGCGTCGGAAGAAGAGCAGCGGCTCGCCGTCGGCACCGTCGTCACGGTCGACGCCGAGCTCGACCACCCGGCCGATGACGATGTGGTGATCGCCGGCGTCGACGATGCGGTCGGTCTCGCAGTCGATGTGGGCCACGGCGCCGTCGAGGATGGGCGAGCCCGTGATGCCGGCTCGATATCCGATTCCGTCGAACTTGTCGGCGGCCGAGCTGGCGAAGTGGTCGCTGAGGTTCGCCTGGTCGGCGCCGAGGAAGTTCACCGTGAAGCACCCGGCCGGTTCGATGAGCGGCCAGGAGGTGGAACCCTTGCCGGCGCACAGCCCGACGAGCGGCGGATCGAGCGAGACCGAGAAGAACGACCCGATGGTCATCCCGGCCGGCCGGCCCTCCGGGGCTCCGGTGACGACAGTGACCCCCGTGGGGAAGTGGCTCATGACGTTGCGGAAGTCGAGCGGGTTGATCGGTTCGTAGGGGCTCACCCGGGCGAGGCTACCGACCAGCCGCGACGCGAACGGACCCCGCCCCGTCGCCGAACATCGGCGGGGGGCGGGGTCCGGTGCGGCGGGGAGTGCCGCGGGGTGGCCGGAGATCAGTTGGCCGACGGCATCAGCACGGCGTCGATGATGTAGACGGTGGCGTTGGCCGTCTGCACGTTGCCGCAGATGACGTTGGCGTCGTTGACCGTGAAGCTCTCGTCGCTGCCGGACACCTCGACCTCGGCGCCGTTCACCGTGGTGTGGGTGCCGGCGAGGTCCTCAGGAGCGAGGCGCCCCTCGATCACGTGGTAGGTGAGGATCGAGCTGAGCATCTCGGTGTCGGCCATGACGGCGTTCATGTCAGCCTCGGGGATGGCGGCGAAGGCGTCGTTCGACGGGGCGAACACGGTCCAGGGGCCGCCGGTGTTGAGGGTGTCGACCAGGTCGGCGGCGCCGACGGCGGTGACGAGCGTGGAGAGTACGGGGTTGTTCGAGGCGGCGGTGGCGACCGGATCGTCGGCCATGCCCTCGAGGCTGCCCTCGCCATCGGCGGGCACGGCAGCACACGCGTCGCCGAAGGTCGCACCCGCATCGGACATCTCGTCGTCGGCCATCGAGTCGTCGGCCATCGAGTCGTCGGCCATCGAGTCGTCGGACATCTCGTCGTCGGCCATCGAGTCGTCGGCCATCGAGTCGTCGGACATGGTCTCGGTGGTGACGGGATCATCGCCAGTGGCGGTCTCGTCGTCGCCTCCGCAGGCGGCGGCGATGAGGCCGAGGGAGAGGAGCGGGGCGAGGAGGGCGGTGCGGCGTCGGAGTGACACGGTGGGGGGTCCTTTCGGGGGGGCTGTCGAGAGTGTTCGGAGCCACCCGCCCGTGTGGATGACCGATGTCGCAGATCAGCCCTCGACGTTCACCACGATCTCGTGCCAGCCAGTCGCACCATCCGGGAACGGCAGGGCACGGTCCTCGGTCTGGGTGAGGCCGGCGTGGCCGGTGGCCCGCACCGTGATGAGGTGGCGCCCCGGTGTGGCATCCCATTCGTGGCGCCACTGGCGCCAGGTCATGGTGTTCTCCTCGGCGGCCAGGGTCGCCTCGATCCACTCGCCCTCGTCGATGCGCACCTCGACGCGTCCGATCCCCACGTTCTGCGCCCACGCCACTCCGGCGACGGTGACGGTCCCGGCGGCGATCCGTGCCAGCCCCTTCGGTGTGTCGATGCGCGACATCACCTTGATGGGCCCCTCCGCCGACCACCCCCGCTGCACCCAGTACTGGTCGAACTGGTCGAACCGGGTCAGCTCGATCTCGGTGAGCCACTTCGTGGCCGACAGGTAGCCGTAGAGGCCGGGGACCACGAGGCGAGCGGGGAAGCCGTGGCGCAGCGGCAGCGGCTCGCCGTTCATGGCCACCGCGACCATGGCGGCGCGCCCGTCGTCGAGGGTCGACACGGGGAAGCCGGTGGTGAAGCCGTCCGAGGACCGCCCGACGATCTGGTCGGCGTCCGGCTGGATGCCCGCCTCGGCGAGAAGTTCGTCGAGTCGGACCCCGAGCCACCGGGCGTTGCCGACCAGCGAACCACCCACCTCGTTCGACACGCAGAGAAGGGTGATGTCCTCCTCGAAGAGCTCACGGCTGACCAGCTCGTCGAAGCTGAGCTCGAGCTCCCGATCGACCATTCCGTGGATGCGGAGGCTCCAGTCCTCGGCCTGCACCTGGGGCACCAGCAGAGCCGTGTCGATCCGGTAGAAGTCGGTGTTTGGCGTGTACCACGAGGACAGGCCCGGAACCTCGAGGTCGACGCCGTCGACGACAGGCAGCTTCGGACGGGACGCGGCAGGAAGCATCACCGCCAGGCGCGAGGCGGCGGCGCTGTAACGGCCTTGCAGCCATCGACCGGTGGATCCGATGACGGCCGCGGCGCTCAGGGCACCGATGCTGCCGAGCACGAAGGTCCGGCGGGAGGTGGCGGAGGGAGCTCGGGCAGGGGCGAGGTCCTCGTGCTGTGCCGGCACGTCCAGGTGCGCTCGGGCGAGCAGCCACAGCAGCACGGCAGCTCCACCGGCCCACGCCGCGAGGCTGGGCAACCCCGCGAACCAGGCGGCATCGACCTCCTGGTACGCCGCAGCGGCGCCGACGAGGGCGAAGACCCCGAGGCCGGCGATCCCCAGCCAGGTGCGGCTGCGGGCGGCCACGCCGAGTGCGCAGCCGAAGAGCAGGGCGGTCACCACGATGCCGCCGACCAGCACGACCTTGTCGTTGGTTCCGAACCACGCAATGGCCCAGTCCTTCACGGGGCGCGGGACGCGGTCGATGAACTCGTTGCCCACCGACACCACCGGCGACACGAGGTGCGTCGACAGGCCGGCGACCAGCTCGCCAACGGCCAGCGCGCCCACCGCTGCGATGAGCCCACTCAGCGCAGCTGCGCTACGGGGTGTCCGGCCTAGGTTCGTCTCAGTCTCCACACGTGCTGTTCGGAGCGGGGCCCCGATCGGATGTCGAGATGTCGAGATGTCGAGACCGACCCTAGATGCGCCGATCAGCCGAGGGAGATCGTCAGCCCTTCGTACGCCGAGACGACCTCGAGGTCGGGGCCAGCCAGGCGTTCGGCCGCCACCAGGATGCAGTCGAGCCATTCGTCGTCGTGGGCCGGGTCGTGGTGGAAGAGAACGAGCCGACCCGCCCCGGCGGTGCGGGCGACGTTCACCGCGTATTCGACGGTGCAGTGCCCCCAGTCGCACTTCTTCGTGAACTCGTCGACGGTGTACTGGGCGTCGTGGATGAGGAGGTCGACACCGTCGCACAGCTCGAGCACCGAGTCGACCACGCGCATCGAGCCATCGCATGGCTGCTGGTGATCGCTGACGTAGGCGATGGCGAGATCGTCGCACTCGAGCCGGTAGCCGTTGGTGTGGCCCACGTGCGGAACCGACCGCGCCGTCACTCGGGCGTCGCCGACCTGCACCGTGGCGTCGTCGAGCTCGTGGAACGTGATCTGTCCAGGAAGCTGCTCGACGGTGACCGGGAAGTACGGCGGCCGCATGAACCCGGCGAAGGCATCGGCCAGCGAGCGCCCGTCCTCGGGCTGGGGACCGTAGATGTCGATGCACGCGCCGGCGCGGAGGATCGGGACGAAGAACGGCAGACCTTGCACGTGGTCCCAGTGGAGGTGGGTGACGAAGGCGCTGCCGCGGAACGAGCCGTCGTGGGGAAGCGTCTCGCCGAACGAGCGGAGCCCCGTGCCGAGATCGAGGACAAGTGGATCGGCACCTGGCCGTTCGACGACCACACACGCGGTGTTGCCGCCGTAGCGCGCGTTGGCTGGACCGGGACACGGCGTCGAGCCGCGCACGCCGAAGAACGACACGTTCACCACAAGCCTCCCCCTTCCAAGCTGGGGACAGTAACGGACCCCTCGGGTCGGACTGCAAGCCATGTGACCCAAGTCTCAGCAGGCCAACGACGCACTCCTCCCCTAGATTCGGCCGACATGACCCTTCATCAAGGCGACGTGACGGCTGGCTCCCTCCGGTTTGGCTACCTCGAGGCAGGCGACGGGCCGCTCGCCCTGTGCCTGCACGGCTTCCCCGACTCAGCCTGGGGGTGGCAGCACCTGCTGCCCGAGCTGGCCGATGCGGGATACCGGGCGGTGGCGCCGTTCATGCGTGGGTACGCCCCCACCGAGGTGCCCGCCGACGGGTTCTTCCAGACCGGCGCGCTCGCCCACGACGCGTGCCGCCTCCACGAGGCGCTCGGTGGCGGACCCGACGCGGTCATCATCGGCCACGACTGGGGCGCACCTGCGGCCTACGGGGCCGCCAACCTGGAACCCGAGCGATGGCGTCGCGTCGTCGGCGCGGCGGTGCCGCCGGGCGGAGCCCTCGCCCAGGCCTTCACGTCCTACGACCAGCTACAGCGCTCCTGGTACATGTTCTTCTTCCAGCACGCGCTGGCCGATACCATCGTGCCCACGGACGACATGGCGTTCATCGACCGGCTCTGGAGCGACTGGTCTCCGGGCTTCGATGCCGGCGACGCGCTGACCCGGGTCAAGGAATCGCTGCGCGACCCGGCCAACCTGTCGGCGGCGCTCGGCTACTACCGCGCCACCCTCGGCGACGGCCCGCGCGACCCCGCGCTCGCCGACGCCCAGTCCGCCACCGGGAAGATCCCGGCCCAGCCGCTCCTCTACTTGCACGGCATCGACGACGGCTGCGTCGGCATCGACGTGGTCACCGGCGTGAGCGCCGAGCTCACCGACGAGGCGTCGCGCATGGTCGTGGTCGACGGGGCGGGCCACTTCCTCCAGCTCGAGCAGCCCGACGTGGTCAACGCCCTCATCCTCGACTTCCTCGCCGAGGACTGACGACCGGACCGGCCCCACCCTGCCCACCGGCCCGAGCCCGGTCGGGGACGATCCGCGCGCTCTGGTACCGAACGGACGTGGAGCCGTCGACCTACCCTTGTGGCGTGCTGGGACGACTCGACTGGTCGGCGTTTGACGACCGTCGCCCTTCCGCTGGTGGAACCGCAGTCGCCGTCGTCGTCCACGGTGAGGTCGTCGCATCCCGGCAGTGGGGAACGGTCGGACCCGGCGGCGGGGCGTTCACGGCCGACACCGTGGTCTACGCCGCGTCCGTCGCCAAGCAGTTCACCGGTGCCTGCATCGCGGAACTGATCCTCACCGGGCGGCTCTCGCTCGACACGATGATCCGCCAGCTGGTGCCTGCGCTTCCGTCGAGCATGGCCGGCATCACGATCGACCACCTCGTGTCGCACACGAGCGGCCTTCCTGACTCGAACCGCCTCGACGTAGCAACGGGCTTCGCAGCCGATCATCCAATGTCGAACAGCGATCGCATCAGAGCGCTCGACGACGTCCGCCTCGATGCAGCGCCCGGAACGCAGCATCGATACAGCAACTACGGCTACGTGTTGCTCGCCGAGGCCGCTCGGACGGTCGCCAGCCAATCCTTTGGCGAGCTCGCTCGGCAGACGCTCCTCGACCCGGCGGGCATGCACGCATCCGACTTCCTCGATGTCGACCACCCGACGGCCACTCCGGGGTGGAGCGACGGCCGACGGGTCGACATCCGCTTCACCAGCGTCGGCGACGGCGGGCTGGTCACCACGCTGTCGGACCTCGTCGCCTGGAACAGCTGGCTCCCGAGCACCCCGCTCGGTGAGCTCGTGCTCGGCGAGCGCCCGACGCTTCCCGACGGCACCGTCGCACACGACGCCTGGGGCATCTCCATCCGCCCGCACCACGGACTGCGCATCGAGAGCCACGGCGGAGCATTCGCCGGCTATCTCGTCTCCTTCGTCCGCTTCCCGTCGCACGACTGCGCCTTCATCGCGGTGACGAACGACGACCACCTCGGACCTCAGGACTTCAACCGGCGACTGCGGTTGCTCGCGAACTCTGGCCTCGCTCGCCACCTCGACCATTCGCAGCCTGCCTGGACCGACTCGCACGGTTTGTCCGTCCCCACATGAAGCCGCTGAAGCGCGTCAGCTTCGCGAGCAGGTCCGCACGGCCGACGCCGGCGAGGGCCTGCCCGAGGCGTTGGTCCACGGCAACCTCCTCGCCGCCCCCGATCACGTGATCGTGGGCCACGACGGCCCGGTGGCGATCCAGTGGAGGGCCGCAGGGCGCGGGCCACGCCTCGCCGACCTTGCATACCTCATGTGGGGAACGTGGCTCAACGCCGAGTGGATCGACGCGGCCGTGAGCGCGTACCGCCGACACGTCGAGCTCACCGACGAGGAGCTCGACCGGCTCGAAGGGGTGATGCACGTGCGACCGCTGTACCTGGCGTGCTTCGACTGGCGTCGGTCGCTCGAGAGCGGCCACCAGCCGAGCAGCAGCGACGGGTGGGCGAACCAGCCCGACCCCGAGTACATCAGCGCCGCCGCAGCCGCGACCCGAGCCGCGTGCCGCAGGTAGCAGCACGCGGGGCCGCGGGCCGGCTCATCCCGCTCGCTGTGGATCCGCTGCGCGGGCAGCGTCGTCGATGCGCGCACGCCGGGCCTCCCAGTAGCTGCTGTCGCGCCCGTGCAGAGGCAGTCCGTCGGCGTCGACACCCACGGCACCGTCGATCCACTCGCGCAAGATGTCGGCATGCCCCGCATGGCGCACGGAGTCGACGAGCCGCGCCGCCATGACGTTGAGCAGCGGGACCTCCTCCTGCCACCACAGCACGTAGCCACGATCGTCGAGGTCGAGCGCTTCGATGGTCGCATCCGCGTGTGCCCACACACGCCGGTAGAGGTCGACGATCTGCTCCCGGGTCTCGTGCTCGGTCGCCCAGTGGTCGACGAGGTCGGCACCCGGATCGTCCCACCGCGGCAGAGGTTCGGGGAACGGCCGGTCGAAGACCTCGCCGAAGTACCGCGAGTCCGAGATCGCGTTGTGCTTGACCACGCCGAGCAGGTTGGTGCCCGTGGCGGTCATGGGCCGCCGGATGTCGTACTCCGACACCCCGTCGAGCTTCCACACCAGTGCCTCGCGGGCGGCCCGCAGCTTCTGGTGGAGGTGCGCCTTCACCACGTCGAGGTCCATGGACGCCACGATGCCACGGGTCGTGTCGTCGGCGCCGGGCCGGCCGTCGGGGTGACCCCTGAGAAGCCCTTGACCTCGAGTCGGGTCGAGGTCGTACCCTCCGCCGCATGCCTATCACGGCCGGTCTCCGCTTCTGCCCGTTCGACGAGGTGGCCGACGAGCCGAATATCGTCGTCGACGCCACCCCCACGACCAACACGACCCTGACCCTGTCGCACTGGCCGGGTTCGCCCCCCGTCGCTGCCGACATCCAGGCCGATCTGTCGGCGCAGATGGCGTTCCGGTACCTCGACCACCACACCTCCATGCACGGCGCCGCCACAGCGGTGTCCACCAACCACTTCGACCAGGACGGCCTCGTCGGCATCTATGCCCTCCTCTCCCCCGCCGATGCGATGGCCCGTCGGCCTCAGCTCGAGGATCTCGCTGCCGCAGGCGACTTCGGGACATACCGGTTCCGTGACTCGGCCCGAGCCTCGATGGTCGTATCAGCGTTCACCGACCCCGACCGGTCACCGCTGGGCACGCTCCCGACGGGCTACGGCGAGCGCACCCGACACCTCTACGAGGAGGTCCTCCCTCGGCTGCCCGACCTGGTGGACCGCGTCGAGCAGTACCGCCACGTCTGGGCCGAAGAGGACGCCGCGCTCACCGCGAGTGAAGCGGCGATCGACGGTGGCGCCGTCGGCATCGATGAGCGCCCCGATGTCGACCTGGCTGTCGTCACGGTTCCGTCGCCCTCGTCGTGGTGGGGCCATCGATTCGCCGGAGAGCGCTACTCCGCCATCCATCCCATGGCCATCCACAACCGCACCGAGCGCGGGGCGCTGCTCCTCGTGGCCAACGGGTCGTATCGGTTCACCTACCGCTACGAGTCGTGGGTGGAGTACCGCAGCCGGGCGATCCGCCCGCGCGTCGACCTGTCGGCCTTGGCCGAAGAGCTCACCGCAGCCGACGACGTGACCTGGACGAGCGATAGCGCCACCGTCCTCACACCGGAGCTGGCGCCGACTGCCGGCGCGAGCTCGTCGCTCGAGCCGTCCGATGTGATCGCCCGCGTCGTCCGCCACCTGCACACCGCTCCGACCGCGTTCGATCCCCACGCCACGCCGTCCTAGTCGAGGCAGCCGTGCGACTCGCCTTCGGCGACGAGCTGCAGCTCGGCAGCCTCGTCGCCGCGCTCGATCGCATCACCCAACTGATCGTTCAACGCGTTGCAATCTACGTCTGGACCACAGCCAAGAACCGTCTCAGCCGCATGCGTCTTGGACGCTACAGCTTGCGCCGGACTCGACTCTCGCTCAGAGCGAGGCCAGTTCGGCAAATGGGTGTGATCGGGGTGCCTGAGCGAGTGGCACTGTCACACTCCTCGCGCACAATCAGAGCTATGACGGGGGACGGGTTCGTGACGCGAGCGGTGGTGTTCCCGCTTGACATGTCCCCGTCCGAGGAACGGCTGCTGGGCTCGTACTGCGGCGCGCGACGGTTCGCGTACAACTGGGTGCTCGCCACCGTGCAAGACAACCTGGATGTGCGCCGCGTCGAGCGTGAAAGCGGCGTACCCGAGGATGAGCTCACGCCGGCAGTGCCATGGTCGGCGACCCGTCTCGGCACCCTCTGGAACCAGGCGAAGGACGAGGTGGCGCCGTGGTGGCGGGAAGTGTCGATGCATGCCTTCCGGTCAGGCATCGTCGACGCCGCGCAGGCGCTCGACAACTGGTCAAAGTCCCGTTCGGGGGAGCGCAAGGGGCGCCGTGTCGGGTTCCCTCGGTTCAAGAAGCGTGGCCAGGCGGTGCCGTCGGTGTCGTTCGTGGAGATCAACCACCAGCTGTCGTGGCTGCACCACAACCGTCACGCGATCCGGTTGATGCTGCCGCAATCGACGCCGGAGCTCGCGGTGAAGCGTCGCCGCCGCGAGCTCGCCTGGTTGCACACGAGTTCGTCGACCCGCCGGCTGTACCGCCTTGTTGAGCAGGGCCGAGCCTCGATCCAGAAGGTCACGGTCGCCCGCCGCGGCGGTCGGTGGCAGGCGAGCCTGCTCGTGCGGTATCAGCTCGACGCACGCCCGGTACCGAAGCCCCGCAAGCGCCACGGCGGGACGGTCGGCGTCGACGGCGGCGTGAAGCACCTGGCCACTCTCTCGCGGCCTGTGGCCGGGCTGACCGACACGACTGGCCATGTGATCAACCCGAAGGTGTTGGCTGGACAGTTGCGACGGCTCCGCAAGCTCGACCGGGCGGTCGCCCGCTGCGAGAAGGGTTCGCGCAACCGGCGCAAGCTCCTCGACCGCCGTGCACGGCTGCACGGCAGGATCACCAAGACCCGGGCCCTGCACCTCCACCACATGAGCAACGCGCTCGCCGGCGGGTTCGATGTGGTGGCTATCGAGGATCTGAACCTGGCCGGGATGGGTCACCGAAAGCGTCGGCTCGGCCGCGCTCTCGCTGATGCGTCACTCGGCGAGCTGCGCCGCCAGCTCACCTACAAGACCACCGACCACGACTCCGCACTCGTCGTGGTCGGCCGCTTCTTCCCGTCGTCGAAGACGTGTTCTGACTGTGGGCTCGCGAAAGCCAAGCTTGCCCTCGGCGACCGCACCTTCATCTGCGACGACCCCCACTGCGCTCTCGTCCTTGATCGGGACGTGAACGCGGCACGCAACATCGCTCGAGAAGCCCAACGGCTCCTCGAGCAACAAGAGCAACCTGTCGCCGGGCTACGACCGGAGACCCAAAACGCCGAGCCGAGACCGCACAAGACCAGCCCAGCTCACGCTGGGATGGCAGCAGTCGCCAGAGGCCGGAACCAAACAGCCCTGCCAGCAACTGCTGGCGGGGCACAAGATTTGGACGGGACGTTGGCAACGGCGTCCAGTTCGACATCTAGGCAACCGATTCGGGCACCCCGAATCACACCTCTTTGCCGAACCTAGAGCGAGGTGAGCTCGGCGGTCACCATGGGGTCGGTGGTAGGAGCGACCGAGCCGGCGGCAGGCTCCTCGGTGATGGCCAGCGTCATCGGCATCTCACCGGCGAGCCGGAACGGCACCACGGTGGGCGACGCGCCGAGCATCCCGAGCGACACCGGGCCATCCGCACCGACGGCCCACAGCTGGTAGGTGCGGTCATCGGGCAGCGCGGCGAGTGCGGTGCTGACGAGAGCCGCCCGGCCGTCGTCGCCCATCACCACCGCGGCGTAGGCCACCCCGTCGGCATCGGTCAGCTGCACGACGGCGCTGCCGGGGTCGGCCAGCATGTCGCGCTCGTCCATGTCGTCGGCCATCTCGTCGAGCCTCGACTGCTGCGCAGCGATGATCGCTCCCAAGCCGCCGATGGCGGCCACGACGACGACCGCTGCGGCAGCCGCGAGGAGCCGCACGTGTCGGCCGCGAGCAGGCGCGCCAGGTTCGGGCGTCTCGAAGCGCCCCATCCGGATCGCATCGAGATCGAACGGCGGCAACACCGATGTGGCCGAGTCACCGTTGTGGATGTCGGCGGCGATGCGGTCCCACACACCGGCCGGGGCCGCGGCCCCTTCGTCGCCGAGGACGCCGGCCACCGCCAGGTGATCGCGCAGCTCGGCGCGGCAGCGGGGGCACTCGACCAGGTGCTCGTCGACCGCCTCGCGCTCGTCGGGGTCGATCGCATCGAGCGCGTAGGCGCCGAGCAGCTCCGCCACCTCGTCGTGGGAGAGCGTCACGACTCGGCCCCGATGCCGACGTCGCCCAACGAGCTTCGCAGCCGCTGCAAGCCTGTTCGGATGCGACTCTTCACCGTGCCCTCCGCTTCGCCGAGCGACTCGGCGACCTCTCGGTAGGAGTATCCCCCGAAGTAGGCCATCTCGATGGGCCGCCGCTCGTCGTCGCGCAACGTTCGCAGCGCACCGGCGACCTGCTCGGAGAGGTGGAGGTCCCACACCTCGCGCTCGAGGTCGTAGCCGGCCTCGGCCGTGCGGCGGGCGTCGCGCTCCTCGCGCTGGCGCCGCGACGACTCGGAGCGGACGATGTCGACAGCGCGGCCGTGGGCCATCGCCAGCAGGAAGGAGCGGAGCGTGCCCCTGTCGGGGTCGAACCGGTCGGGCTGGCGCCAGAGCCGCACGAAGACCTCCTGGAGCACCTCCTCGGCCAGCGCGTCATCGACGAGGACACGACGGGCGAGCGCGTGGACGGCCCCGCCGTGGCGACGGTAGAGCTCGGCCAGAGCGTCCTCGCGGTAGCGCGCCACGGCGAGCACCAGCTGGGCGTCGCCTGCGCTGCGGAGATCGTCAGCCATCGTGCATCACGTGAGGTGTTCGGAGCAGGCGGGTCGATCGGATGGGTCGAACGCTACCCACATGCACGGTCAGGGCAGGCGCACCGCGCCATCGGAGTCGGCGAGGACCAACCGGTCGGCGATCAGGCCATCGACGATGCGACCGGCTCGCTCCTCGTCGCCCACCACCCCCGTGGCCGCCAGGGCGTCGCGGCGCGACTGCGGTGCCGCCAGCAGCGCCCGCATGAGACGGCCCCTCGCCTCACGGTCGGAGCCCGCGAAGCGCGCTTGACGACGGCTCACGCCTGCGGAGCCCGGCGCCGGATCGGGCTCGGGCCAGCCGTCGTCGGCCCACCTGCACCGGCCACGAACCGGGCAGCCGTCGCACCGTGGCGTCGGCCGGCAGAAGACGGCACCAACCTCCATGAGCGTCTGGTTCCAGAGCCACCCGTCGCCGGCCGGGACGAGGGCGTCAGCTGTCGCCTGCGCCTCGCGACTGGCCAGACGCCGGCCCTGGCTCCGGGCGAGCACCCGCGCCACGTTGGTGTCGACCACGCCGACCGGCTGCTCGAAGGCGAAGGCGAGCACGGCCCGAGCGGTGTAGGGCCCGACACCCGAGAGCGCGAGGAGATCCGACAGCACGTCGGGGACGACGCCCCCGTGGCGCTCCACCACCTGCCGGGCCGTCGCCTGCAGGTCGCGCGCTCGGCGCGGGTAGCCGAGACCCGTCCACACGGCGAGGATGTCGCCCAGATCGGCCCCGGCCAGCGCAGCGGCATCCGGCCACCTGTCGAGCAGCTCGTGCCACTTCGGCACCACCCGATCGACCCCGGTCTGCTGGGCCATCACCTCCGAGACGAGGATGGCCCACGGGTCGCGGACCGCACGCCAGGGCAGCGGCCGGAGGTTGCGGCGCCCCCACTCCAGGACATCGGCGGACACCAGCGGAAGGGTAGACGCCTCACAGAAGGGGCGCCGTCGGCCGATGGGTCTCCACACAATCGACCTCGGCGTGAGCGATGACCCCTCCCCCACATCAGAACGACGTGTCGGGATCTGCTGGTTCGGCGCGCTCGGTCGATGCCGGACACGCAGCGGTCGTCACCGACCCCGTCGCCCGGGCCGGCGTGCGCGATCCCTGGCGGCTGGTGTTCTGGTCGCGGTACATCGGGCTGCCGCTGCTGGCCCTCCTCGCCTTCTTCTCACCCGACAACCTCGACAACCACGCGTGGCTGGCCGGGGCCCTGCTCCTCGGTTGCATGCCCGTCACGATCCTGGTCGACCTCTACCGCCATCGATGGGCATCGCTCCCGAACCGCATGGTCGATTGGGACATCGTCGTCGGGACCGGCGTCGTGCTGGTCGAGCCGTTCGCACTGCCTGGCGTCGTCCTCATCCTCGTCACCGACGTCGCAATGGTGGCCGCCGCCGCCGGCCGGGCGGCGGCGGTGCGCACCGTGTTCGCGTCGGGGCTCGTCCTGTTCTTCGCCGGCCTGGCCGGCGGCGAGGGAGCGTCGTACGTGCTGGCGATCTACGTCATCGTCAGCACGCTCATCGCGAGCGTCCTGGGCAACCTCGCCGATGGCCAGCGCGAGCTGCGTGAGAACCACGAGCACCTCCTCATGGGCATCGACGGGATCGTCTGGACGATGACCACCAATCCCCCGGCCACCCTCACCGTGGCCGGCCGCTACCAGCAGATCCTCGGCGTGCCATACGAGAAGCTGGCCAGCCCCGAGGGGTGGCTCGCCCACATCCACCCCGACGACCACCACCGGGTGGTCGACCACCTCCGCCAGACGATGAGCGGCGAGCGCGACGGCGACGAGCTCGAGTATCGGATGCTCGCCGCCGACGGCCGGGTGGTGCGCGTGCACGACTCGCACCGCTGCGAGCGCGACGCAACCGGTCGAGCCGTGGTCGTGCGCGGACTCGTCATCGACGTGACCGGGCAGCGCCAGGTGGAACAGGACCTCTCGCACCACCGCGACATCGTCGAGCACATCCACACCGCGCTCATCGTGGTGCGGGTCGGCCAGGCGGGCGACCCGCGCTCGCTGACGCTCCTCGCCGTCAACCCCGCGGCGGAGCGCATCCTCGGCCGTGATGCGAGCCAACACCTCGGCCAGCGGCTCACCGACGTGTTCCCCATCTTGCGCGACGGACCGATCCCGTCGCGCCTGTCCGAGACGGTCGAGGTGGGGGTCGGCTTCGACAGCGAGATGCCCCTCACCGACGACCCCGACTCGCCCGTCTTCGCCGTGCACACCTTCCCGCTGCCCGACCGGTCGGTGGCGATGGCCCTGCACGACGTGACCGACCGGGCACGGGTGCAGGCGCGCCTGCGCCACCAGGCGCTGCACGACGCCCTCACCGGGCTCCCCAACCGGGTGCTGCTGAACGACCGGCTTCGCAAGGGCCTCAGCCGCGCCCAGCGCAACGGCGAACCGATGGCGATCATGATCATGGACCTCAACCACTTCAAGGAGGTCAACGACACCCTCGGGCACCACAGCGGCGACGCGCTCCTGTCCGAGATCGCCCAGCGGCTGCGCGACTCCCTCCGTGAGGCCGACACGATCGCCCGGCTCGGCGGCGACGAGTTCGCCATCCTGCTCACCACCGACGCCACCCGCTCCGGGGCCACCGCCGTGGCCGAGAAGCTCGCCCGGCTCGTCGAGAAGCCCGTCGACATCGACGGCGTCAGCATCCAGGTCTCGGCGAGCATCGGCCTCGCCTTCTACCCCGAGCACGCCGACGATGCCGACGGTCTGGCCCGACGGGCCGACGTGGCCATGTACGTGGCGAAGCGAACCGGCGGCGGCCATGTCGTCTACGCACCCGAGGACGACCGGTCGAGCATCCGCCGGCTCACCCTGCTCGGCGAGCTGCGCCAAGCCATCACCGCCAACCAGCTCGTGCTGCACCACCAGCCGACCATCGAGCTCTCCACCGGCAAGGTGCTGCGCACCGAGGCGCTGCTGCGATGGAAGCACCCCGTCCACGGCCTCATGCCGCCGGCCGATTTCATGGAGCTGGCCGAGATGTCGGGGGTCATCCAGCCCCTCACCCGTTGGGTGCTGCGCCAGAGCATCCGCCAGGTGAAGCAGCTGACCGTCGACGGCGAGTTCCTGCACGTGGCAGTGAACGTCAGCGTTCGCAACCTCTACGAGCCCGACCTCGTCGACTGGATCGTCGGGCTCCTCGAGGAGGAACACTTCCCCGGCGAGCGGCTCACCCTCGAGATCACCGAGAGCCTGCTGATGGACGATCCGCTCCTCGCCCTCGGTGTGCTCCGCCGGCTGAAGAGCTTCGGCATCTCGCTCAGCATCGACGACTTCGGCACCGGCTACTCGTCGCTCGCCTACCTGCGCGACCTTCCCATCGACGAGATCAAGATCGACCAGAGCTTCGTCGCGGCGATGTCCTTGCCCGGCGGCGACGACACGATCGTCCGTTCGGTGATCGACCTCGGGCACAACCTGGGTCTCGCCGTCGTCGCCGAGGGCGTCGAGGACACCGACACCCTGCTGCGCCTCGTCGAGATGGGTTGCGACCGAGCGCAGGGCTTCCTCCTCAGCCAGCCCCTCCCGGCCGAGGACCTGGCCGAGGTGTTGAAGACCGACTGGTTCCGCCGCTTCGCGCTGCCGTTGGCGGGCCTCGAGGACTGGTGAGAGCTGCGACACCATGACCGGTCGATGTGAGCTGGGTGGGGCGCCGTCGGTACTCTCTCCCCCCATGACCGTGCCTGATCTCGACGCTGCCGCATCCGCCATCGACGCTGCCCACGGCATCGTCCAGACGGCCATCGCCCACCTGGCCGCAACGGGTTCGGTCGACGACGACCAGGTGCTCGCCTACGACCTCGCCCATGCCGCATCGGCGGTCGAGACCGGCAGAGCGATGCTCGACTACGGCGCCAAGGGCGACATCGAAGCCCGGCTCACCTGCGCCTTCATCGCCGATGCGGTGGCCGACCTTGCCGCCAAGCTCTTCGGGCGCGAAGCCACGTGGGGCGCCGATCTCGGGGCGCTCGACGGAACCCGCGAGTTCCTCGCCGCCCACCGCGACCCCGAGTTCCTGGCGGCCCTCGCCGGCCAGGCCGGACCCCGCCACCTCGACAGCGACTTCGAGATGGTGCAGGACACCTTCCGCCGCTTCGCCGACAACGAGATCAAGCCGGTCGCCGAGCACATCCACCGCCACAACGACGACATCCCCGAGTCGATCATCTCCGGCTTGGCCGAGATGGGCGGCTTCGCCATGTCGGTGCCCGAGGAGTACGGGGGCTTCGCAACCGGCAGCGAGTCCGACTACATGGGCATGGTCGTCGCCACCGAGGAGCTGTCGCGGGGCTCCCTCGGCGCCGGGGGCTCGCTCATCACCCGGCCCGAGATCCTCACCCGCGCCCTCGAGGCCGGCGGCACCGAGGCCCAGAAGCAGCACTGGCTGCCCAAGCTCGCGTCGGCCGAGGCGATGGCTGCGGTGGCCGTCACCGAACCCGACTACGGATCCGACGTGGCCAACATCAAGGTCACCGCCACCAAGGCCGACGGTGGGTGGCTCATCAACGGCGTGAAGACCTGGTGCACGTTCGGCGCCCGGGCCGACGTGCTGATGCTGCTCGCCCGCACCGACCCCGACCGCTCGAAGACCCACCGCGGCCTCACCCTCTTCTGCGTACCCAAGCCGCGCGGCGACGCCCACGGCTTCGAGTTCGTGCAGGAAGCGGGCGCCGAGGGCGCCGCGCCGGGCGGGGCGAAGATGGAAGGCCGGCCGATCGACACCATCGGCTACCGGGGCATGCACTCCTATGAGATCGCGTTCGACAACTGGTTCGTCGCCGACGACAACCAGGTGGGCGGAACCGAAGGGCTCGGCCGCGGCTTCTACTACCAGATGTCGGGCTTCGAGAACGGACGACTCCAGACCGCCGCCCGTGCCGTCGGGGTCATGCAGGCCGCCTACGAGGAGGCGGTGCAGTACGCCGAGGATCGCAAGGTGTTCGGCCAGCCCATCGCCGAGTACCAGCTCACCAAGGTGAAGCTCGCCCGCATGGCCGCCACGATCCAGGCCGCCCGCCAGTTCGCCTACGTCGTCGCCAAGCTCATGGCCAAGGGCGAGGGCACGCTCGAAGCGTCGATGGTGAAGGCCTACGTGTGCCGCGCCGCCGAGTGGGTCACCCGTGAAGCCATGCAGATCCACGGAGGGTTCGGTTACGCCGAGGAGTACCCGGTGAGCCGCTACTTCGTCGACGCCCGTGTGCTGTCCATCTTCGAAGGTGCCGACGAGACCCTGTGCCTCAAGGTGATCGCCCGCAACCTCGTCGCCAACATGTCGAAGTAGCGGCGACTCACGCCCAGTCGGGTTGGCTGCTCGCGCATCTCGGGCTCAGTGCAGGTGCGCCCGGAAGAAGCCGAGCGTGCGGCTCCAGGCGAGCTGCGCCGCCTCGGCGTCGTACACCTCGGGGCGGGTGTCGTTGAAGAAGGCGTGGTCGACCGCGGGGTAGACGATGAGCTCGGCCTGCTTGCCGAGGTCGTTCAGCCGCGTCTCGAGCTCGGCGACGGCGTCGGGGCCGAACGTGCCGTCGTTCTCGGCGAAGTGCCCCTGGACCGGCGCCTCGAGCTGCGACCAATCGGGCTGGGCATCGGGCCACGGAATGACGCCGTAGAACGGGACGCACGCCCCGATGCGCTCGCCCTCGTTGCAGGCCAGCACAAGAGCGAGGCCGCCGCCCATGCAGAAGCCGGTGACACCCACGGTGGCCGAGGTGACCGCATCGTGGTCGAGGAGGTAGGTGACCGCGCCCGACATGTCGGTGGCGGCCCGCTGCAGGTTGAGCGCCATCATGAGCTTGCCGGCCTCGTCGGGCTCGATGGTGGACTCGCCCCGGTAGAGGTCGGGCGCGAGCGCCACGAAGCCCTCGGCGGCGTAGCGGTCGCACACCTCCTGGATGTGGGGGACCAGACCCCACCACTCCTGGATCACCACGACCCCGGGGCCGGCCCCCGACTCGGGGACTGCCAGGTAGCCCTGCCCGGTGGAACCGTTGCTCGGAAACTCGACCATGTCACCCATGCCCGAACTCTAGTGAGCTGCGATCGAACCCACCGTCCCACGCCGCGAACCGTGCGGCTGCGACCATGGTCGACGTGAACGACGATGCGCTCGATCTCGGCGATCTCGATGCTTTCGGCGCCGACGCCCGTCTCGCGGTGGCCGCCGCCGACGCGCTCGCTCGCGAGATCGGCCACGACCGGGTTGGCACCGAGCACCTGCTGCTGGGACTGCTGGCGGTGGAGCCGTGCGACGCCGCGTCGCTCCTGGCCGATGCCGGCGCCACGCTGGCCGCCGCCCGCCACCAGGTCATCGAGGCGGTGGGCCCGGTGGAGCACCTTCCACCGCAAGGGCGAGCGTTGCCCCGCACGGCGCGGGCCTCGCGCGCCATTGGCCGGGCCGTTCGGTTCTCGCACCATCGGCATGCCCCCGACGTCGGTACCGAACACCTCCTCCTCGGAGTGCTCGACGTGGAGGGCACCGCCGGCCAGGTGCTGCGCAAGCTCGGGCTCGACCTCGATGCCCTCCGCCTCGCCATCGACGCCGAGCGGCCGGGACCGCCGGACGGCGAGGTGGACGATCCAGCGACGCTCAATGCCGCCGACCCGACCGCCACCCCCGCACCCGCGCTCCCACCGATGCGCTGCCCGTCGTGCCGGTCGGCCATCGACGACCACCTCACCTGGCGCTCGGTCGTCGCCTCGCCCCACGATCCCACCGATGCCGTCCGCACGGTGCTCATCGTGGCGTGCGGCGAGTGCGGCACGGCCATCGGCGCTCACCTCGCCGGCTGAGGCGGCAAGCGTTAGAGCTCCTTGAACAGCTCCGGAGCCACGGGGCAGTCGGTGCGGCGCAACGCCTCGGCCACCGGCTCGGGGCCGATGGGACCCACGATGGCGTCGACCAGGTCGAGCGGGACGATCTCGTCGTCGGCGTCCCACGGATCGTCGAGGTCGACCCGTGCGACCAGGCCGTCCCACATGCGGCGAGGGAGCAGCCGACCCGCCCCTCCGACCAACCACACCGGTACCCCGGCATGGCGCGCCGTGGCCGCCGCGGCTCGCGAGCCGGCGACGGCCAGGAACGCCTCGGGCCCGATGGCCGCGGCTTCGAGCAGGACAAGTTGGCTCTCGGCCACGGCCGCACCGAGCCCGACCGCCGGCACGTCGACCGCGTCGCTGTCGGCCAGCGTCAGCCGCCGCACCAGCCCTGAACCCTCTCCGTGGACGTCGACGACCAGCGCCTCGAGGTCGCCCCGGCGCACCAGCGCCTCGCCGACGAGATCGGGCCAGCCGAGAACCGTGACGGTGAGGTCGGCGTCGATCGAGTGGACCAGCTCGCGCGCCGTGGGGTCGGCCTCGAGCTCCTGCACCGCCGCCCAGGCCTCGGCCATGGGATCGGGCGCGGTGAGCACCCGGGCCGCGAGCCACCAGATGGGGCCGGACGTGGGCTGACGGGCGACGACGCGCCGGCAGGCGGTGACCATGCCCGACGGGTCGCCCACGAACGACGCCAGCGCCGACGCGGTCTCTCGAACCAGCATGTCGTGGCCCACGCCCGACGCTCGGGCGACGTACCGGAGGCGCTCGATCGGGTGCATCGGGTGTGAGGCTACCGGCGCCCGGCCGGGTGGCTGCGGCGTCGGGTCAGAGGCCGGGCTTGAACACCATGTCGACCAGCATCAGCACGAAGAGCAGGTGGATGATGCCGGTGAACATCCCCACCTTCTTCTTCGCATCGATGTCGCCGCTCGCCGTGCGGCGCTGCGCCGGCAGGAGGGCGAACCAGATGACGGCGAGCATGGCGAGCCACAGGGCGAAGGCGATCGAGATCCAGGTCTGGCTCATCTGGTAGATGTCGTCGGACATGACGATGAGCGCGATGCCGAACAGGCCGGTGAGGGCCAGCGCAGGGAAGTGCACCTTCGCCGTGCCATCGGCGACGAGCTGGCCGATGCGCCCCCGGGTGGCGTCGTCGCTGGCTGCCGCGAGCCCGCCGAGGCGTGGGTTGGTGATCGCGCCGGCGAAGGCGACCACGAACGTGGCGATGTGCAACAGGTAGACCAACTGGTAGGCGACATCGTCGCCCTTGAGGACTGCGAGGACCATGAGGGTGTCTCCTGTTCAGCCCAGCGCCGCGATGGCGTCGGCCACGGCGAGGGTACGGCGGGCGTTGTCGACGTGCAGGTTCTCGATCATGCGCCCGTCGACGGTGACGACTCCACGACCCTCGGATTCGGCGGTCTCGAAGGCCTCGATGACCCGGCGGGCGTGCTCGACCTGCTCGTCGCTCGGCGCCCAGATGTCGTTGGTGGGGCCGACCTGGTCGGGGTGGACGAGGGTCTTGCCGTCGAATCCCATCTCGAACCCCTGGCGGGCTTCGACCGCGAAGCCCTCGGGGTCGCGCACGTCGTTGTAGACGCCGTCGAGGATCACCTTGCCCGCCTCGCGAGCGGCGAGGAGCGCGGTGGCAAGGTGCGGGTAGAGCGGCGCCCGGCCGGGCACCAGCTCGGCCCGCAGCTCCTTGGCCAGGTCGTTGGTGCCCATGACGAGCACGCTGACCCGCTCGAACCCGGCGATGTCGCGTGCCGCGAAGATGGCCTGCGGCGTCTCGACCATGGCCCAGATGGTGGTGTGGTCAGGAGCCCCGGCGGCCTCGAGCCGGTCGGCCACCTCGCCGAGGGCAGCGGCGCCCGACACCTTGGGGATGACGATCGCCGATGGGCCGGCCTTCGCCGCGACCTCGATGTCGGCGGCGCCCCACGGGGTGTCGAGTCCGTTGCAACGGATGGTGAGCTCGCGCTGGCCGTAATCGCCCGACGCCACGGCCGCGGTCGCCTGCTCGCGGGCGGTGTCCTTGGCGTCGGGAGCGACGGCGTCCTCGAGGTCGAAGATGATGGCGTCGGCATCGATGGCCTTGGCCTTCTCAAGGGCCCGGACGTTGGCGGCCGGCATGTAGAGGACCGACCGGCGGGGCCGAAGGGCGTCGACGCTCACGACGCGGCCTCGAAGCTGTACAGCTCGGCGAGCTCGGGGTCGCGGGCCGACAGGTCCTTGGCGAGCTCGACGATGACCCGGCACTGCTTCACCGAGGCGTCATCCTCCATCTTGCCGTCGAGCATCACCGCGCCGGTGCCGTCGCCCATCGCCTCGATGACGCGCAGAGCGTGGGCCACGTCGGCGGGATCGGGGCTGAACACCTTCTTGGCGATGGCGATCTGAGCTGGGTGCAGGCTCCAGCCGCCGACGCAGCCGAGCAGGTAGGCGTTGCGGAACTGGTCCTCACAGGCGACGGTGTCGGCGATGTCGCCGAACGGCCCGTAGAACGGGAGGATCCCGTGGGCGGCGCAGGCGTCGACCATGCGCGAGATCGTGTAGTGCCACAGGTCCTGCTGGAAGGTGGCTCGCGTGCCCTCGTGGTCGTCGCCGTGGGGGTCCTCGCGCACGAGGTATCCCGGGTGGCCGCCGCCGACGCGGGTGGTCTTCATGCGGCGGTTGGCGGCCAGGTCGGCCGGGCCGAGCGACAGGCCCTGCATCCGGGGCGACGCGCCGCAGATCTCTTCGACGTTGTTGACGCCACGGGCGGTCTCGAGGAGCGCGTGCACCAGGATCGGGCGGTCGAGCCCGGCCTTGGCCTCGAGCTGGGCGAGCAGGCGGTCGACGTAGTGGATGTCCTCGGGCCCCTCGACCTTCGGGATCATGATGACGTCGAGCTTGTCGCCGATCTCGAGCACCGCGTCGGTCAGGTCGTCGAGCACCCACGGCGAGTCGAGCGAGTTGACCCGGGTCCACAGCTGGGTGTCGGTGCGATCCCACGCTTTGCCCACCTTGACCAGCCCGGCGCGGGCGGCTTCCTTGTCGGTGGCCGGCACCCCGTCCTCGAGGTTGGCGAGCAGGATGTCGACCTGGTCGGCCATCTGCGGGACCTTCGACACCATCTTCTCGTTGGCCGCCGGGAAGAAGTGGATCATGCGGGACGGCCGGAACGGGATCTCACGAACCGGGGCCGGGGCACCGACAGCAAGGGGTCGGAAGAAGTCCTTCGCGCTGTGCATGGGGTCTCCATCGTCGAGGGGCGGTCGGGCTGACGATAGGAGTCCGCCGGGCGCCAGGTCGAGCCGAGCGGGGGTCGCGGACTATGTTGGCCGCCCGTGAGCACCCAGGTCCCCCTCGATCTCGAACTGAAGCCACTCGACCACGACGCTCGGACGTTGGGCGACTGGCTCACCACCTTCCAGATGGCGGCGGTCGTCCTCGACCCCTACACGCACGAGAGCGCGTGGGTCCTCGATGCCGCCCGCCGCATCCTCACCCACTTCGGGGGTGCTGATTGCCGCGTCGCGTTCATCGTGGCGGGTACCGAGTCCGAGGCCCAGCAGTTCCTCGGGCCCATCTCCGACGAGATCCTCACGCTCAGCGATGAGACGCGAGGACTCATCACCGGTGCCGGGGTCGAGCAGCTTCCCGCGTTCCTGCACATCGCCCAGGACGGCACGGTCGTCGGTCGGGCCGAGGGCTGGGCTCCCCAGGCGTGGCGCGAGGTCGCCATCGGCCTTGCCCTTCACATGAGCTGGACCTACCCGATCATCCCCGCCGCCGGCGACCCCGTGGCCTACCCAGGAAGCCCTGCCTCCGGCGCAGCCTGACCCGCGCCGGCGTCACTCGTCACTCGTCGCCGCGTAGGAAGTCGGCAGCCTTCTGCGTGGTCTCGAACGGCAGGAGCCGCTGGACTGCGCTCGTGTCGGTGAGCCGCCAGAACGCGTCGCTCGGCCGGCGGTAGTGGTGCGGGAGGATGGCGAGCGACACCACCAGCGCTGCTGCTGCGCCGATCGACTGCGCACCCCCGAAGTAGTTGTCGGTGAACACCACCAGGTACAGCCCGCGTAGGCGTTGTAGCTCGTGCCGTCTGAGTAGTAGAGGTACGGCATGCTGCCGATGGCGAACACCGCCACGGCCGCGCCGATGACCGGGGCACGCTGCCGGGCCCCGGGGAGCCGCAGCAGGACCAACAGGAGCAGCGGACCGATCGCCACCAACAGAGTCGCCTTCTCGGTGACGAGGAACCCGGCCACCGCCGCCCCACCGATCGTGGCCAGAAGGTGCTGTCGCTCGAGCCCCCACAACAGGCCGAGCACCGCCAATCCCATCGTCACCACCAGGAACAGCTCGGTCGACACCGGATAGGCCCAGAAGAGGGTGTGCGACCCGAACGCATACACCCCGGCCACCAGCGGCACGACCGGCCCGCGGAAGCGCAGCGAGAGGATGGCGGCGGTCACCGCCGGGCCACTCGAGCGACCGCCACCGCGCGATGTCGGACTCACCGTAGGAGACGTTGCCCTCCTCGGCCAGGCTCATCGTCTGGAGGACGAACGACGCCTGGTCGCCGGCCAGCCATTCGTCGCGGAGGTCGTAGGTGAGGGTGGAGGCGAGGACGACCGCGGCGACGAGCGCCAGCGCCAGCCACGCTGCGCTGGTGGCCCGCTGCGGCATCAGCGAATGATGCCACCCTTGGTCATCGCCAACGTGTCGAGGGCACGGTCGAGCTCGTCGTCGGTCATCAGGCCCTGCTCGATGACGATCGAGCGGATGCTGGCGCCGGTGCGCGTCGACTCCTTGATGATCGCCGCCGCCGCCTCGTAGCCGATGAAGGGATTGAGTGACGTGCCGATCGACGGCGACGACTCGGCGTACTCGCGGCACACCTCGACGTTGGCTTCGATGCCGTCGATCATCCGCGACGCGAACACCGCCGACACGTTGGCGAGCAGGCTGCCCGACTCGAGCAGGTTGCGGGCCATCATCGGCATGTAGACGTTGAGCTCGAAGTTGCCCTGCGACCCGCCGAAGGCAACGGCCGCGTCGTTGCCGATGACCTGGGCGCACACCTGGGTGACGGCCTCGGCGATCACCGGGTTCACCTTGCCGGGCATGATCGACGAGCCGGGTTGCAGGTCGGGGATGCGGATCTCGCCCAGACCCGTGCGCGGGCCCGACCCCATCCAGCGCAGGTCGTTGGCGATCTTCACGAGGGCCACCGCAGCGGCGCGGTACTGGCCCGACACCTCGACGAGCGCGTCGCGGGCGCTTTGGGCGGCGAAGGCGTCGGGAGCGGGCGTGAGCGGCAGCGCAGTGCGCTCGGCGATGCGCTTGATGACCGACCGGCCGAACGACTTCGGAGCGTTGATGCCGGTGCCGACTGCGGTGCCGCCGAGCGGCAAGCGTCCGGCACGAGGCGCGGTGTCGCGCAGGCGCTCGATGGCCTCCTCGATCTGGGCGGCGTAGCCGCCGAACTCCTGGCCGAGCGTGACCGGTGTGGCGTCCATCAGGTGGGTACGACCCGACTTCACGACCGTCTTGAACTTGCGCTGCTTGCGCCGGAGGCTGGCCGCGAGGTCCTCGAACGCTGGGATCACCTCGACGAGGATGGCCTCGGTGACCGCGATGTGGATGGCCGACGGGAACACGTCGTTCGACGACTGCGACGCGTTCACGTGGTCGTTGGGGTGCACCGCCCCGTCCTCGCCGAGCGCGTCGGAGGCCAGGTGAGCGAGCACCTCGTTCACGTTCATGTTCGACGACGTGCCAGAGCCGGTCTGGAACACGTCGACCGGGAACTGGTCGTCCCACTCCCCCGCCATCACCTCGTCGGCGGCAGCGGTGATGGCGCCTCCGATTCGGGAGTCGACAGCAGGCACGTCCTTCGAGCGGGTGTTGAACCGGGCGGCCTCTCCCTTGATGAGGGCCAATGCCCGCACGAGGCGTTGGTCGATGGGGATTCCCGAGATCGGGAAGTTCTGCACCGCCCGCTGGGTCTGCGCCCCCCACTTGGCATCGGCAGGCACCCTCACCTCGCCCATGGAGTCGTGTTCGATGCGCCACTGCTCGGTCATGGTGCGCTCCCTGTGGTCGGCTCTCGCCTGCGAGCACACCCTACGGTGGGCCGCATGCGCGTTGCTCAGCTGTGGCGGTACCCGGTGAAGTCGATGCAGGGCGAGTCGCTCCCGTCGGCCGAGGTCGACGAGCGCGGCCTTGTGGGCGACCGTCGCTGGGCGATCCTCGACCTCGCCACTGGCAACGGTCTCACCGCCCGACGAGAGCCGCACCTCCTGCTCGCCACCGGGTGCTGGCACGACGACGGTTCGGTCAGCATCCGACTGCCCGACGGCCACGAGACCGCGGACGATGCCGCCCTGTCGGGGTGGCTCGGCCGCGACGTGGCGCTGCGCGACGCCGCCGACATGGAGCGACCGCCCGTCTACGAGAGCCCCACCGACGCGGGCGACGAGTCGGCCCCATGGGCGGTGTGGCGGGGCCCGATGGGGACGTTCCACGACTCGAGCCGAACGCAGGTCTCGCTCTGCTCGGCCACCACCATCGCCCAGTTCGCACCGCTCGACGAGGTGCGACGCTTCCGGTTCAACGTCGTCCTCGACGGTGCCGGCGAGGACGACCTCCTCGGCCAGACGATCACGCTCGGCGGGCTCACCCTCGACGTCACCAAGCAGATCGACCGCTGTGTGATGGTGACCCGCCCGCAACCCGACGGCATTCGGCGCGATCTCACGGTGCTGAAGCGCATCAACGCCGAACGGGCTTCGCTCCTCGGCATCGGCGCCCTGGTCCGCTCCCCCGGCCCCCTCGCCATCGGCGACCAGTTGGCCCCGAGCGGCTGACCCGAGGGCGCCGTCCGGCCCGGTGCGCCGGGTCGCCCGCTCTCAGCTGCCCGCCGCTGCCCGCCGCTGCCCGCTCGTCTCGCTCTGCGCCCGGCCAGTCTCGGGAGGATCCTGCACCAGCACGGTGCGCGATCTTCCCGAGACCGGTCGCAGCCCGGAAGGGTCAGCCGGCGATGGCGTCCAGCGCCGAGTCCAGGTCGAGCACCGACGACAGCCGGCGCCCCGGCGGGACGGACCGCGCGCCGGCGGGGTCGATGAGGTAGGCGGTCATCCCCGCGGTCGTCGGACCGAGGTAGTCGGCCTCGTAGGAGTCGCCCACGAAGACGACGTCGCTGGCAGCGCAGCCGAAGTGATCGAGAGCGGCCTGGTAGATCGACGGGTGCGGCTTGCGGTGGCCGTGGTCGACCGAGAGCAGGACGGTCTCGAACACGTCGCCGATGTCGTGCGTTGCGAGCAGCGCCGGCACCATCGCCGCGTCGTTGGTGTTCGAGACGAGGCCAAGTCGGTAGCGATCGGCCAGTCGGCGCAGCATCTGCGGCGTGCCCGGGACGATGCGCACCGGCGCCGCCCACTCGTCGAGGAACACCTCGATGAGCTCGGCACAGCGCACGTCGTCGAGGCTGAGGCCGACCCGTTCGCCGAACGCCATCGCCGCGTCGACCATCGAGTGCTCGACGTGGCTGTCGGACGAGCTCTCCTCGAGCGCGATCGACGCCGCGTCCCGCTCCACGACGAAGGCGTCGTGGTCGAGGTCGGATCCCCACCCGCTGAGGAGCGCATGCGTGCTGGTGTACCGCAGCGCCGTGCGGTCGGCCTCGTAGGTGACGAGCGTGCCGAAGAAGTCGAACAGGACCACAGTCGGCGCCACCATCGCCACATCGTATGGCGCCGTCGAAAGGGTGATCGGTACGGTCGGAGCCGTGAGCGACTTCTCCTACACCGACCTCCTCCCCATCGGCCCGGCGGACACCGACTACCGCCTCGTCACCACCGAGGGGGTGTCGACGGTCAAGGCGGCCGGGCGCCGCTTCCTCGAGGTGGACCCCGAGGCCATCCGCCTGCTCACGGCCACGGCGATGCGCGACATCGCCCACCTGCTGCGGCCCAGCCACCTGGCGCAGCTCGCCTCGATCCTCGACGACCCCGAGGCGTCGGCCAACGACCGCTTCGTGGCCCTCGACCTGCTGAAGAACGCCAACATCGCCGCCGGCGGCATCCTCCCGTCGTGCCAGGACACCGGCACCGCCATCGTGATGGGCAAGAAGGGAGAGCAGGTGCTCACCGGCGGCGGCGACGAGGAGGCCATCGCCCACGGGATCTACGACACGTACACGACCTCGAACCTCCGCTACTCCCAGATGGCGCCGCTCACCATGTGGGAGGAGCGCAACACCGGCACCAACCTGCCGGCCCAGATCGAGATCTACGCCACCCCGGGCGACGCCTACTCGTTCCTCTTCATGGCCAAGGGCGGTGGATCGGCCAACAAGAGCTACCTGTACCAGGAGACCAAGGCGGTCCTGAACCCCACCAGGCTGATGGCCTTCCTCGACGAGAAGATCCGCAGCCTCGGCACCGCCGCCTGCCCGCCGTACCACCTGGCCATCGTCATCGGCGGCACCTCGGCCGAGCACACGATGAAGACGGCGAAACTCGCCTCGGCCCGCTACCTCGACACGCTTCCCACGCAGGGCAGCGAGCTCGGCCACGGGTTCCGCGACCTCGAGCTCGAGCTCGAAGTCCTCACCCTCAGCCAGACCACCGGCATCGGCGCCCAGTTCGGCGGGAAGTACTTCTGCCACGACGTGCGGGTCATCCGCCTACCGCGCCACGGGGCGTCGCTGCCGATCGGCATCGCGGTGTCGTGTTCGGCCGACCGCCAGGCACTGGGCAAGATCACCGCCGAAGGGGTGTTCCTCGAGCAACTGGAGATGAACCCGGCCCAGTACCTGCCCGAGGTCACCGACGACCAGCTCACCCAGGATCAGCTCGACGACACCCAGGTGGTCTCCATCGACCTCAACCAGCCGATGGAGGCCATCCGCGCCGAGCTGTCGAAGTACCCGGTGAAGACCCGCCTCTCGCTGCACGGTCCGATGGTGGTGGCCCGCGACATCGCCCACGCCAAGATCTCCGAGCGCCTTGCGGCCGGGGAGCCGATGCCGCAGTACATGCGCGACCACATGGTGTACTACGCGGGTCCGGCCAAGACGCCCGCGGGATACGCCTCCGGCTCGTTCGGTCCCACCACCGCAGGGCGAATGGACGCCTACGTCGACGAGTTCCAGGCCGCGGGCGGCAGCTTCGTGATGCTGGCCAAGGGCAACCGCTCGAAGGCCGTCACCGACGCGTGCCAGCGCCACGGCGGGTTCTACCTCGGCTCGATCGGCGGTCCGGCGGCCCGGCTCGCCCAGGACTGCATCACCAAGGTCGAGACCCTCGAGTACCCCGAGCTCGGCATGGAAGCGGTCTGGAAGATCGAGGTGCAGGACTTCCCGGCCTTCATCGTGGTCGACGACAAGGGCAACGACTTCTTCGAGTCGGTCAACCGTCCGGTCGACATCGGCGCCAAGCGGTAGCCCCCGGGTCAGGCGGGGCACCGCCCCGTGCCCAGTGGCTGGCGAAGACCCCGACGACGACGAGCAGTACCGCGCCGGCCTGGTGCAGTGCCGCGAGCGGCACGGGAGCTGCGTTCAGGAGGGTGATCAGCCCGAGCCCGAACTGGAGCAGCACCGATGCACCGAGCGCCCACGCCACCACCCGGGCGCCCGCCCGGTGGAGCACGACCGCCGCTCCGACCGCAACCGCCGCGACCGCGACGGCCAGCCAGCGGTGGACGAACTGCACGGTGACCGGGTTGTCGACCAGGTTCGACCACCACGGGTGGAGCGCGGTGAGTCCGGGAGGCCGCCATCGACCCGCCATCCTCGGCCACGTGGTGAACAGGGCACCCGCATCCAACCCGGCGACGAACGCACCCATGATGAGCTGGACGACGAGGAGCGTCCAGAAAGGCCCGATCCACCGCGTCGGTCGGTCCTCGACGGCCCACCGCCCGGCGGCATCCGCTCGTAGGTCCAGCGCTGTCCACAGCAGTCCCACGAGCAGGAGCATCGCGGCGAGCAGGTGGATCGCAAGCCGTTCGTGGGCGACGTCCGGTCGGTCGACGAGCCCGCTCGTGACCATCCACCAGCCGATCAGGCCCTGCACGCCGACGAGGAGCACGAGCCCCGCGAGGCGGCCTGCACACCCCGGCGGAACCGCCCGACGCCACAGGAGCCACACGAAGGGAACGACGAGGGCCAGGCCGATGATCCGTCCGAGCAGGCGGTGGACGTACTCCCAGAGGAAGATCGCCTTGAACTCCGAGAGGTCCATGTCCCGGTTGACGAGTCGGTACTCCGGATGCGCCTTGTAGGCGTCGAACTCGGCCTGCCAGGAGTCCTCGGAGAGGGGCGGCAGGACACCGCTGACCGGCTCCCACCGCACCATCGACAGCCCCGACTGGGTGAGTCGTGTCAGACCGCCCACCACGATCATCACGACGACGAGCGCCGCCACGCCGAGGAGCCACGCGCTCGAGCGGGCGAGACGTGAGGGCGAATCGGGGGCTAACGGCACGTCAACGAGATCTCGACCCGTGCCGGGGCCGCCGCGACCCCCTTCAGGGTGGTGACCATCCCCAACAGCCCGCGAGCGACGACCTCCTCAGCGAACCCGTCGATGGGGATCACCACGTCGTCGACGACGATCGTCAGCCGCGGTCCGAGCTGCGGTAGCGCTCGCTCGGCGACGAGACTGGCCACGGCGCCGACGTCGTCGGGATGGATCTCCCTCGGGAAGCCCAACGGCTCGTCGGTGACCGCGGCGAGGACGTCGACCGAGTCGAGTTGGGGCTTGCGATCGATGCCCCGCCGGTGCACCAGGAGCTTCGGTCCCGGCTCCGTTCCGAACCCCTCGGCGAGGACGACGTCGACCGCCGGCAGCAGGCGGGAGACGAGCACGCCGAGCGACGGCCCCGCCGGGGTGTCCACCGCTATCCGCTCCGGCCCGACGAGCATGACGCTCGACGCTCCCGCGCGCCGGTGGCGATCCGAGTCGGTCCCGTCGGTGTCGAGGTCGAACCCGTGGGAGGCGTGCTTCACGGTCGCCACGTCGAGTCCCCTTTCCCGTAGCACTGGGACCAGTCGCTCGACGAGATGCGTCTTGCCCGACCCGCTCGCCCCGACGATCGACACCACGGTGGTCACGAGATGAGCTCCCCGAACTCGGCGCTGGTCGACGGCGACGGGATCGCCCGGACGGCCAGCAGGGCCAGTCCGCTGACGACCAGCAGTGTCTGGTAGCTGTTGTGGAGGCCGATGCCGCCGACCACCAGGAGTCCAAGGCTCACCGCCAGGTCGCGATCGGTGCGGGCGGCGGCCAGCAGAGCCGTCGCCGCCGCTCCGACCGCCACCGCGTAGACCGCGGCGGGGAAGTACCCCGGCACGCCCATGCTCCACAGGACGAGGACCTTGGTGGTGGCACTCGACGCCGCCAACGCCCCCCAGGCCACGAGGCCCGCCGCGATCCCACCGACGAGGTCCCTGGGCCGCAGGTGGCCGACGGCGAGGGGCAGCGTGACGGCGGCGACGACCACGATCAGCTCCGCGGCGAGCAGGAGCCCGACGGTCGTCGTCGGCCGCAGATCGCCGACCCCGGCGAGCCCTTGGGAGGTGGCATGGATCGCGGCGGCCACGAAGGCCACCGAGAAGGACGCGACCGGCACCCCGACGCGTCCACGGCCGCCGATGATCCCGACGGTCAACACGACCACCGACACGACAGCAGCGACCGCCAACGAGCTGTCACCGATCCATCCCAGCCGCGCCGCCGACGAGGCAAGGAGCGTCGTCGCGATCGCAGCGGCCCCACCGACGCTCCCGGCCCCGACGAGGCGGACGGCCACGAGCACCGCCGTCACCGCGACGAGCACCCCGGCGGCGACGACCGAGTAGCGCCCGACCGCATCGACGACCGCCATCGGTCCCTCGACCCGCGACGCACCGGGGATGTGGATCGCGGTCCGGCTCACGAGCCTCAGCAACACCACCTCGACCGTGGCGACCAGGAGGGTGGTGGCTGCCACCGAGGAGACGAGGGACGCGCCGATCACCGGTGCCGGCCGGTCCGCCACGGCGAACAGCAGGACGCTCATCGGTCCCGCCGCCGGGCCGGCCCCATCAACAAGGAGATGCCGACGATGGCGCTGACCCACACCGCGGCCGTCCCCGCGGCGATGAGGACGATCGCCCCGCCGCTGGTCGGGAGGGCGGGCAGCGACGCTCCCGACAGCTCCAGCCGGACGAAGGACGAGATCGACTTCTGCCCGTTGCGGTCGTCGGCCGCGCCGTCCCAGGCGGCGACGGCGGCATCGGTCGTCGTCCCGATCGAGAAGGACGGACGCTCGGGATCGCTCGACGTGAACGGCCGAGCGAACACGACGCTCCACCCGGCTCCCAGTGCTCGAGCATCTCGGGCTCGTAGCCGTCCTCGACCACCAGGCGTCGGCGGCCCTCGTCACCGCTGTAGGTGGCGGCGATCGCCTGCAGCCCCCGCGCCACGTAGTCGTCGACGTCGTCCCAGCTGAGGCGCAGGAAGGTGTCGTCGCCCCGCGCGTCGAACCGATAGCGGGACCGCAGAGATGGGTCGTCGGACAGCGAGGGGAAGCCGTCGTCGGCCCACTCCTTCCAACCCGCCCGGACCATCGGGTACCTCGCCCGATAGGGCCCGTACACCCGTCGGTGCAAGGTGAGGCCCTTGGCGCATCCGCGGGGGTTCCACGCCACCGTCGATCGGTTGCCCTGCGGGTCGCCGTAGCGGTCGCCGTCGTAGTTCTGCTCGATGCGCGTGACGATGCCGTTGCGAACGAAGGCTCGGAGACGGCACATGTGGGTGTCGTTCGGTGCGCAGACGAACGTGAAGCTGTCGTCGTAGGCGTACTGGTCTCGGTACACGCGCTCCCACCCGCGGTCGGGGTACACGATCAGCGGGTTGTCGACTCCCTCCTGAGCGCTGAGGAAGTCCGACCCGAGGTAGAGGTGACCGACCGTGGTCCCCGCCGCCAAGCCCGTCAGGTGAAGGAATGCTCGCCGCGTCATCCTCGGATGTTCCACGTGGGTCCTCTCAAGCTCGCCTGCCGATCGTCCCCACGCCAATGTGGAGCCACAGGCGGGGCCCACGACAGGGCATTTAGACCCGGCGCCTCGGGATGTTCGACCCTCTCGATTTGGGACCGATGGCCCTAATCAGCCCCTGAGGACTGAGCGGATGGGTCCTACAGATCGAGCCCAGCGAGGATGCCGGCCCGCCGCATCGTCTCGTCGAAGTAGGCGGCGCGGTCGACGACGATGTTCTCGTAGTGGCCGAACAGCTCGAAGCTGATCGTGCCGAACAGCGTCGTCCACGCGCTGATCGCCCCCACCACCCGCGGTTCGTCGATGTCGACGAACACCAAGGCCAGGAGTCCTTCGAGCATGGGGCGGGCCTGCTGCACGTCGGCGAGGGGCATCGGACGGAGGCGACCTGCGGCATGGGCGTCGCGGAGGATGCCGGCCAGGGCGAGGCCCACGCGACCGGCCGGGTCGATCGTGTCCGACGGTGCGACGTAGCCCGGCACAGGTGACCCGTAGATCAGCGAGTACTCGTGGGGGTGATCGAGGGCCCACGCACGGGCCGCCCGCGTGCCGGCGCGCCAGCGGCCGGCCACGTCGTCGCGTGCGGCCGAAGCCTCGGCTTGCTCGACGGCCGCGCCAAGGGAGTCGTAGGCCTCGACGATGAGCGCGGTGAGCAACGCGTCACGGCTGGGGAAGTAGCGATAGATCGCCGATGAGGCCATGCCGAGGTCACGTGCGATGGCCCGCAGCGAGAGCTGGCTCGCGCCCGATGCCGCCAGGTGCTCGCGGGCGGCGTCGAGGATCTCGCGGGTCAGTTCCGCGCGTGCCCGTTCTCGTGCGGTTCGTGGTGCGCTCATATCCAGACCTTACCAGAGCAGCAGTTACAAACAAGAGCACTGCTCTTGACATGGTGGGGATGGATGGCGCACAGTGCTCATGTTCGAGAGCACTGCTCTCCCGACTTGAGGAGCACACCATGGATCGTCACGTCATCATCGGAGCCGGGGCCGTCGGCACCCTCACCGCCCAGCGCCCGGCCGAACACGGTCACGAGGTCCGCATCATCACCCGGTCGGGCAGCGGTCCCGACGCTCCCGGCATCGAGCGGGTGGCGGCCGACGCCACCGACGTCGACGCCCTGGCCCGTCTCGCCGAGGACGCCACTGCCATCTACAACTGCGCCAACCCCCCGAGCTACGCCAGCTGGGCCGAGGTCTGGCCCCCGCTCGCCGCGTCGATCCTCGGCGCCGCCGAGCGCAGTGGCGCCGTCCTCGTCACCACCGGCAACCTCCACGGTTACGCCCCGGGTACCGGGGTCATGACCGAGACGACGCCCCTCGACACGCCCACGAAGAAGGGGCGCATCCGCAACCGCATGTGGGCCGACGCCCTCGGCGCCCACGAGACGGGTCGCGCTCGGGTCACCGAGGTACGGGCATCGGACTTCTTCGGGCCCCACGGCGGGAACGCCCACCTCGGCGAGCGGTTCATTCCCAAGGTCCTCGCCGGCAAGCGGCTCACCCACATCGCCGACCCCGACGTCCCCCACTCCTGGACCTACCTGCCCGACGTCGCCGCCGCTCTGGTCACGGCCGCCACCGACGAGCGGGCATGGGGACGGGCGTGGCACGTGCCCACCAACCCGCCCCGCACCTACCGCCAGATGGCTGAGCAGGCCGCGGCCATCGCCGGCGCGCCGGCGCCGAAGATCTCGACCCTGCCCCGCCCGCTCATGTCGATCCTCGGCGTGGCCATGGCCGACATCCGCGAGCTCGCCGAGGTCCGCTACCAGTTCAGCGAGCCGTTCGTGCTCGACTCGACGCTCGCCACCGCGACGTTCGGACTCACGCCGACGCCTCTCGACGAGGCCCTCGCCACCACCGTCGAGTGGTGGCGCCGGAGGGCCTAGCCAGCGGTCACGACATCTCCACCAGGTCGAGGAGCTCGTCGTTCCAGTAGTCGAGCTGGGCTTCGGGCATCATCAGCACGCGTTCGGGCTGCAGCTCGCGGACGAAGTGCGCGTCGTGGCTGACGATGACCATCGTGCCGGGCCAGGCCGCGAGGGCGTTGGCGGTGGCTGTGCGCGAGCCGGGGTCGAGGTTGTTGGTGGGCTCGTCGAGCAGCAGCACGTTGTGGCGGCCGGCCACCAGCTGGGCCAGGGCCAGCTTGGTCTTCTCGCCGCCCGACAGGGTGCCGGCGTCCTGGAAGGCCTTGTCGCCGGAGAGGCCGAACATGCCCATGAGCTTGCGGAGCTCCTCGTCGTCGAGACCGGCCTGCTCGCGCATGTGGTCGAGGAGGTTGCGCCCCGAGTCGATGCCCTCGTGCTCCTGGGCGTAGTACCCGGCGGAGACGTTGTGGCCCCACTTGACCGTGCCGAGATCGGAGCCGGTGGCCCCGGCGAGGATGCGCAGCAGGCTGGTCTTGCCGGCGCCGTTCAGGCCCATCACCAAGATGCGTTCGCCCCGGCCGAGGTCGAAGGTGACGTCGACGAACACGGTGAGGTCGTCGTAGGACTTGGCGAGCCCGTCGACCTCGAGCACCGTGCGCCCGGCCGCGGGCGGCACCGGGAACTGGAGGTTCATGGTGCGGCGCTTCTGAGGGCCTTCGACGCGCTTGGTCTCGAGCTTCGACACCCGGGTGTCGAGCGACTTGGCGACCCGGGCGCGCTTGGCGGTCTGGCCGCGCATCGAGTCGGCGAGGGTGGTGAGCCGGCGGATCTCGGCGTCCTGGCGCTGGGCGACCTTGGTGAGGCGCTCCTCGTCCTTCTCGCGGGCCACGATGTACTGCGAGTAGGTGCCCTTGTACTCGACGACGTGGCCCAGGGCGTCCTCGCCCTCGCGGTCGAGGTGCACCACCCGGGTGATGGCCTCGTCGAGCAGCTCGAGGTCGTGGCTGATGACGAGCAGGGCGCCCTGGTAGCCCCGCAGGAACCCGAGCAGCCACTCCTTGGCATCGGCGTCGAGGTGGTTGGTGGGCTCGTCGAGGAGGAGGACCTCGCTGCCGGCGAAGAGGATGCGGGCCAGCTCGACGCGGCGGCGCTGACCGCCGGACAGCACACCGATGGGCAGGTCGAGGCGATCGTCTTCTAGGCCGAGGCCAGCGGCGATGCGCCGCACCTCGGACTCGGAGGCGTAGCCGCCCTCCATCGCGAAGCGCTCCTCGAGCTTGCTGTAGCGGGCGACGTTCTGGTCGGAGGGGTTCTCCTCGATGCGCAGACGCGCCTTCTCGAGGCGCACGAGGGCCTCGTCGAGACCGCGCCCCGACAGGACGTGGGTGAGCCCGGGGATATCGGGCGGCGTGGCGTCCACCCTGGGGTCCTGCGACAGGTAGCCCAGCCCGCCGACGAGCTTCACCGTTCCCAACTTTGGCGGGATCGCGCCGCCGAGGGTCTTGAACAGGCTGGTCTTGCCGGCGCCGTTGCGCCCCACCAGGCCCACCTTGTCCTTGGCGCGCACATCGAACGAGATGCCCTCGGCGAGCAGCTTGCCCCCGACCTCGACCGACACGTCACGAACCTGGATCACCGCTCCAGTGTCGCAGCGATCGGGCCAACTCCCGAATCGTCTATCAGTTCACCTGACGCTCGCGTCCCTGCCAATACGGCTCGCGGAGCTTGAACTTCTGCAACTTCCCGGTGGCGGTGCGGGCCAGCGAGTCGCGGAACTCGACGCTGGTGGGGCACTTGAAGTGGGCGAGCCGCTCGCGGCAGTGGTCGATGAGATCGCTCTCGGTGACCTGCTGGCCGGTGGCGAGCACCACGAGGGCCTTCACCGTCTCGCCCCACTTCTCGTCGGGGACGCCGATGGCGGCGGCCTCGGCCACCGCAGGGTGCGAGAAGAGGGCATCTTCGACCTCGACCGACGACACGTTCTCGCCGCCCGAGACGATGACATCCTTCTTGCGGTCGGCGATCGTGAGGTAGCCGTCGTCGTCGAGGTAGCCACCGTCGCCGGTGCGGAACCAGCCGTCGACGATCGCCGCCGCCGTCGCCTCCGGCTGCTCCCAGTAGCCCTCGAGGCAGTTGTTGGAGCGGGCGAGCACCTCGCCGTCGGGGGCGATGTCGAGCTGCACCCCGATGGCGGGGGCTCCGGCCCGGACGAGCTTGGCGGCTCGACCGGCATCGTCGAGGTCGTCCCACTCGGACCGCATGCGGTTCATGGTGAGGAGCGGCGAGGTCTCGGTGAGGCCGTAGATCTGGATGAACTCCCAACCCAGCTCCGACAGGACCCGCTCGATGGTGCGGGTGGGCGGCGGCGCACCGGCCACCACGATGCGCACGCTGCCGCGGCCGGGGATGGGGCCATCCCACTCGGCGGCGGCGTCGAGCACCGCGTTCACCACCGCGGGGGCACCACACAGCACGGTGACCCCGTGTTGGTCGATGCGGCGCAGGATCTCGGCGCCGTCGACCTTGCGCAGCACCACCTGGGTGGCCCCAACACCGGTGGTGGCGAAGGGCATCCCCCACCCGTTGACGTGGAACATCGGGAGCGTGTGCAGGTAGACGTCGCGGTCGGCGACGCCCAGCTGCCAACCGAACGTCGACGAGTTGAGCCACACGTTGCGGTGCGTGAGCTGCACGCCCTTGGGGCGGGCCGTGGTGCCGCTCGTGTAGTTGATGAACGCGGTGGCGTCCTCGTCGGCCTCCCACGGCCGTGGCGCCACGTCGAAGCGGTGGAGCAACTCGTCGGAGTCGGTGCCGATGACCAAGCGGTGAGGCGCATCGACGGCGGCCATCGCCTCGTCGAGCTCGGGATCGACCAGCAGCACCGACGCGCCGGAGTGCTCGACGATGTAGGAGACCTCGTGTGGGCTCAAGCGGAAGTTGACGGGCACGAGCACGCGGCCGTATCCGGCCACACCGAAGAAGCCGTTGAGCAGCCGTGCCGAGTTCTGCGAGAGGACCGCCACCCGCTCGCCGACGCCCACGCCGAGCTCGTCGAGACCCGCAGCCAGGGCCCGAGCACGCTCGGCCATCTGGGTGAAGGTGAGCGACCCGAGCGACGCCGCGGGCTGCGCTGGCTCGTCGACCACCGCCACCCGATCGCCGTACACCTGCTCGGCCCGGTCGAGGAAGCCCCTGACGCTGAGTGCGACCTTCACCTCTGTCCCCCTGTGTGGTTCCGACGCCCCCTCGGCGCCGGCGCCACGCTAACCCGGGAGGTCGGTGTGGGTGTGGGTGCGGGTGCGGGCAGCGCCAGCCGCGGCCCGACAGAGCGCGGGGAGCAGCACCGCGTCGGGTCGACGGGCGGGCAGCGACTCGAGTGGGGTCGATCCGTCGGCGCCGTGGATCCGCTGGCGGATGACGACCTCGTCGCCGGTCACATCGAGGTCGGCGAGGACCTCCCACGGGACCACCCGACCGAGTACGACGATGCCGTTGGTGGTGAGGACCTCCTCGGCGACGGTGACCCGCCCCTTCTCGACGAGGGTGGCGAGGTGGCGCTCGACGAGGCGCTGCTCGACCCGGGCCGTCACCCACTCGACGAGCGCAGTCCACGCCGGCTCGGACTGCTCGCGGTTGCGACCGTTGCCCATCATCTTCGCTTGGAGCTCGACCGGGCCAGCCCACAAGCTCACGCCGAAGACCTCGGTGGCGAAGTACGCCACGTGGTCGATGTCGTCGGCCGAGACGCTGACCCCTCGGAACGTGACCGAGTCGGCGTGGAGGACCAGCTCCTGATGGCGTCCCATGCCGATCGGCACCTGGAAGACCTGGCGCGTGTGATCGGACACGCCGAAGAGCGCGTCGCCGAAACCTGGTTCGGACCGACCGGGTACGGGCTGCCGGGCAGCGGCGGCGCGCGACGTGGCGGCCACCAGCGCCGGAGCCGGTTCCGGGGACAGCCGCCGGGGCAGCGGCGCGGGGGCGGCGGGCACCGGCACCGGCACCGGGTCAGCCGCAGGTCTGTCGGCAGGCGTCGGCGCCATCCACTCCGAACCGGGCGGACGCGACGACACCGGAGCGGGCGTCGGACGCGCCGGGCCATCGGGCGCGGGCCCTGCCGGCGGAACCGGCGACGTGGGCGGAGCGACGGTGGTGCCGTGCGGTGCGACAGCGGTGCGCCCGACGGCACCCGTGAGACCCGCCTCCTCCAGCAGGGCGAACCACATCCGCGACTGCTTGCGGCCGGCGACGACGTCGTCGAAGGCGGAGAAGAGCCCGAACTCATAGGGAGACCGGCAGAACCACACCGGCTCACCCGGCACCATCCGCACCTCGAGGCCTCGCTCCACCGCGATCTCACCGATGATGGCCCGCGCCGCATGGTGGCCATAGGTCTCGCGCTCGCCGCGGTCGAGGTCCTTGCCCAGCGCAGCACCGACATCCTCGCCCAACTCGGCCAGGCCGTCGCGGTCGCACGGCAGCGCTCCGAGGTGGAAGCCGGGTGGCAGGTCGCCGACGAGACGCTCGCGATCCGCGGTCCAGCCGGGGATCAGCACCAGCGTCGCGACCTCGGCCCAGTCGAGCGGCTGCAGTTCGTCGACCCCGGGCAGGTGGCGTGCCACCAGTGCCATCTCGACGACAGGGAGGTCGCGGATCATCTCGGCCGCGGAGACCTGGGGCGGTGGTCGCTCGGACAACCCCATGTAGGGGATGCCCACCGCGTTGACGCGCTCGGGCACCGAGCCGTGGGCGTCGAGGGTCGAGCGGGCGGTGGCCCCGAACGACGCATCGTCGGCCTCGGCGAGGTGCTCGCGCGCGATGCGGCTCGAGAGGAAGGCGGCGAAGCCGTCGAGGAACGGCGGCGCCATCCCGGACTTGGCGATGGGGATGTACTCGGTGTGGAGGTACACGTCGTACGCCACGGTCCCGAACGGGAGCCGCGAGATCGCCCCGGCCAGGGCACGGGGGCTGGTGGCCGATGCCGCCACGGAATCGGCGGCCGACTCCTGGGCCTGCGCGACCGGGGCGGTGAAGCGCACGAACCGCTCCGCCAACCAGGCGGAGATGAATCGGCGGGAGCCATCGGGGGTGTCGAGCGCACGAACCGCAGCAGACCGCACGCGGTGGGCGGTGGGCCCGAAGCGCACCGGGCCACGGCGCCAGTGCCCGAGCTCGTGGGCGATCACCGCGCCGAGCTCCTCGGCGTCGAGCATTCGCATGAGCGGCAAGCCGAGAGCCATCACCCGCCGACCGCCGAACCCCCAGAACCCCCCGATGTCGGCGACGTAGGCGTTGACATCGTCGGTCAGGTGCAGCTCGGCCGGATGACGCTGCTGTGCCGCCGACGCGATGGTCTCGACCACGTCCCACAGCTCGGGCTGCTCGGTGCGGTCGACGGGGATGCCCGGGGCCGTGGTCGGCTCGCGTCGCGGCACCAGTGCCCACAGGAGGACGAGACCGGCAACGGTGGCGAGCAGGGATGGGGTGACGAAGCGGTCGAGGACGACCATCGCGATGACCGGAGCAGCGACGAGAGCGACCGCCACGACCACCACCACGAGATGAGCGACGGCGAGCGCGATGAGACCCACAGCCGCCTTGCAGGCCAACGAACGTCGGTGCTCGATCATGTGGTTCGTCGACATCTCCGAGTGTCATCGGCGCGACTCGGGCCGACCTTCACCTCCAACTGCGAACGGACTCGGTGGCGTGGCTGCTGCCGACGGGCCCGAAGGGTCCCGTCGGCATGTCAGAGTGGGACATGAAGGTTCGCATCGGATATGGCCTCGGCACCCGCAGTCCCACCCACGACCACGACCGCTTCTTCGCACTGGTCGATGCCCTCGAGCAGCGTCGCTTCGACTCGTTGTGGTTCTCCGACCGCATCAGCGGCGATGCGCCCGACCCGGTCGTTGCGATGGCGATGGCCGCCGCTCGCACCAGCCGCATGAAGCTGGGGATGAGCGTGATGGTGCTGCCGGGGCGCAACCCTGCGGTGGTGGCGAAGCAGCTGGCGAGCCTCGACCGGCTCTCCGGGGGACGGCTGCTGCCGGCATTCGGCCTCGGAGCGCGCGATGCGGTCGAGCACCAGGCGTTCGGGGTGCGCCGCGAGGAGCGGGCAGCGCTGTTCGGCGAGTCGCTCGCCCTCATCCGCCGGCTCTGGACCGGCGAGGTCGTCGACCACGATGGCGATCGGTTCCAGATGCACGGCGTGCAGGTGCTGCCCCGCCCGGCGCAGGACCCGATCGAGGTCTGGCTCGGCGGCGTGGCACCCTCAGAGCTGCGCAGGGTGGGGCGCATGGGCGACGGCTGGCTCCCCTCGTTCTGCACCCCCGCCGAGGTGGAGGCCGGCATCGCCACCATCAACGACGTGGCCCAGCACCACGACCGCCACATCGATCCCGAGCACTTCGGGGCGCTCATCGCGTATGCCCACGGCGAGGTCCCCGACGCCATCGCACGCTTCGTGCAGCGACGACGACCCGAGCTCGATCCCACCGACGTCGTGCCCGTCGGCATCGACGGAGTCATCGAGCGCATCCGCCAGTTCGTCGACATCGGTGCCTCGAAGTTCGTGCTCCTGCCCCTGGTCGAGCCGACCGACTGGATCCCCGAGCTCGACGTCATCGCCGAGCGGGTCCTGCCACTGCAGACCTGAATCAACGATCGGTGGAGGCGATCGCCTCGGGCTCGTGCTCGCGCCACGCCCCCACGCTCGCCCACAGCCCGGCGCTCGCGAACTGGAGGAACACCTCGTCGGCATCGGGGCTGCCGTGGTCGAGCCACAGCAGCACCGACGAAACGAGCTGCGACAGAGTCTGGCGTGCCGCCCACCGCTGCTTCGCTGGGTCGTCGATGCGCCCCTCGAAGAGCCGTTCGGTGCTGCGCACCGAACGCTCGCGGAAGTCTTCGGCGTAGTCGGCGAACCGGGGCTCCCGGGTGGCGTGCTCCCAGAGCAACCGGTAGCCGTCGGGGTCCTCGCGCGCCACGGTGAGGTGGGTCGCGATGGTGAGGCCGCTCTGACGCGACGCCAGCCGCAGCTGGAACTCCTCCCCCAGTCGGGCGCTGACGCCCTCGAGCACGGCCCGGTACAGCGACTCCTTGGAGTCGAAGTGGCGGTAGACGATGGCGCGCGTGATGCCCGCCTCGGCGGCGACAACGTCGATCGACGTCGAGACGAAGCCCTCTCGGGCGAACGCCGATGCCGCGGCGCGCTGGATCTGCTCACGGCGCTCATCGCGCGGCAGCAGGCGCCGTGTAGCGCCGTTTCCGCTGGTCACAGCGGTTCGGCCGGTTGTGCTCTCAGTGACGCCCATACTCCGCTGTTCCCCCGGTCACGGATGTGTGAGCCGCAGTCTGCCAAATCTTTCCTTGCCAAGTGTAGACACGTGCGTTTACATTGCAGAGATCCGGGGGGAGCGCTCCGACCCGGCCGGCCTCGGGAACCACGAGGTCCGGCCGGTCGGGCAGCGCTGGTGGAGGCGAGTCGGGCGGTGCCCCCACTTCAGTAGCCGCCGACCACATCGACCCGACCCAGCAGGGTCTCGCCCAGCGCGAAGCGGCGCACGTTGTCGCGCACCCGCTCAGCGAGCAGTGGGATCCCCATCTCCGGCGTGTTGGCGGTGTGCGGCGTGATGAGGCAGTTCGGCAGCCTCCACAGCGGGTGTTCGGGCGGCAGCGGCTCGGGGTCGGTCACGTCGAGGGCGGCCCCGCCGATCTCGTGGGCCCGCAGTACGTCGACGAGGGCGTGGGTGTCGACGTGTCGGCCGCGCGCCACGTTCACCAGCCAGGCGTGGGGCTCCATCAGGGCCAACTCGGCGCTCCCGATGATGCCCACGGTCTCGGGGGTGAGGGCGAGGGCGAGCACCACGACGTCGGCACCCGGTAGTGCCTGGTGGAGGCGGTCGGTGGTCAGGGTGACGTCGGCACCGTCCACCGGGCCGGTCTGTCGACGGACGACGGTGACGTGGGCGCCGAACGGCGCCAGCAGCGAGATCAGCTCGCGCGTGATCTCGCCGCCGCCGAGGATCGTGACCTGGGCTCCGATGAGGTTGCGACCGACGGGAGCGGTCCACGCCTGCACCCGCCCGTATCCCACGAGGTGCCTCAAGCCGGCCAGGGTCATGGCCAGGGCGTGCTCGGCCACCGGCGGTGCGTAGACGCCCTTGCCGCACGTCCACTCGTGCTCGTCGTCGAGCAGGTGGACGTACGACTCGATCCCCGCGAAGGGCAGCTGCACCCACCGCACCTGGGGTCCCGCAGCGAGCACGCCGCGCAGCAGGTCGGCGCGCGCCGCGTCGGCCCACACCAGCGCATCGGCCTCCTCCACCGGGCTCACCACTCCCCCGGCAGCGGTCACCGCGGCGATGAGCGACTCGTGGCGTCCCGACCTGGGTTCCACGGCGATCTTCGGCGAAGGAGGCGGTGTCGTCGTCATGACGCCAGCTTCGCGCTCATCGTGTGCCACGCTACGACGAGGCGGACCTGGAATCGGAGGAGTACCCATGGCGTTCCAAGGAACTGGTGCCGGCGAGTCGCCTGTGCGCGTCGGACTGATCGGGTGCGGCGACATCGCACGCCGGGTCCACCTGCCCGGTCTCACGGCAGCGGGAGCCCGGGTGATCCGCTTCGCCAGCCTGCATCTGGCCGACGCCGAGGCGGCCGCCAGCGCGTCGGGCGACGCCGAGGCGATGGCCACCGACGACTGGCGCCAGGTCGTCGCATCGCCCCACATCGATGCCGTCGACATCTGCGCGCCCAACCACCTGCACGCCGAGATGGCGCTCGCCGCGCTGGAGCACGGCAAGCACGTGCTCGTCGAGAGCCCCATGGCGATCACCGTCGCCGAGGCCGACGCCATGTTGAAGGCCGCGGCCCGCAAGGGGGTCATGGTGATCCCGGCCCACAGCGTTCGGTTCATCGGACCGTACGCCGCCATGGCCGCCGCGGCGAGGGACGGCCGCATCGGCACCCTCACCGCGGCAGAGATCGCGTTCGGCCATGACGGGCCCGACCATCGCAACCCTGCGGCCACCTGGTACTTCGAGAAGCACCGCTCCGGCGGCGGCCCGCTCATGGATCTCGGCGTGGCCCAGATCGATCTGCTGCGGAGCGCGCTCGGCAGCGAGGTCACCGACGTGAGCGCCATCGTCAGGGGCCAGCGCGGCGAGGTCGAGGAGGAGGCCGAGGTGCGACTGACGTTCGCCAACGGCGCCTCGGGGGTCCTCCGCTCGAGCTGGGCCCGGCCCGAGAACCACGTGGTCATCCGAGGCACCGACGGAACGCTCCACCTCGACGCATCGACGCCCCTCACCCTCACCCGCCCGGACGGCAGCCAGGAGCGGGTCCCCACCGGTGGAGCTGAGTCGAACATCGAGGCGGTGTTCGTGGCCGCCGTCGCACGCGACGAGATGCCCACAGTGAACGCCGCCGACGGCCGGGCCGCCGTGGCCGCCATCGCCGCGGCCTACGAGTCGGCCGCCGCGGGTCGTGCGGTTCCCGTGGCCCGTCCCGCCTGGTAGCGGGTGGCGGCATGCTCGGCGCCCCCCACGCGGATCTGCGATGGTAGACGGACCGGTACCGAGCCCCGATGTGGGTGGCTGCCCCCGAGCCGAAGGAGGACCATGAGCGACCACGACCAGACCGGCACGTTCGACGGCATGGATGTCGACGACGACGACCTCATCGATGGCTGCGACTGTGACATGTGCGACGACCCCGTCGACGACGAGGTGGTCAGCTTGTTGCCGCTGTTCCCCGACCAGGACCCGTCCACCGCCCACCAGTGGAGGGAGCTGTTCGGTGCGGCACCCTGAGATCATCGACTTCCTGCGGGAACAGGGCCTGTCCATCATCGAGGTGAACGGCTGGCGCGAACGCGGCTCGACTGCCTTCAACCCCAGGGGCAGCGTCAACCACCACACGGCTGGCCCGGCGTCGGGCAACCATCCGTCGCTCAAGGTCCTCATCAATGGCCGCGCCGGCAAGAACCCCCTCGCTGGCCCGCTCTGCAACGTGTCGCTCGCCCGCGATGGTGGCGTCTACCTGATCGCCGCCGGCCGGGCGAACCACGCAGGCAAGGGCAGCTGGCGGAACCTCAAGGGCAACTCGTCGGTGTGGGGCCTCGAGATCGAGCACACCGGCGTCCTCGACACCGAGCCGCCCCCGTCGGCCGAGAAGCTCGAGATCGTCCACCGCATCCACGCGGCGTTCGCCCGTTGCAGCGGATTCGACCACTCGATGGTGTGCCAGCACTTCGAGTGGGCGCCGGGCCGCAAGATCGACCTCGTGTCGGTCGATCCCGAGCCGTTCCGCTCCTCCGTGGCCGAGAGGCTGCGTGCACCGGTGGCGCCCAGCGCCCACCTCACCCATCCGACCGACAGCAGCAAGGACGACGACGAGATGCCCCGATGGATCGTGTGGAGCGCCGGCGACGACGGCGACATCACCACCTACGTCACCGACACCCTCACCAAGCAGGAGCTGTTGCCGGGCCAGGCCGACATCATGCGCTTCCACGGCACCGCCGCCTACATCACGGCGGATTCGCCCCAGGGCCGTGAGCTGGGTTTGAAGGACGGCGACTGGCTGCCCTTCAACTGGACGAGCACCCAGCTCGCCTCTGTGCCCACGGTGCCACCACCCAGCTGAACCTGGCGTCAGACCGGGCGGGCGAGGTCGAACCCGAGCCCGCTCGATCCCTCGCCCCGACCGGTGGTGACGCGATGGGCGAGCCACAGGTGGTAGCGCCCGTCGTGGTCGCGGGTGAGCTCCCACCGCAACTGGGCGTTCACGCCGTCGCGCCCGATCTCCTCCTCTTCGATGACGAGGGGATCGGTGGCGGTCAGCACCCGGCTGCGGGGCAACGCCACGTCGCTGGTGCCGTCGGCAGCCACCCGCCGAATCGGCCGCAACTCGAGGTGCACCACCCCCGCCGGCGCTCCCGGCGGTCGCACCGGCACCAGCGGGAACCAGTTCTCGGGCACGGTCGAGTTGAGCCGGTAGGCCAGGCTGGCGTCGCCCACGTCGCCCACCACCTCCTGGGAGGCGGCGCTCGCCGCCCGCTGCTGGGCATGCTCGTAGCGATCGACCGACCCGCCAGCGGGCGACTCGGTCGACCGTTCCACCGCCCAGACGACGTTGGCCATCTCGTCGCGGAACCAGGCCACCTCCTCGATCGGATCACCCTCCTGGGCGACCTCGACGGTCGACGGAAGGAAGAAGAGCCCAGCGGCCCGCCCCGCCGCACCCGCTCGGAGCGACAGGTCGAACATCGACCAACCTCCACCGACCGACCGGCGGACGGTGGTGGACACCCCGAAGCTGTCGATCACTCGCAGGTCCCGGACGGCGCACACCGACCCGGTCGGGAGGGTGAGCGGCACCACGAACCAGTCGTTGCCGTAGGCGAGTGCGAACTCGTTGAGGAGCATGTGAGCGAGATCGGTGCGACCCACCGACGACGACCCGAAGCGGACGCTGATGTCCTCGAACTCCCAGAAGCGGTCGGCGGGCATCCCGGCGTAGAACGCGGGTGACGGCATGGTGCGTCGCACCAGGGTCCGCGCCGTCGTCGACGGGTCGGCGTTCGGCGGACCGAGGTCGATGCGGGTGTCGGCCTCGAACTCGAACCAGTCGAGGCGGCCGCCCTCGTAGTCATCGGCCCGCAGCACGACGTGGCCGTCGGAGAGCGTGGCCTGCGTGGCGAAGCTGTACTCGAGCCGACGAGGATCCCAGCTGTCGGCGGCCGCGGTCGGCTCATCGACGAACGACTCCCACCACCGGAGGAGGTCGTTGGCGGCCTTCAGCACCCGCGCCCGCTGGTTGGCGGGTACCGCGGGAACGGGTGGCAGCGACGTCAGCGCCGGCGCTGCACCCCGATGGCGCACCAGGTCGTCGAGGAGCCGGCGGCCGTCGGGCACGCGGCCGGCCACGCTCGACCACCACCGGCGGGTGACCAGGTCGTGCTCGTCGGGGTCGCCCCGGTCGACGAGCGCGTACTCGTCGAGGTAGCGGGCCCGCTGTGCCGGTGCGCTGTGCGTCCCCAGCAGGCGCATGAAGTGCTGCCCGGCCTCGACCGCGAGGCGCGCATCGAGCACCGTTCCCTGCACCGGCCGGCGCTCGACCATCGACTCGAGCGGCGCGGTGGGGTCAACCAGGTCGACACTCCGCGCCGCGGCGGCACCGGCGACCTGTCCGGGGTGCAGGCGGGTCAGCGGCGCGACCTCGACGGTGAGCATCGACTCGACCGGTGAACCTGCGTCCTCTGCGGCGAGCTCGCCGAACTGCCACTGCCGACCGAGGAGCCACAGGGGGTCGGCCAGTTCGGCGCGGAGTCCACCCGTCATGTCGGTCGATCGGGGGACCGGCTCGAACCGGGTCCAGCTGGTGATGGAGGCCATGGGCTACCGCATCTCCTTCATCCAGGTGGCGAGCGAAGTCTCGACCAGCCGGCGCACGTTGACCGACGGCACCTCGTTCTCGACGTTGAACGCGAAGTAGAGCGCCGGAAGGATGCGACCGATCCCGGGGAGGTCGTCGAGGTCGACGGTGCGAATCCGTGTCAGGTCGATCGCTTCACGGACGGTGTCGACGAGGGCGTCGACCGTCCAGTGCGCCGCATCCGCCTCGGGCGGCACCGCCAGCACGATCGACTGGGGCCGTCGGGCACCGGGCCGGTCGAAGTTGAACGCGAGCCCCGTCGTCTCGACCGGGTTCGGTACACGCTCGTGCCACTGGTCGACCAGCAGTGCCGCCATGGGGTTGGCGATGGTGGTGGTGGGGTCGCCGGAGTCGCCTGCGCGGTGGAAGAGGAGCGATGTGGTCGCCATGGGCTGGGTGGCAGGTGACGAGGCCGGGAGTCCGATCCAACGCTCCCCCGGTCGGTGCGGCACCTGGGCCACCGCCAGTTGGGTGGCGTCGACCTCGGCGCCACGGCGTTCGGCGTCGGTGAGCACCGCCCACAGGCGCTCGACCGATGGCCGGACCATGCTGTGGCGCATCAGCCACTCGGTGGGCGCCAATGGCTCACCCGACAGCAGCGCGGGATCGGTGGCCGATGCCGTGAGCATCGAGGCGAGGGCCGGCGGCATGACCATGCGGGGCACGACCGGGAAGTCCGGTCCGAGCACGTGCTGGATCCGCTCGGTGTGCAACGCTGCCTGCGCCTCGGCGGACGGCGTGGGACCGTGGGCTGTAGCCGCACGCGTCGCGATGGCGTCGAGCTGCGCGAGGTGGGCAGCCGCCTGCTCGACGACCTCGGCGAGCTGCACCCGCAGGATGTCGCGGTCGGCCGACTGCGGGTGTGCGCCGCGCATGCCCAGGTCGGCGGCCGACCGGAGCACCTTGTCGATGGCCGCGACGGTCAGCGCCGGGCTGTCGGGATCGGTGGCGGCCACCGCCGCAAGGACGTCGCGCAACGCGTCGGCTCGACGCCCCAGCTCCACCGCGTCGACGGGGGCGACGACCGGGTCGGTGCCGGGCACCAGGTCGCGACCGATGGCCGGCCGTGCGCTCGACAGGAGGTCGGCGATCCGTCGGCAGGCCACCATCAGCTCGGCGAGCCCGACGCTCCCGGGCGGCGCGCCGATCGGGGTGCCCTCGTGGGCCCGGAGGCCGGCCGCGGCAGGGTTGGTCGCCGCTGCGGCCAGCACGCGGGCCAACCGCTCCTCGAGCTGGCTCACCTCTTGTGAGCCGTGGGCAGCCGAGAGGACGACCGACAGGGCCGACATCCGCAGGTCGCGGAGGGTGACGGTGACGGTCTCCAGCACGCCGCCCTCGGCATCGACCACGTCGGCCGCCAGGCGGAAGGCAGCGGGGTCGCCCAGGAGCCGGGCCACCCACGCGCTCACCCGCGGCTCGGCCCGACTGCGATGGTCGACAAGTCCGTTCCACGTGGTGGGCGGTCGGTCGCGGTCGAGCGAGACGAGCAAGCGATGGCTGAGGCCCGTGCCGGTGCGAGGGGTGCGGGCCACGGAGACATCGGGGATCGCCGTCTGGCGGTCGAGGGCGTCGAGTGCGGCCGCCGCACGATCGGTGTTGCCCACCACTGCCTGGAACACGCTCTCGGAGACCATCAGGTCGCCGATGGCATCGACGGCGTCGGCCAGCGCGTCGAGCTCGGCGGTGATGCCGGCGCGGTGACCCGGCGCGGCGCCCACCTGGTCGAGCAGGGCCGCGCGCGCCGCCGCATCGAGCTCGGCCAAGCGGAGCCCGTCGACGACGTTGCTGGCGGCGATCGCCTCGACGGGCTCGGTGCCCGCCCGGCCATTTGATCCCTCGGCCAGCGGGTGCCGTTGTCGGGTCGGCAGGATGTAGCGGGCGTACTCCGCGCCGCGGTCGCGCAATCGACGCTCGAAGCGGTAGCCGAGCAGAGCACCGAGGGATTGGCCCGCCCTCAGGCCGTCGAGCAGCTTCAACGCATCGCGCGTGCGTCGCGAGCTGAGGTCGATCGCGAGCGCATCGCCCGCCCCCTCGCTGCGGGCGAGGTGGCCGCTGCGGAGGATGGCGGCTGTGGTGGCATGGGCGATGGAGGGTCCGTGGACGTAGCCCTGGCTCGCCGGGCTCGCCCGCTTGCCGAGGCCTTCCACCCAGCCGAATGCACCGATGTGCACGCCGGTTGGCGCGGTGCGGCGGAGGGTGTCGAGACGGCGGGTCGCGAGCGACGTGGCCCAGGAATCGAACCGATGGCTCAGCGCATCGAGCGCATCGGCGGTGGTGCGGTGCAACTCGGCGGTGGGAGCTCCGATGAGGCGCTGGAGGCTGGAGCGGAACTCGCCGAGCTGCCGAGACTCCTGCGTGCGCCCCAGCTCCGCGACCGTCTGTGCTGTGAGGTGATCGGCCAGGCTGAGCCGTCCGCTGACACCGGCCAACGGTGCGGCGGCCATCTGGAGTGGCGAGAGCGACAGCATGGCCCCGGCCGTGCCCTCACCGTCGATCTCCACCTCGAGGTCGATGTCGGGTTCGCGGGGAACCATCGGCCGGGCCGCGGCCCGATGGACCGTCGGGCCGACCCACGGCTCCTCGACCAGGATGATCTCGCGGTCGCGGATCGCCCGACCGATCGGCATGTCGATGGCGCGGTGACGGATGACGACCCCGGTCGTGCCCCTGACCAGTTCGAGGGTGGCGGCGTGCACCAGGAGCGCCTCGAGCAAGCTCGACGCTCCGCTGGCGTCCTTCGCCAGGTTCGCCACGGCACCCACGCTCGACAGCCGCCCGCCGATGCGCCGCACGAAGTCCGAAGCGAGGCCTTCGGTGTCGCTGAGCGAGCCGCCGGTGACGAGCGGCACCGGCAGCACGGCCTCCTCATCGCTCAAGGTGATGTCGACGATGGCCGGCCGACCTCTCACTCCGAGCGCAGCCAGGATCACCTGGGACACCAGCTGCTGGAACAGGTGGAGATGTCCGAGTCCGGTCGTGTTCGCCTTCACCCCAGGGCCGGTCGCCTCGCGGATGCGGAACGCCCCCGAGCGGTTCGTGCGCTCGAGGAGCACCACGAGATCGGCTGCCGGATCACCGCTGTCACCGAGTTGGCGGGCGCTGCGGGCGGCGTGGGCCCACACCGGCCGCAGTGCTCGCATGGCGCGGGCGAGCATCATCTCGGTGGGGGTGCCCGCGAACCGTTGGGGCGCCACGACGGGTAGCACCCCGTAGGGCTGCCGGCCAACCCGCAGCAGCGGGAGGGGCCCGCCGGGGCGGACGAAGCGGCGGAAGTGGTCGCGCACCTGGTCGATCTGGGCATCGGTGGCGATCGGGTCCATGATCTGGCGGAGGAAGTAGCCGAGCGTCGGTTCCCACACAGCCGTGTGCAGGTCGGCCGTGAGCGGGTTCACCTCGTCCGCCGCCGCGTGGACCCTGGCCAGGGCACCATCGGCGGGCAGGCCGAAGGCCCTGGTCGCGAGTGCACCGGCCGACGTGGGCGTGGCGGCGGTCGGCGATGAGCCGGGCGTCGCCGCCGCGGGGCGGGCAGCGACATCGTCGCCGTCGCCAGCGTTCGTGGCGGTGCCCGCGCCGACGAAGCCCAGCCCCGAGGTGAACCGATGTGCCTGGAGGGCCTCCTCGAACCGCGCGGCCGCCTCAGCGGGTGGACGCCGGTGGTCGACGCCGAGCACGACGAGCTCGTCGATCCGCGGCCCGAGTCCGCCCTTCACGTCGGAGGCACCGATCTTCACCCCCATCCCGGCGGCGACCGCAGCCTCGAAGTCGGTGATCCATGTAGCGGCGGCGTCGATGGCGAGGGCGTCTTGGACATCGGGTCGTGGCCCCGTAGGGGTCGATGGCACGGCCCCGCCCGGGTCGATGCCGACCGGAAGCGGGTCGGCGACGAAACCGCTCCACTTGCGCAGGACCTCCGTACCGCCTCGATAGCCGAGGATCAGCCAACGACCGGGCAGCAGCTGAGCCACCGGAGCGCGCGACGGTCCGTCCGGGCGCAACGCCAGCGTCGGGAACTGCGGCTCCTGCCGGGCGATCTGACTGACGTTCACCGGGGTGGTCTGCTCGGCGATCCAGGCGGCGCGGTGGGCGGGTCGACCGGCAACGAGCCGATCCCAGAGCGCCGCGAGGTCGTCGGCCGTCGTGAGGTGACGCCGCTCCCGCCAGTAGCTGTGGCCCCAGGCCTCCTCGTCGGCGGTGAGGAGGCGCTCGAGCTGATCGATGTGGAGGACGTCGGGGTAGATCCTCACGTGCAGCTGGGTGCCGACGTAGCGAGTCTCGATGCGGATCGGGAGGAGCGCGACGGGAAGTCGGCCGTCGAGGGCGGCGAAGGGGTCGTCGAGGCGGTCGACGATGGTGTCGAGCACGTCACGGATGTCGTCGATCTCGAGGTCGATCCGTGCCGCCGTCGCGGTGACCCTCTGCTGGGCGGTCGCGGCGGTGGTCAGCCGAGACCTCGCCGCGTCGACCTGGCGGGCCGTCGCCCGGCGGGCGACGAGCTCGGTGAGCTCCCGCTCGTGCCGCGCCACGTCGGCGCGCGCCGCTTGCTGCTGCTCCTCCACGACAGCACGCTCCACGCGGGCCGTCTCGAGATCGGTGGCGGCCACACTGACGGACCGGCGCTGGGTCGGGGTGAGCCCCCTCGGGTCGGGCATGGCTAGGGAAGGATCTCCGAGCTGTGGACCGCGACGCGGAACGGTCGTTGGAACGTGATGGCCGCCATGTGGGCGGAGTCGAGGCCGAACGTTGCCCTCACGTTCGGCCGGTCGCTGGCGAGCGGGAGGGAGGGCTGGGCCGGGAGAGCACCGATCGAGAGGTGCCCCCCGGGCTCCACGCCGACGTGCGCCCAGGTGAGGTCGCTCCACGATCCTGGAGGGCTGGCGGGGGAACCCCCCTCGACGTCGAGCCCGAAGCGAGGCTCGGTGGGTTGCTCCTGGATGATGAACATCGTGCCGTCACCGTCAGCGGCCTCGTTCGCACCGAAGGGGAACCCGACGAACACGATGTCGGGCTCGAGCACACCAGCGAAGACCGGCATCACCGGAGCGGCGGTCGGGTCGATGCGTCGGCCGGCGGTGGCGGGCGCTGCGTAGACCACGATGTGGGGGTACCGGCGCACGAGCTGACCCCTGATCAGCAGGGCGATCGAGCCGTCGGCCTCACCGGCGCTGTGCCGGCCGAGACCGCTCGCGCCCGACCAGCCGTGGATCGGCCCTACGTCAGGGCCCCCGTCGATGTGGTCCCAGAACGTGCGCAGAGGCGTGCCACGACGATCGGTGGGGTATCGACGCCAGAGCAGCTCGCGGTTCATCTCGTGGTTGGCGCCGACCAGGAACGCCTCGACGAAGCGGGGGTTCGTCTCGAGGACCGTGACGACGTCGTCGGGGATCTGGCCCGCGCCCGGCAGGAACCGATCGGCGTCGAACTGCGCCAGGTCCTCGTACAGCGGGCGCTCGAGCACGGGCCCGACCATGATCGGGGCCATCGGCTCGCGTCGAACCACCGTGACCGGGCCGGTGGGGATGTCGATGAGCGGGCCGTCATCCACGCGGATGCGCGACTGGGCACGATCGAGCGCCATGCGCCGTGGGTGGGTCGACGCGACGACCTGGCGACCGATGGCAGCCAGGTCGAGCGGCGGCCGTTGGACCGATCGGGGGATCGCGTCGAGCGGAGATGACCGCAGAAGCTTCGCCAACGACTCGATGAACGAGGTGACCGCCTCGGCTCCGAGCACCGGCGTGTCGATCGTCGTCACCGGACCGGGCGACTCCTCGATGTGGCCGATGACGTCGACGGGGTCGGGAACCGGCCGGGGCGGCGGCGTGGGCTGGGGCGGCGGCGTGGGCTGGGGCACCGGCGTGGGCTGGGG
>JAENWR010000140.1 GCA_016649895.1 Acidimicrobiia bacterium | reverse complement strand
GGCCACCACCACGACCACCTCGACATCGTCAACGACCACGACCGTCGCCGCCGGCACCACCACGTTCGAGCCCCTCATCGCCGACCCCAACCAAACCCCCGAACAACAAGTCGAAGCCGCCTACCTCTACTCCTGGGAGGTCTACCTCGACGCAGCAGCCCGAGGCGACACGAGCGCGCTGAGTGTTGTCTATCGAGGGCCCGCGCTCGAAGTTGTTCGCAAGGAGATCGAGGAGTTCGTCTCATCAGGCCACCGCGTCGGCGGGGATGTCGAATTCAACTACGTCACGACCGTTCAGGACGACAACTTCGCGGACGTCGTCGATGCGTACAGAAATCACTTGGTGCTGATCGATGCCGGAACAGGGCAGCCGCTGGAGGACGACCCGAATGAGGAGGTCGTCTTCCACTACACACTCGAACGCGTGGATGGAACATGGTTCGTTACAAGCTTGACCAGCTACTCCTAGCGAGCCTTGTGCTGGTTCTGGTGGCCACCACCTCGTTCGCGAGCCCGGTGGCTGCTCTGGTTCGAGATAGCAATGATGCGCCCGTCACCTCGAACGGGTCGATGCTGCGGGTGCGTCTTGCCATTTCGGGGGGTCAGATGTCGGTGGATCTTCGGTGGGAGGACGGCGGTGGCGGTGGTGGTTCCGGTCGTGATTGCACGTATCGGGTGGTGGAGATCCCGGAGGCGTCGTTCTCGTTGCGTGACGCGGGGGAGCCGCCGTCGGAGGCCGCGCGTCCGTATTGGATCTATTGCGGTGGTGCCCGGGAGGGTGCCACTTGGATCGACCCCGAGGATGTCGTCGATTACGACGAGATCGCCCGTACCGGGGCTGCGGAGTACGTGCGTGACGTGTTGGGCCCCGGTCTGGCGATCAGCACCAACCCCGCCTCTTACGGGCTGGTGGGGATGCCGACGTGGAACTGGGTCGACGGTTGGGACGGCCAGCCGATCGCGGTGCCGACGATCTCGGCGTTTGGTGACAGTGTCGACATCACCCTGCGATTCCAACAGGCAAGGTGGGACTTCGGTGACGGCACACCGACCCAGTCGGGTGATCTGGGGCGGGTGTATCCGGTTGAGTCGACGGTGCAGCACAACTACACGGTCCGCTCCACCAGTCGCGCCGAGCCCGACGGCACCTACACGGTGGCGGCCACCGCCACGATCTCGGCCACCTACCGGCTCAACGGCGGCCCCGAGATCGCGGTGGACCCGCCGCTCACCACCACCGCCACCGCACCGGTCATCATCCGCCAAGCCCAAGCCGTCCTCAGCTGAAGCCCGATCCACGCGCACCGCCAGGTCCGATGCGCATCGACAGCAAAGTGGTGGGGCTACTGTCGCGGCATGACCCAGCCTCCCCAGCTCACCGATGAGCAACGCCAGGCGGCATTGGCCAAGGCGGCCACGGTGCGTCGGGCCCGTGCCGAGATGAAGGAACGCCTGAAGATGGGTTCGGTCAGCCTCGGCGAACTGCTGAAGCTGGCCGACGACGACGAGGTCGTCGCCAAGATGAAGGTGCTCTCGGTGCTCGAATCGCTCCCGGGCGTCGGCAAGGTGAAGGCTCGCCGCACCATGGATGCCATCGGCATCGCCGACTCGCGGCGGGTACGGGGGCTCGGCGAGCAGCAGCGCAAGGCTCTGCTCGAGGCCTTTCCCTCGCCGTACAACTAGGAGCCCTCCGATCATCATCGTCATCTCCGGCCCCGGGGGGGTCGGCAAGGGTACCGTCATGCGCGAGTTGGTTGGCCGCGACCCCTTGCTCTGGCTGAGTAGGTCGTGGACGACGCGGGCACCTCGACCAGGTGAGTCCGACGATGCCTACAGCTTCGTCAGCCGTGACGAGTTCGACCGCCACGTCGAACAGGGCGGTTTCCTCGAATGGGCCGAGTTCCTCGGAAACCGCTACGGGACCCCCCGCCCCGGGGTGGAGCCGGGGGCGGACGTGGTGCTCGAGATCGACGTGCAGGGGGCGGCGCAGATCGCAGCCGAGCACCCCGACGCTCTCCTCATCTTCATGGAGGCCCCCTCCGACGACGAGCAGCGCGCCCGGCTGCGCAAGCGCGGCGACGACGAGGAGCACATCATCCGCCGCATCGCGGCCGCTGCCGACGAAGCGGCGCGCAGTCGAGAGTTGGGAGCGCACACCGTTGTGAACGACGACTTGGAGCAGACGATCACCACGCTGCAGGACCTCATCGCCGTCGAGCGGAACCGCCGGGGCTGACCCTGCTGGTAGCCTGGCCGACCGGCACATCCCTCTTGGAGTCACCCATGTCTCAGCAGCACGACACGATGATGGACCCCCGCGTGGAGGATCTCCTCGAACGCGCCGGGTCGAAGTTCAGCCTCGTCACCCTCGGCGCCATGCGTGCCCGCCAGATCAACGCCTACTTCGGCCAGTTGGGCGAAGGCCTGGGCGCGATGATCCCGCCGCAGGTCACGTCCGTGGCCCGCAAGCCGCTCTCCATCGCCTTCGAGGAGATCGCCGCCGACAAGATCGTGGCCCACGTCATCGATCCCGACGCCGAGGCCGGCGCCGACTCGGCCGAGTAGCAGCCCGCCGTGGTGTTGCGCGGGCGACGCATCGTCCTTGGCGTCACCGGTGGCATCGCCGCCTACAAGGCCGTCGAGGTGTGCCGTCGACTCGTCGACGCCGGCGCTCACGTCAGCCCCGTCCTCACCGACGGCGCCCAGCGCTTCGTCGGCGCCGCCACCTTCTCGGCGTTGGCGTCCGAGCCGGTGCAGACCTCCTTGTGGGACGAGGTCTCGCCCATCCCGCACACCCGCTTGGGGCAGAACGCCGACCTCATCGTGGTCGCACCGGCCACCGCCAAGGTCATCTCCGACCTTCGCACCGGCCGTTCCCACGATCTCCTCACCGCCACCCTGCTCGCCACCCGGGCCCCGGTCGTGCTCTGCCCGGCGATGCACACCGAGATGTGGGAGCACCCTGCGGTCCAGGAGAACCTCGAGGTCCTCGCCAGTCGCGGCGTGCACATCGTTCCTCCCGAGGAGGGTCGGCTCGCGGGCGGCGACGTCGGTGCCGGCCGGCTCGCGGATCCCGCCACGATCGTCGCCGCGGTCGAGCGCGTCCTCGGCCCCAACGACCTCGCCGGCCAGAAGGTCCTGATCACCGCCGGCGGCACCCGCGAGGCCATCGACACGGTGCGGGTCCTCACGAACCGCTCGTCAGGCAAGCAGGGCTACGCGCTCGCCGCCGAGGCCGCGCACCGCGGCGCGCAGGTCACGCTCGTCACCACCGTCGATCGACCGGTGCCGCCCGGAGTGGCCACGGTCGTCGAGGTGGCATCGACGGCCGACATGCAGGAAGCCGTGGTCCCGGTCGCCGCCGAGCACGACGTCATCGTGATGGCGGCTGCCGTCGCCGACTTCCGGCCGGCCAAGGCGGCCGACCGAAAGATCAAGAAGGCCGACGGGCTCTCGTCGATCGATCTGGAGCCGACCCACGACTTCCTCGTCGACCTTGGCGTCGCCAAGCCGTCGGGGCAGGTCCTGGTCGGGTTCGCCGCCGAGACCGACGACGTGCTCGACAACGCGCAGGACAAGCTCTGCCGCAAGGAGCTCGACCTCATCGTCGCCAACGACGTGTCGGCCCCCGGCGCGGGGTTCGAGCACGACACCAACGCCGTCGTGATCATCGGCCCCGACGGCGTGGTGCAGACTGTCGAGCTGACCGGCAAGCGTCAGGTGGCGCGTGCCGTGTTCGATGCCGTGGTGGCGCTCCAGCAGAGACCCACGAGCTGACCCAGACCTCCCCTCCAGATCCGATCACAGGAGCACGATGACCGCCTTCACCTTCACCTCGGAATCGGTGACCGAGGGCCATCCCGACAAGATGGCCGACCAGATCTCCGACTCGATCCTCGATGCCCTGTTGGAACAGGACCCGGCGAGTCGGGTGGCGTGCGAGACGCTGGTCACCACCGGCATCGCCATCGTGGCCGGCGAGATCACCTCGGAGGCCTACGTCGACATCCCGTCGATCGTGCGCCGCACCATCAACGAGATCGGCTACAACCGCGAGTCCTACGGGTTCGACGGCAACACCTGCGGCGTCATGGTCACCATCGACGAGCAATCGGCCGACATCGCCCAGGGCGTCGATGCATCCGAGGAGGTGCGGTCGGGCACCTCGGGTGAGGAAGCGCTGAACCAGCAGGGTGCAGGCGACCAGGGGATGATGTTCGGCTACGCGTGCGACGAGACCGACGTGCTGATGTCGCTGCCGATCCACGTGGCCCACCGCATGGCCGAGCGTCTGGCCGAGGTGCGTCGGGCGGGCACGGTTCCCTACCTCCGGCCCGACGGTAAGACCCAGGTCACGTTCGACTACGAGGACGGGCGCCCGGTGCGGCTGCGTGCCGTGCTGGTGTCGACCCAGCACGACGAGGGCATCGACCGCGACTCGATGATCCGTCCCGACCTCATCGACCAGGTGATCCGGCCGGTGATCCCCGAGCAGTTCGCCGACGACGACTACGAGGTCTACGTCAACCCGACGGGGCGCTTCGTCATCGGTGGTCCGGTGGGCGACGCCGGTCTCACCGGTCGCAAGGTCATCGTCGACACCTACGGCGGCATGGGACGCCACGGTGGCGGCGCGTTCTCAGGCAAGGACCCCTCGAAGGTCGACCGCTCGGCCGCCTACGCGGCTCGGTGGGTCGCCAAGAACGTCGTGGCGTCGGGTGCTGCGCAGCGGTGCGAGGTACAGGTCGCCTACGCGATCGGTGTGGCGCATCCCATCTCGCTGTTCGTCGAGACCTTCGGCACCGCCGTGGTCGACGAAGCCAAGATCTCCGGCGCAGTGGCCGAGGTGTTCGACCTGCGACCCGCCGCGATCGTGCGCGATCTCGAACTGCGTCGCCCGATCTACCGCCCGACGGCCGCCTACGGGCACTTCGGTCGCGAGGGTGACGGCTTCACCTGGGAGCGCACCGACCGGGTCGACGCCCTGAAGTCTGCTCTCGGGCTCTGAGCCGGGCCGTCCGGCCGTGACCTCACCGTCCGGCCCGTCGGACGAGCCGGCCGCCGCACCGCGCGTGGCACGGGTGCTCCCCGACGTGCCGGCCATCGACCGCGAGTTCGACTACGTGGTGCCGACCACCATGTCCGACCTGGCAGTCGGCGACGTGGTGAGGGTCGCGTTGCACGGCCGCCGGGTGGGTGGTTGGGTCGTCGACGACCACGTCCGCCCGCCCGAGGGGGTCGAGCTGCGGCCGATCGCCAAGCGCAGCGGCCTGGGGCCGTCCTCGGATGTGATCGACCTCGCCCGCTGGGCGGCGTGGCGTTGGGCGGGCCGGCGGGCGTCGTTCCTTCGCACCGCAGCGCCGCCGAACGTCGTGGCGTCCGTGCCGGCCCGGCCGACGTCGCGCATCCCGCCGCCCAAGGTCGATGATCCGCTCGTTCTCGATGCGCTCTCGCGGCCCCTGTCGGTCCTGCGCCTGCCGCCGACCGCCGACCGCTTTCCGGTGGCGCTCGCCGCCGCGGGGCTCGGTCAGGCACTGCTCCTCGTACCGTCGATCGGTCAGGCGCGCTCGCTGGCGATGCGACTCCGGCGGGCGGGGGTCGAGGTGGCAGTCCACCCCCGCGACTGGGCGGCTGCCGCTGGAGGACGCGTGGTGGTCGGTGCGCGAGCCGCGGCCTGGGCGCCGGCGCCCGATCTCGCGGCGGTGGTGATCTTCGACGAGCACGACGAGGTGTGGCAGGAGGAGCGGACTCCGACGTGGCACGCGCGCGAGGTGGCGATCGAGCGGGCTCGGCGCGCCGGAGTGCCGTGCGTGCTCGTGTCGCCCACGCCGTCGCTCGAGGCACTTGACGCGGGGGAGTTGGTGGAGCCATCCCGGTCAGCGGAGCGGGCCGGCTGGCCGATCCTCGACGTGATCGATCGGCGCGACGACGACCCCATCCGCGGTGGTCTCTGGTCGGAGCGGCTGACGCCGATGCTGCGCCGTGACGGCCGGGTCGTGTGCGTGCTGAACCGCACCGGTCGGGCCCGGCTCCTGGCGTGCGTGCAGTGCGGTGAGTTGGCCCGCTGCGAGCACTGCGGCGCGTCGGTCGAGCAGATCGAGCGGGGGACGCTGCGGTGCCGGCACTGCCAGATCGAGAGGCCCCAGGTCTGCCAGGCCTGCGGCGCTCGTGCCCAGAAGAACCTGCGGCTCGGTGTCACCCGTGCCCGCGAGGAGCTCGAGGCACTGGTGAACGAACCGGTGGTCGAGGTCACCGGAGCGACGGCCGACGAGCCCCTGCCCGACGCCCGGGTCTACATCGGTACCGAGGCTGTTCTCCACCAGGTGACCGCCGCCGACCTCGTCGTGTTCCTCGACCTCGACCAGGAGCTGCTGGCCCCGCGCTACCGGGCGGGCGAGCAGGCACTCACGTTGCTCGCGCGTGCCGCCCGTGTCGTCGGTCGGCGCGGTGAGGGTGGCCGGGTGGCGGTCCAGACGCGCATACCGCACCACGATGTCATCCAGGCGGTGCTCAAGGCTGACCCGGCGGGCTTCGCCGAGCGCGAGCGGGTGCGACGGGAGGCGCTTCGGTTCCCTCCCTCCAGCGCGCTGGCCGAGGTGTCGGGAGCGGCCGCGCCTGCGTTCGTCGAGCGCCTGGGCCGCCCGACCGGCGTCGAGGTGCTCGG
>JAENWR010000149.1 GCA_016649895.1 Acidimicrobiia bacterium | reverse complement strand
TGGCGGCGAGGTCGCCGCCCCGTTCGAGCGCGGGACCCGATGTGACGTGGAGGCCGACGCCCATCTCGGCGGCCACGATGCCCGACAGGGTGGTCTTGCCGAGGCCGGGCGGGCCGGCGAACAGGAGGTGATCGGCGGCCTCCCCCCGCTTGCGCGCGGCCTCGAGGACGATGCCGAGGTGCTCCTTGAGCTCGGCTTGGCCGACGAACTCGTCGAGGTGACGGGGCCGGAGCCCGGCATCATCGTTGCCGATCGCGGCATCGCTGCGGCCACCGGCGACAGGCGCGGGCCAACCCACATCGCCCTCGACGTCGATGTCGTCGGGCGTGGGTTGGGGGTCGAGCAGCTCCTCCCTCATGGCACGTTCACCGGGCCACAGCGAGGCGCTGGAGCGCTTCCTTCAGAAGCTGCGACGGATCGCCGTCGGTGGGGAGGTCGCGGGTGGCCTCGCGGATCTCGTCGGGTGCGTAGCCGAGGCCGGCCAGCGCCTCGTGCACGTCGGAGCGGACCGAGCCGACGCCGCCGGCTCCGCCACCCACGGGCGAGTCGAGGTCGAGGTCGGGGATGTCGAGGCGCGACTTGAGCTCGACGAGGAGCCGCTGGGCCGTCTTCTTGCCGACACCCGGCACGAGGCACAGCGCCGCGAGGTCGTCGTCGGCGAGGATCCGCGACAGCGAGGCCGGAGGGTGGACCGACAGGATCGCCATGGCCAACGCCGGGCCGACACCGTGGGCCGACAGCAGCGCTTCGAAGGTGATGCGCTCGTCACGGGTGGTGAAGCCGTAGAGGGTCTGCGCGTCCTCGCGGATGTGGTGGTGGACGTGCAGGAACACGGACTCGCCGAGGTCGCCGACGGCGATGGCCGTCGACGGGCTGACCACGATGCGGTAGCCCACACCCCCGACCTCGACGAGCACCTCACCCGATAGCGTGCGATCGAGGAGCTGACCCCGCAGTGAACCGATCATCGGTGAGCCTCCACCGCAGCGGCCATCGGTGCGTGGGCCAGGTGGCACAGTGCGAGCGCGGCCGCGTCGGCGGCGTCGGCCGGGCTCGGTGGGCGCGACAGGCCGAGCAGCACCTGCACCATGGCGGCCACCGCCGCTTTGTCGGCGGCGCCGTCGCCGGTGACCGACTGCTTCACCTCGTTGGGCGAGTACATGGCCACCGCGCACCCACGGCTGGCCGCCTCGGCCATCACCAGCCCCGATGCCTGACCCACCGACATCGCGGTGCGGACGTTGTGCTGGAAGAACACGCGCTCGATGGCGACCACCGCCGGCTGGTACTCGTCGAACAAGCCCCGCAGCTCGTGCTGGAGCTCGGCAAGGCGCGAGGGAAGCGCGAGATCTGCTGCGGTGGTGATGATGCCGATGGCGACAGGGCGCGGACGACGCGCGCGAGGCTCGATGATGGCGTAGCCGCACCGGGTCACACCCGGATCGATCCCCAGGACGAACACATGTACGACCATAGTCGCCGACGACGAGCACCGCGATGATGGTGGCGGATCGCCACAGTTCGATGGTCCCCTGGCCGATGCAACCACGGTGACCAGCTCCTCCCCCACGCCACCTGCGGTGGCGATGCGCTCCGTCAGCCGCTCGTTCGGCGACGTGCGCGCCCTCGACAGCTTCGATCTCGTCGTCCCCCGCCAGAGCATCACGGTGCTGCTCGGGCCGAACGGTGCCGGCAAGACCACCGCGGTGCGGATGATCACCGGGGCGCTCGACCCCCACAGCGGCAGCGTCGCGGTGTTCGGGCTCGATCCTGCGGTGGAGGGTGAAGACGTGCGCCGCCGTTGCGGGGTCGTGTCGGCCAAGCCCGCGCTCTACGACCGCCTGTCGGGATGGGACAACCTGTCGTATGCGGCCGAGCTCTACGGGCTCGGCCGCCACGCCCACGACCGCATCAGAGCCGCAGCGGCCCGGTTCGGCATCGAGCACGCTCTCGACCAGCAGGTGGGCGGCTACTCGACCGGCATGAAGACGCGCCTGGCGTTGTCGCGCTCGGTCCTGCACGAGCCCGAGCTGCTCCTGTTCGACGAGCCCACCTCCGGCCTCGACCCCGAGTCGTCCCACGCCGTGCTCGAGCTCATCAAGGAGATGCGGCGCGACGGATCCACCGTCGTCATGTGCACACACCTGTTGCTCGAGGCCGAGGGCCTCGCCGAGCAGGTGGTCGTGCTCGATCGCGGGACCGATCTCATCTCAGGAACGCCGTCGGAGCTCACCTCGCGCTACTGGCCGGGGGTGGTCGTGAAGCTCGACGCGGAAGACCGTGCCTCGCTCGACCGCCTCGACGGCCATCCCGGTGTGCTCACCTACCAGCGCGACGGCATCGCCACGGTGCAGCTCGACGACGTTGCGCAGCTCCCGGACCTCGTTGCCGAGTTGGTTGCTGCCGGCGTCCGTCTCACCCGCGTCGAACCCCACCAACCCACGCTCGAGGACCTGTACTTCGCCGTGCGTGCCGAACACCGCGAGGACGCCGCGTGAACGCGTTCTCCATGGACACGAGCCGCATCGCCACCGTCACCCGCACCGAGCTGAAGCAGCTCATCGGCGCCAAGGACTTCTGGATCCCGATGGTCTTCCTCGGTGGCCTCTTCTTCCTCTTCATCCCCACCGTGCTGCTGCTCAGCATCACGAGCGTCGGCGACATCGGCGCCGTCCAGCAGATCTCCCAGGCGCTCGAGGTGCTCCCCCAGACCGCGCAGGACGCCATCAAGGGCGACAGCGAAGCAGGCAAGGCCTCTTACGCCCTGGCCGTCTACCTGTTCGCCCCCATCGCCGTCGTGGTGCCGCTCACCATCTCGACCGCCGTGGGGGCCGCCACCATCGTCGGCGAGCGAGAGCGCGGCACCGGCGAGTTCCTCGCCCACTCCCCCGCCGATGTGAAGGAGATCTACATCGGCAAGCTCATCGCGAGCCTGCTGCCGGGCTACGCGACAACCATCGTGGGATTCGGCCTCTACTCGCTCATCGTCAACACCATCGTGGGGCCCGAGGTGGGCGGCTGGTTCTTCCCGACCCGCGAGTGGTGGGTGCTGATGCTCTGGGTGGTGCCGCCCTTCCTTGCCCTCACGTTGTCCATCGTCCTGCGGCTGTCAGCCCGGGTGAAGAGCACCGCTGCCGCCCAGCAGGCGTCGGGCCTGGTGAGCCTGCCGCTCATCATGGTGGCCTACAGCCAATCGACCGGCGCCCTCTTCGGTGCAGGTCGGGCAACCGTCTACATCGGGGCGATCGCCTGGTTCATGGCCGGGATCGGGCTCTGGCGCGGCATGAAGGCCGTGAACCGGTCGCGCCTGCTCGGGGTGGCCGACGGCATCTGACTCACGATCTGACGGCGTCTGCCGGTTCCACGCGTCCGGCGGCGATGGCCGGGGCGATGCCCCCGACGACCCCGAACAGGACGGCTGCGCCCATTCCGACGAGGAGCAGTCCGAGATCGAAGACCGGATGCCACCGAGCGACGATAGTGACGATCATGATCGCCATGAACCCGACGAAGAGCCCGAGGGCCGCCCCGACGACACCGAGGATCGATGACTCTCCGATCACGAGCGACACCAGCTCGCTGCGCCGCGCCCCGAACGCGCGCCGCACACCGAGCTCCGCGGTGCGTGAGCTGACGTTCAGCAGGTTCACGCAGACGATCGCGAGGAGGCCCGCCAGCGACGCGACGACCGACATCACCTGTAGCGACGTCGCCACGCTCGCCTCGAGCTCACCTCTGTAAGCGTCGGGCCGGAGAACCGGGTTCATGGTCATCTCCGCGGAGCGGAACGGATCAGCGAGATCTTGAAGGCGATCGGCAACTCCTCGGGCGGCGCCCGGCTCGGTGACGACGTACAGCTCACCGGAGAGTGGGTCGTCGAGCCCTGGGTGTGACTCGGGGGAGACGAACGCCGAGCCTGATGCCGTACCGACGTTCGACGATCTCAGGATGCCGACGACGCGCAGTGTGGTGCCGTTCACCATCAGCTCGGGTTCGAGGTCGACTTGGGAGATGCCCAGTCGCTCGGCGAGTACCGAGCCGATCACCGCCTCACCGGGATCGAGCACCTCGTCGACGTTCGGCGCCCATTCCACGTGGCTGTCGGTGGCGGTGAAGGGGTCACCCTCCAGAACCACCAGCTGTGCAGCTGTCTCCGCGACCTCCCCGTTGCTCATTGAGACCATGGGCCAGATTCGCCAGTACGCCGCGGATGACACACCTGGGTAGTTCTCGACCGTGGTCAACTGGATGGGGAACCGCGGGGCCTTCGCGGTCGGGAAGACCAGTCCTGCCGAGACCTGTGTGGCGCGTTGAGCATCGAAGAGACTGCTGACCTGGGTTCCGGCGCTCTGTCCGAGTCCGAGTGCCGACACGGTGAGAGCGACGGCCACCGCCGTGGCCGCGATCCCTGTCCATGCTCGCTTCGGTTGGGCCCGAAGGCTCTGCGCGACAAATCGCCAGGTGCGGGCGCTCATCGTCCGACGATCGCGGTGCGGCAACTGGCCATGGGACGTGTCGTGGGTGACGTCCTGGTGGTCATCTGGCCGCGGCCGGTCGGTCGAGCTCTGGTGTGTGTCGGCGATGAGGCGGCCGTCATCGAGGGTGACGACTCGGTCCAGCCGGTCGGCGACATCGCTTTCGTGGGTGACCACCACCAGCGCGGCGCCACGGGCGAGAGCGCGGTCTTTCAACAGCTCGATGATCTCGGTTGAC
>JAENWR010000151.1 GCA_016649895.1 Acidimicrobiia bacterium | reverse complement strand
TGTCGCGCCGCCTCCTCCTCCGGCCCCTGTCGCGCCGCCGCCGGCTCCTCCGGCCCCCGTCGCTCCGCCGCCGCCTCCTCCGGGCGCGCCGCTCCCTCCCCCTCCGCCGAGTGCGCCTCCAGCCCCGCCTGCCGGTGCGCCTCCCGTCGCTCCGCCGCCTCCTCCGGCCCCCACCGGCGCACCGCTGCCGAGTGCGCCGCCCCCGGCCACCGCACCCCCGGTTGCCGAGCCGGCCGAGCCGCCGCCACCTCCGGCTCCGACAGCCGACGATCCGCACGCGCTCGGAGCGAACGTGGGCCGGCTGGGGATGCTCGCCCGACGAGCTGCCCGGGTCCCTGCCGCCATCTGCTCGGTGTTGCTCGACGACGGCGAGCGCGTGGAGCAGCTCGTCGCTGGCGACGTCCTCGGCGAGGGGGGAGTGGCGGTCCTCACCGACCGCCGCCTCCTGGTCGCGAACGCTCGGGAGTGGAAGCCCGACGTACGCAGCCTCGCTGTCGGTCCCGAGCTCCAGGTCGTCGGCCTCGGTGACGACAGGAGCGCATCGCTCACCTTCACAGGGGTAGGCGATCCGCTCCTCATCGAGAACATCGGTGACACCGCCCTCGCCCGTGAGATGGCCCAACGGGTGCGGCGCCGCACCGGTCAGGCTTCCTAAGGGGGCTGGCTGCCAGGCCCGGCTCCGCTCCCATCGGCAGGGAGCGGAGCGGCGCAACCGACCGATCCACGGCCGTGCCGGCGGTTCGAGGGACGGCGGGTGCGTGCTACCATCGTCATCTCTTGCGGTGATAGCTCAGTTGGCTAGAGCGCAACCTTGCCAAGGTTGAGGTCGCGGGTTCGAATCCCGTTCACCGCTCCACGGAACCCCCTGCTTCGGCAGGGGGTTCGTTGCTTTTCCTCCGTCTGAAGGCTGACGCCGCCGCGCGCTCGAGCGCCGAGGCATGGCGCGCACGCGGCAGTGGGTACACCCCTCCCACCCACCCGACAGAGGAGTGACGGAGACGTGATGGAAACGAACCAGCCAGACACCGGGGAGGGTCGGGGCGACGGATCCAACGTCGCCACGACCACCAAGGAACGAGCAGCCGACGTCGCGTCCGATGCGGGTGGCGCCGTGACCGACATGGCCCATGAAGCCGCCGACGAAGCTCGAACGGTCGCGCAGACCGCCACCTCCGAGGCGTCCGACGTCGTCGACGAGGTCCGTCGAGTGGTGCACGACGAAGCCGACAAGCAGACCCGCACGGTGTCGCACTCACTTCGCCGCCTGGCCGTCGACCTGCAGGCGATGGCCGAAGGGAGCAGCGACGAGACGATGGCCGCCGACTACGTGAGCCGCATGGGCCGATCGTTGTCGTCGGTGGCCGACCGCCTCGATGACGGTGGCGTCGACGGTGCGCTTGACGACCTGCGCCAGATGGCCCGCGGCCACCCCGGGGCGTTCCTCGGCGGCGCCGCCATGAGCGGCTTCACGATGGCCCGGATGCTTCGCCATGCCAACGCGCCAGCCCGGTCTTCCGACGGAGAGGGTGGCGCCCCGCACCAGGTCGACCTGCGTGACCCGATCGAGGAGCGAGCAGGCCGAGCCCCGGCACTGCCGAACGACGTGCAGGAGTGGGCCCGCCCATGACCGTCATCGACGATCGTGAGCGGGGCCCGACGCCCGCGTCGGCCCGACCCGATCCCGAACCGAGCCTCGCGACGTTGTTCGGGGAGCTCTCCGAGGAGACCAAGCTCATGGTGCGGCTCGAGACCGAGCTCGCCAAGGCCGAGCTCGGCGAGGCGCTCGACCACGCCAAGAAGGCGGGAGCCGGATTCGGTGCCGCTGGTGTCCTCGGATACATCGCGGTGATGTTCCTGTCGTTCGCGGCGGCGTTCGGACTCGCGGAGATCCTGCCCACAGGCGTCGCGTTCCTCATCGTGGCCGTGGTGTGGGCGGTTGCCGCCGCCATCGGATTCGGCATCGGAAGGAAGAACCTCAACGCCCTCGACCCGGTCCCTCGACGGACCGTTCAGGCCCTCAAGGAGGACATCACATGGCTACGTCACCGGACCAGCTGACCGACCAGATCGCCGCCACCCGCGGTCGCATGGGCGGCACCATCGACGAGATGCAGGGCAGGGTGAGCCCGCGCCAGGCGTGGGAGCGCCGAGAGCCCGAGGTGCGCTCGTCGCTCCAGCGGGCGAAGGAGTCGGTGATGGGCTCGGCGCACGACGCGTCGGATCGTGCGTCCGGTGGCGCCACAGCGGTCAAGGATCGTGTGGCCGCAGGCACCGACGGGAACCCGCTCGCCGCGGGCATCATCGCGTTCGGCGCAGGTCTCCTCGCTGGTTCGATCATGCCGTCGAGCCGGACCGAGAGCCGCCTGGTGGGCGAGCTGCAGGACGAGCTCGAGGATCCGATCCGCGAGGCCGTCGCCGAGTCCGGCGACGAGATCCGCGGTCGCGTGGGCGCTCGGGTCCACGAGGCGGTCGACGCCACGACGGGATCGGCGTCCGAGGCAACCGCCCACGTCGCCGATTCGGCGAAGGAGGCGGCGGGGGAGATCCGCGACGAGTCGCGCCACGCGGCCGAGGATGTCCGTCGCGACGTCGAAGGCAGCTGAGGTGGAGGTGTGAACGTCCGGGGCACCCTCGACGACGCGGCTCTCGATCTGCGAGATCAGCCCGAGATGGCGACGAGTGACGACGTCGGTCGGAGCGCCGATGCCCCGGAGGAGATACCACCCAAGGGCTGGCTCGCCGCTGCCACGCGCATGAAGGCCGAGGTCAAGGCCGATCACGTCACGCTCATGGCCGCCGGGGTCGCCTTCTACGGCTTCCTCGCCATCATCCCCGGCCTCGTCGCGGTGGTATCGGTGTATGGCCTCTTCGGTGATCCGGACACGGTGCAGGCCCGGGTCGAGGACATGGCCGGCTCCCTGCCGGAAGAGGCTCGCAACCTTCTCGTCGAGCAGCTGGAGGCGATCACCGGCTCGTCGAGCAGCGCCCTCACCGTCGGCCTCGTCATCTCGCTCGGCGCCGCGCTGTGGGCGGCGTCGAGCGGCATGGGGCACCTGATCGAGGCGGTGAACCTGGTGTACGACGAGGACGAGTCGCGGGGGTTCGCCAAGCTTCGTGGGTTGGCGCTGGTCCTCACGCTCGGTGCGGTCGTGTTCGGCATCGCCGCCATCGCCGCCATCACCGTCTGGCCTGCTGTCGTCGCCGCTGTCGACCCTCCCTCGCCGTTCGGGTTGCTGTTGCGCCTTGCGGTGTGGCCGGTGCTCGCTCTGGGGCTCTCGATCGCGCTCGCGGTGCTCTACCGCTACGGACCCGATCGTGAGAACGCCGAGTGGCGGTGGGTCAGCTGGGGATCGGGCATCGCAGTGCTGCTGTGGCTGGTCGCGTCGATCGCGTTCCAGTTCTACGCCGGCAACTTCGGCTCCTACAACGAGACCTACGGCTCGCTGGGCGCTGTGGTGCTGCTGTTGATGTGGTTGTGGATCTCGGCCGTCGCCACGCTGGTTGGCGCCGAGATCAACAGCCAGCTCGAGCTGGAGACCGCCGACGACTCCACCACCGGACCCGAGCGACCCATGGGATCGCGTGGTGCCGAGGTGGCCGACAGGGTGACTGCTTCGTAGGCCCGCGGCGGCGCCGAAGGGTGCCGGCCAGCAAGACTCCTGCGATGGCAGGGGAGATCCTCATCGTCGGCGCCGGCATCGGCGGCCTCACCACCGCGCTCAGCCTCCACGACGCAGGGCACCAGGTCAGGGTGTTCGAGACGGTCGACGCCATCCGCCCGCTCGGCGTCGGCATCAACCTGTTGCCGCACGCGGTTCGGGAGATGGATGAACTGGGTGTGCGTCCGGCGCTCGAGAAGGTGGGCATCGCCACCGCCGAGCTCTCGTACCACACGACCCGGGGCGAGCGGATCTGGTCCGAACCCCGGGGGCTCGAGGCCGGCTACCGGTGGCCCCAGATCTCGCTGCACCGCGGCGTGCTGCAGATGACCCTCTTCGATGCCGTCCTCGAACGCATCGGGGCCGACCGGGTGCACCTGGCCCACCACCTCGATGGCTACGACGCCGACGACCACGGCGTCACCGCCCGGTTCGTCGACCGGCGCACCGGTGCACATGCCGGCACCCATCGAGGGCTGGCGTTGGTGGCGGCCGACGGCATCCACTCGGCGGTCCGTGCGCTGCTCTACCCCGACGAAGGTGGGCCGAAGTGGAACGGCGCGGTCATGTGGCGCGGCGTCGTGCCCGGTCCACCGTTCCACCGTTCCTCGACGGTCGCACCATGATCATGGCCGGCCACACCCGCCAGAAGTTCGGCTCTTCGCCCCAATCCGTGGGTGATTTCACGGAGTGGCTCGGCCGGGTAGGGGCGGGCAGAGTCCGCCGAGGTCGAGCATGGCGAGG
>JAENWR010000160.1 GCA_016649895.1 Acidimicrobiia bacterium | reverse complement strand
GTCGATGGCCTCGCACGCCTCGCTGACACGCTGGCGTTGCGCGGTGAACGCCTCGACCGGGGCGAACGGCAGGTTGAACTCGTCGGCGAAGCGGGCGGCGAGGGCCGGCGTGCGCTTCTTGCCACCGCCGCCGATGATGATGGGTGGCCGGGGCGACTGCACGGGCTTGGGCATGGCCGGCGAGTCGACGAACTGGTAGTGGTGGCCGGTCATCGAGAACGTCTCGCCGACGGGGGTGGCCCATAGCCCGGTGATGGCCTCGAGCTGCTCCTCGAGGCGGTCGAACCGCTCGCCGAGGGCGGGGAAGGGGATGCCGTAGGCCACGTGCTCGGCGTCGAACCAGCCGGTGCCGAGGCCGAGCTCGACGCGCCCGCCGCTCATCTCGTCGACCTGCGCCACCGAGATGGCGAGCGGACCGGGCAGTCGGAAGGTCATGGCGGTGACGAGCGTGCCGAGGCGCACCGTCGTGGTCTCGCGGGCGAGGGCGGCCAGCGTGAGCCACGCATCGGTGGGCCCGGGCAGGCCCGAGACGTCGCCCATCTTCAGGTAGTGGTCGGAGCGGAAGAAGGCGTCGAACCCCAGCCGCTCGGTGGCCTGCGCGACGGCGAGCAGCTGGCCGTAGGTGGCGCCCTGCTGAGGTTCGGTGAAGATGCGGAGGTCCATGGGCCGAGGGTACCGGGGCACCGCGCCGGCGACAGGAGCGTCGCGTCAGCGTCAGGGGCACCGCGTCAGCGGCAGGGGCACCGCGTCAGCGGTCGGGGCGAGCCTTGGGGGCGGGGCGAGCCTTGGGGGCGGGGCGGCCGAGTCCGACGGCGAGGATGACCGCCACGGCGATGAGGGCCACGAGTGCCACGCCGAGTCGTTCGGCGCCGATGTCGCCGATCCAGTTGCTGATGTCGGTGGCGATGCTGTTCACGAGATTCACGACCCCGCTCGGAGGAGGGTTGGCGGCATCGTCCAGTACCCGCATCTCCCAGTAGCCGTAGTAGGCGAGGTAGGCGCCGGCGATGACGAGCAGCACCCCTGAGACCCGGTTGATGTGGGGTTGGATCCGACGGAGGTGGCGCACCAGACCGCCGCGGGCGAAGGCCAGGGCGACGGTCAGGGCCACGAGCACCAGACCCATGCCGACCGCATAGGCGATGAACCCCGCGAGCCCGGTGACGAAGCTGTTCGAGGTGCTGCGGGGCGCGATGATCGGCAGGAACAGCCCGATGGTGCACGACAGCGAGGCCACGGCGTAGGAGATGCCGAAGAGGAACATCGACCACAGCTCGCGGCTCGACGTGCCCAGCTGCACCTTGGGGAGGCTGATCGTGAGCTGGAACCCACGCAGCATGGCGACCCCGAGCGCGGCGATGCCGACACCGATGGCGAGGGTGAGCCACGGCAGGTGCTCGTAGATCGAGACCGACAGCTGGGTGATGGCCAGCCCGATCACGCCGAAGACCGCCACGAACCCCGCGGTCACCACCAGCCCCACGCCGAGCGCCCGCAACACGCCCGCTCGGGTGTCGTCGGGTGCGCCCTCGAGCCCGAGGAAGTAGGACAGGTAGGCGGGCAGCATGGCGAACCCGCAGGGGTTCAAGGCGGCCACCATGCCGAGGCCGAGGAAGTAGGCGAGGTCGGCGTCGATCATCTGGCGCTCAGCGGAGGTGCTCGTCGATGAAGTCGCGCAGCTCGTCGGCGGTGAGCGCCCCGCTGTGGACGGCGCGGACGATGCCGTTGGCGTCGAGGAGCGCGGTGGTCGGCATGCCGGTGCCCTGGAAGGTCGCCATCGCCGAGCCGTCCGTCGAGCGGCCCACGTCGTAGGTGATGCCGGTGCTGTCGATGATCGATCGGCCATCGGCCGGGTCGGTGTCGGTGCTGAGACCGAGGAAGGCGACCTCGCCGCGCCGCTCCTGGTAGACGGCTTCGAAGGCGGGCATCTCGGCGCGGCACGGGGCGCACCACTCGGCGAAGAGGTTCACCACCACGGGGGTGCCGAGGTAGCCGGCGGTGTTGGCCGACTCGCCGTCGAACGTGGTGTAGCCGACGGCGACGGGCCGGTCGATGATGTCGTCGGGGTCGACCGGGCCGAACTCGTCGACCTCAGCCAGATCGATGATGGCACCCGGGTCCTCGTCGTCGGCCGAGAGCGCGGCGATGGCGCCGGCGGCGAGGGCCACCACCAGCGCCACGAACGTCCCCACCACCAGGTGCCGCATCGACATGCCGGCCACCGTGCGCTCGGGGGCGCGAGGTGCGCCGCTCTCGCCGGGGCTCGTGGGTTCGCCGCGCTCGTCGGTGGGCGTCGGGGTGTCGGACACCGGGACCTCCTGGGTCGATCGAACGCTACTGCCGGACCCCCGCCGACACGAAGGCGGGGTGACCGTTGCCTCAGGCGGTCACTCGGCGAGCTCGTCGGCGTAGTGGCCGAAGCTGGCGAGGTCGAACAGCCGGCCCATCTTGGTGTACTCGGTGGCGGTGGCCCGGATGAGATCGCCCATCGTCACCGCGTCTCGCCGCTGGGCGGCCCGGTGGGCGGCCGTGAGCGTGATGTTGCGGATGACGCCGCCGGCGAGGTCGAACTGCTCGGCGAGGAACCGCAGGTCGAGGTGGGGCCTCTGGGGCAGCGTGTCGGGGAGGTGGCGGCGCCACAGCAGCTCGCGCTGCTCGGCGTCGGGCGTGGTGAAGTGCACGATGATGTCGAGCCGCCGGGTGAACGCCTCGTCGATGTTGGCCCGCAGGTTCGTGGCCAGCATGGCGATGCCGTCGACCTGCTCCATCCGCTGCAGGAGGTACGCGGTCTCCACGTTGGCGTGGCGGTCGTGGGCGTCGCTCACGTCGGAGCGCTTGTCGAAGAGGGCGTCGGCTTCGTCGAAGAACAGCACGCCGCTGATGCCCTCGGCTTCGTCGAACACCCGGCCGAGGTTCTTCTCGGTCTCGCCGACGTACTTGTCGACCACGTTCGACAGGTCGATGACGTAGAGGTCGACACCGAGCTCGCCGGCGATGACCTCGGCCGACAGGGTCTTGCCGGTGCCGGACGGCCCGGCGAACAGGGCGGTGGTGCCGCGGCTGCGCGAGCCGGGACCACCCATGCCCCAGGTGTCGAGGACGAGCTCGCGGTTGCGGCCCCGCTCGATGACCTGGAGGACCTGGTCCTTGAGGTCGTCGCCGAGCACGAGGTCTGTCTCTTATACACATCTGACG